>CABMIH010000057.1 GCA_902386205.1 uncultured archaeon | reverse complement strand
GAGTATTTCATGTCAAGATCGGAGATAATTGGATAGTTTCTGAGATTCCTAAAAAGACACGATTACTTAATGAAAATATGGGGATTGATCTGAGTATTACGTAAAAGAGGAAGAGTTACGGTTTAAACAATCCCTGAGCATCGTGTTTAAACTTCGTATCAGCGACTTCCTGAGCTATCCAGTATCTCGTTTCATCGTCCATCAAAGCGAAAAGATACTTCATGTTTCCACTGAACTTCACGAAAACTTCATCGGCTCTCCATGTAGTGCCGACATTGGGTTGTAGCTTATCGACATATTGTTTCATAAGAAGGGTGTACTTCTCGATCCAATTGCTGATAGTCTGATATGAAACCTCAACACCTATGAATTTGAGGGATTTCTGTGTATTCCTGAGCGATTCACCGCTAAAATACAACTGCATAGCTGTTGTAACGGCCTTTGGATTATGTTTCATTCTCTCAAAGCCTATGTTGATGCTAAATGTTCTATGGCAATCCAAACATTCGAATCTCTGAATATCCCCGCTTTTGTTGTGCCGTATGCCGTTTTTCTTAAGGTTTATAGAGTGGCAGAAAATACAATCTGAAATCGTTACTGGCTGTATCACTACGCTCTTTTTTACCTGCTCTCTTAATTTAAAACTGAATTCAACTGCAAATATATGTTTACACTTTACGCCCCTCGATTCATGGTCAGGGCAATTGCATCTCCACCCTATTTCAGTGTTTCTTACATTATAAAACTTGTCTCTTGACTGCGATTTTACTTTGTAAGTATTATCATCAATTCTCTTTATCTGACCGTCTTTCTCTGCTATTGCTCTTCCTCTATCCTCTCTCGTTTCTAAGGTTTGCATTTTGTTTTCGTTGTTGGCAAACATTTCAAATCACCAAATAGCTAATATGTAGCTACATAGTATTAAAGGTTTGGTCTTATTTTGTATATGATAAGTAGCGATTTTAGACCACAAAGTATTTATTATATAGCTATATATTTAACATTATGAATGAACAAATGAAAATAGAGGTTCAAGCGTATCAAGTTGTGGAAAAAACTGTAAAAGTTTCTGGTAATTCGGGACGGGTTTATGTGCCAAAAGAATGGGTGGGAAAGAAAGTCAAAGTGTTTCTAATTGAACCTATAGGTGAGGGGATATAATATGACTGATGCTGAAAAAATCGCAAATCTGTTACTTGATTCTGCTTGGAAAGGATTGGGGTTTGTGCAAGAAAGAATTGATAAAATGGAGGATAAAGCCAATAAAATTGTGGCTTTTTCTGGTGTTTTGATGACTATTGATATAGCTCTAATTAAAGAATCCAAGGATTCTGTCTATATCTCAATTATATTACTCATCGAAATAATTCTATTAATTAAATGTGTGTGGCATGGATATTGCACTGTTAAAGTGAGAACTCAGAAAGTATTGAGCATAGCCGAAACCTTCAAAACAATAGACTTAACTGACCATGTTCAATCTACTGGGGACTTATCGATTACGATTGCAAATATACAACAGGAGTTAGTCGATTTGATGAAAAATAAGAGTTTAGATTTGGAAAAAAGTATGAAATGGTTCACCTTATCTCTGGGTTTTCTTATAATTGTCAGTCTTGTTTTCGTTTTCTTTCCTCAGGCACACTTGATTTTAACTCTACTGCAACGGCTGAACCTAAATCCTTAAAAGTATATTCACCTACCTTTAATGTTGTTAAAGGTTCGGATTCTGAAGGTGCATCTTTTTCATTATTACTCATTATTTATTCTCCAATGTTATTTTTTGATCTGCTTCGCTACATCGAAAGTATTATTACCCTATAAAACGTACAAAAGAGTACTTGGCACTTCTGTATGTAGGGTAAAATCTTCATCGGTTTTACTTTACATTTCAGTTATTTTTTCTCTCATCTCCTTCGACACTATATCGATAAAAATGTTTGTAATCTATTAATATTTTTCTACAAAAAAAGATTTCATTCAGCAACCGATTTTTGACAACGGTTTAGAATGTTCAAAACAACCGAAGACTTGACAGAACCTGGTTTTCATATATTTTAGCGCATCGCCGTAGAAAGCCCCCGCTCCGACCACAGCGGCAGTGGTATCGATTGTGCCGCCGAACCATGCACCTGCCCACGCCTGGTTCATGCCTATGGCTTTCGCTACAAGCGGCATGCCAAGGAACATGGGTATTACGAATACGGCTATCAGTAAAAGAGTCATGTTGAGATGCTTCTTATCGCCCTTGATAGCGCCGAAGGTGGCGATGGTAGCCGAAACCCGCAAATCGAAACTGCTGTCCTCAAAAAGACCAAGGTCATCACTCACCCCGATCTCGAAGGAGATACACCAAGCTTTTCTATCAGGATCGAGCCGTTATCAAACTGTATATTGCTTATCTCGTCATATTTTTCAGCAAGCAAAGGTGTATCAAGTTTCAGGTTTATCATTTTTATCGTCTCTTTATTATCATAAAGTAAAATGAAGATCGAAATGTTCTCTTAATCGTCATCTACCTCTACCACTCTAATATCACCGGCTATATAAGAGATTATAGAAATCAGCAACTATCGCCAATATTCTTACGTATTCTGAATGATTACGGCAATTTTTTCCGATTTGATTTAATCCTTTTTTATTTTTGTGATAAATGGGGGAAACTATTTGAATTAGTTTCCCTATATGTAATACTATGATAAAAAGGGACATCTGGATAAAACTGATAAAAGATTCTCTCGAGTTTAAACTGCCTGAAATAACAGAAAGGGACATAAATATCCAGGAACTTCCAATCAAAAGAGCAGTTACAATAATAGGACCAAGGAGAGCAGGAAAAACATATCTCATGTTCCAGGTCATGAAAGATCTTCTGGGAAAAAACATTGAAAAAAACAGGCTTCTTTATATGAACATGGAAAGCGACCTGCTTATTGGCTGCGATCTCACGGATATAAGGAATTTGTTTCAAATTTTCTATGAAATATATCCTGAAAATAAAAATCAGAAGGTCTATTTATTTCTCGATGAGATCCAGATAATCCCTGAATGGGAAAAATTTGTTCGAGCTATTATAGATAGTGAAAACATCCAGATATTTATAAGTGGGTCATCATCCAAACTTCTCTCCAAAGAGATAGCCACTGGTTTAAGAGGCAGGACTATCCCTTATTATGTCTATCCGTTCAGTTTCAGGGAATTCCTGAGAGCAAAGGACTTTAAGATCGAAACTTATCTTTCAACATCACAGAAATCAATACTGCTTAACCATCTCGGCAAATTCATGACTGGAAGCTATCCTGAGACCGTGTTTTTTGAAGATGGAAAGGAGAAGATCCTTCGGGAAATAATCGATGTTACGATATATAGAGATGTGGTTGAAAGATTCAATGTAAAAAACATTAAGGTTTTAAAATTACTTTTGAGAAACCTTATAGCTTCAAATTATTTTTCAGTTCACGGGTTTTATAATTACTTAAAATCAATGGGAATAAAAGTCAGTAAAAATACTCTCTACAGTTACATCGATAATTTTTCAGATGCTATCGTTCTTTTTACGTTGAGAAAATATTCGCAATCTTATAAGAAGAAAGAACAGACTATCCCAAAACCATATTTTGTCGATAACGGGCTACTTGTCATAAATGGCATTGAGAGCAGGGGTAGATTGATGGAAAATGCAGTTTTCATGGAACTCATTAGAAGGGGTTTTTCGACAGAGAACGACCTGTTCTATTTTGACTCACAAAAAGAAGTGGATTTTGTTATGAAAAAAGGTGAGAAAATCACCCAACTGATCCAGGTCTGTTATGATATAGATGATTTCAGGACAAAAGAAAGAGAATTAAGCGCGCTGGTAAGAGCAGGAAAGGAACTTGAATGTAGCGATATGATTGTGATAACTTATGACCATGAAAGTTCAGAAGAATATGACAACTATTTAATTAAATTCGTTCCGGTGTGGAAATGGATGCTGGAATTCCCTGATTTTTTCACCCACGCATCGATATTCTCAGGGCCACAGGGTCGCTGGCACTGAAATCCAAAACCAGCATTCTTGCGTCTAAAATCATATTCCAAGTTTTGGCAGTATGGCTCACGCCTACCCCATTGTGCTGGCATGATTTAAGATTACCGAACACAGTGCCACAATACCCCCGGTTCGTGTGATTTTCCTTCACACCCATTTCACACCTTTATTTAAATAGAGTACATCCCACAAATAAAAGGTGCTAATATGTTAGACCTGAAGCCCTTGATCCAGTTCCTCATAATAACCTTCGCACTTGTAGGAGCATATTTTGTGGCTGATATCGCATATTCGGTAAGGAAAGGAAAGGATGGGCAGCTGCTCAGGGCAAGAGCATTCCTGAATGAATCGTTTCTTCATGATAACTGGAAGCTACTCTCAGTAGGTTCCTTCATTTTCCTTATCAATGCCACGCTAGAACTCAACGATATTTTCGGAATATTAAATGATGTGGACCTGGAGTTCCTGCATGATATAACAGTACTTGGGCTACTGGGATGCACAGTTGTATCGCAATACAAATGGCTCAAGCTCATGAAACCCTGAAACTCCGTTCGTTAGATTTGTGACCTGCGTTTCAGGTCTAAAAATATTACTTTCAGTTCGCTTAACAAAACTTATTTGCCCAACAGGAGTATATTCGTTGTATGAGAACAGTCTATCTTGCCGCACCCCTTTTTTCAGAAGCCGAATGTGATTTTAACAGGAAACTGAGGGATGAGATTAAACAAATTGGCTTTGCGGTCTTCCTGCCGCAGGAGGATTCGAATAATATCAAGGATGAGAAAAACAGGCAGGGAATAATTTTTAATAAAAATGTTTCAGCGATCGGAAAATCGGATATCATCGTGGCCGTGGTCGACGGCGCGGATGTTGATTCAGGCACAGCATGGGAGATAGGTTACGCTTTTTCTAAAGGGAAACCAGTATTTGGTTTGAGAACTGATTTCCGCACTCTTGGGATAGAAGGTACCGTGAACCTGATGATAGAGAGGTCTGTCATTCTTTGCGGAAGTATTTCGGAGTTATTATATCGCTTGAAATCCCTGTGAGGCACATGAAGATAACATGCATATCAGGAAGTCCCAATGCCGGGGGCAATAACGAAAAGATAATCGATCTGATCTGCGGGATGTTAAAGGAAAGGGGATTTGAAACCGCGAAAATATTACTTTCAGATATGAATGTTCAACCCTGCACTGACTGCGGAGCATGCAAGAAAGAGAAGGTTTGTCCGATTGAGGATGACATGGCAGAGGTCAGCAGGCTGCTTGAGACAAGTGACGGTTTCATCGTCTCTTCCCCGGTTTTTTTTGGTAGTGTTTCAGCCCAGTTAAAAGCATTGTTTGACCGCACGATATTGCTGCGAAGGAACGGTTTCCTCCTGAAAGGTAAAGTCGGGGGGGCAGTCGCTATTGGCGGCTCAAGGAACGGGGGGCAGGAATTCACAATACAGGCGATACATTCGTGGATGCATATCCACGGAATGATCGTTGTAGGGGATATGTCTCATTTCGGTGGGATTGCCGTGAAACCCGTTGAGTCTGACGAGGCAGGTTCAAAAACCATCAGGGATACCGTGAACATGGTATGCGATACACTTGAAAGATTTAAGTGAGTGGATGTATTTTCTTCAAGCGGGAAGCCGTTCGGGATAGATTTATATACAATGAAATAATGGTAAGAAGCGATGGGCAGGTAACTTCTTTTTTAATACACTAACCCCCACTCCCCAACCTGCCCATCTAACTTTTATAATTTCATAATATCTCAGGTTTAAGGTCTGTTATTTCTTCCAGAACGAAGGAACAAACAATATCAGCACCGTTAGCACCTCAAGCCTTCCTATCCACATATTGAGTATCAGTACTATTTTCCCTATTACATGGATGGAGCCGAAATTCGCCATAGGCCCGACCAGAGCGCTCAATCCCGGTCCCACATTCCCAAGGGTCGTAGCGGAGGCGCTGATGCTGCTTAAAAGATCAAGCCCGAGCGCGCTTAAAACAAGCGTGCTCCCCACGAATACAAGCAGGTAAAGAACGAAGAATGCAAGAACCGCCTGCATTACATCATCGGAAATTATCGTATCACCAAGCCTTATCGGCCTGACCATTTTGGGATGTATGGATTTATATATCTCCCGCATGCCGTATTTCATCAGCAGGATCACCCTGACAACTTTCAGGGCTCCGGCTGTTGACCCGGCAGACCCTCCCACGAACATAAGCAACAGCAGTATCAATTTTGTGGATTCGGGCCACAGGCTAAAATCCGTAGATGCAAAACCTGTTGTAGTGATTGTGGATACGACCTGGAATAAGGCATGCCTGAATGAACTTGCCAATGAATCACCCCAGTTCCAGAGCTGGAGCCCGATAACAAGCGTTGAGACAAGAACAATAAAAGCGTAGGTCTGGAATTCCTTATCCTTTATCAGCGCCCCGCGGTTGACTTTCAATGTGCGATAAAACAGGTTAAAATTCGCCCCCCCGATGAACATGAAAATAACGATTATTAACTCGATATTGAAGTTATTATAGGCCGCTATCGATAAATTCTTCGAGGAAAAACCGCCGGTTGACATTGTTGGAAACGTGTGCACTGTGGCATCGTACAACGTCATCCCTGCAAGATAGAGAAGTACTATTTCAAGAACCGTGAATGTCACATAGACGCCCCATAATATCTGGGCCGTATCCTTGAGCCTTGGTTTTAATTTATCTTTTATGGGGCCCGGGGCTTCAGACTGGAACATCTGCCTCCCCGCCACGGCGATCCTCGGCAGTATCGCAAGGACAAGAACGATAATTCCCATCCCGCCAAGCCACTGGGTCATGCTTCTCCAGAAAAGGATGCTTTTTGAATAAATCTCAACGTCAGGCAGGATACTCGAACCTGTTGTTGTGAATCCCGACATCGCCTCGAAAAGTGAATCAACGGGTGATATCCCGGCCAGCATGAAAGGGATACCGCCGAAGAGAGCAACAAGGAACCATCCTATTGCCACGATGACAATACTTTCCCTGTGGCTCAGTTCACCGAATTCCAATCTGTTGGTGTACTGGAGAATCAATCCTGAAGCCAGGGTAATAATACACGAAACCAGGAAGATCCTTACAGATTCCGGTTCATTATAGATCACTGCCACAAGAAGGGGGGCAAGAAGAGAAATGCCAAGGAACCTTAAAACGATCCCCAGTACGTTCAGAACGACCCTGTAATTCATCTGCCATTTCTTTAGGTTTTGATTTATTAAATCTTGCTGTCAGTTGAGATGTGCCGGAAAGATATATTATGAATCACGGGAAATGAGTTAGATGAGTGGAAAAAAATAAGGTGAAAATATGTCAACACAGGATAATTTGAATGAGGCTTTTGCCGGGGAATCACAGGCGAACAGGAAATACCTTGCCTTTGCAGAAAAAGCTGACCAGGAAGGCTACGGGCAGGTGGCGAAGCTGTTCCGTGCCGCAGCGGCAGCCGAGACCGTCCATGCGCTCAACCACCTGCGGGTAATGGGCGCAGTAGGAAAGACCCGGGATAACCTGAATGGAGCCATCGCGGGTGAGACTTCCGAGTTCAGGGACATGTACCCTAAGTTCATCGAGGAAGCAAAAAAAGAGAAAGCATCGGATGCAGTGATACTCAGTCTTGATGTGGCGAACAAGGTCGAGAAGATCCATGCAGGCCTTTACAAACAGGCCCTCGATAACCTTGGCAAGAACAAAGAGACAGATTATTATGTATGCTCCATCTGCGGCAACACCGTGGAAAACGGAGCACCTGAGAGATGTCCCATCTGCAACGCCCCGAAAGAGATGTTCAGGAAAATAGATTGAGGCGGGAATATGGCGAAACTGGCAATAATATACGGGACAGGTTTTGGTAACACCGGCATCATGGCAAAGGCCATCGAAGAGGGGGCAAAAAGCGCCGGGATAGATGTGATCATAAAGAAAGTGGAAGAATCTACCCCGGCAGATGTGGAAAAAGCGGATGCCATTGCAATAGGTTCAGCTACCTACAGGGGCGCAGCCATGCCCTCGGTCATCAAATACGTGGAAAGCCTCTCAAAACTTACTCTCAAGGGCAAAGTAGGAACAGCCTTTGGTTCATATGGCTGGAGCGGGGAGGCCGCGGGGGTAATAAGCAGGATGCTCAAGAGCTATGGCATGGACGTGCTTGAACCTTCGCTGCGGATCAAACGCACTCCTGAAGAAGAAGGTATAGGAACGTGCAGGGAACTGGGAAAGCTATTGGCCAGGAAGTTAAAAGGGACAGAGTAGCTTATAATGAAATCCGGGCCCCTAAAGAAAAGTGTGTTAATGATATGCAGGAGCCTTGGAATCCCTCTTGTGGGTTTTGAACCAGTGGAGAGGAGGGAAGACCCACCCAAAGATCTCCCTAATGTTCTCTCCCCCTGGATCCCTGAAGATTTCTGGCCCCATTCCATATACCCTGAAACAAAAACTGTAATCGTGATCGGGCTTCCAGTGTCCCTCCCTGTCGTTGAAACCGCGCCATCCATCTATTATCACGAACTTTATAAAACCGTGAATTCGGCGCTTGATCTAAAGGCTTATGAGATTGCGAATTTCTTAATCGAAAAGGGTTATGGCGCAATTTACCTGCCCAGGGACGCTTACGGCGACATAAAAATCCTGGTTGAAAATCCCTTTGCATTTTTTTCGCATAAGCACGCAGCTTACCTGGCAGGTCTTGGTTCCATCGGGCAGAATAATGTCCTCCTGACGCCAGAATACGGGCCAAGGGTCAGGTTTACATCCATTTTCACAACAGCAGAAATTAAACCCGACCCTGTTAAGAACGAGGATTTATGCACGCGGTGCCTTCTCTGCGTGAAGAACTGCCCGGTCGGCGCAATACCCCGGAAAGGTGATTTCCCGCCTCCGGTGGATAAAAAACTCTGCGCGATAAGAAGCTCGCAACTTCGCGACCAGTTCAGGTCCCCGTGCGGCATCTGCATCAAGGTCTGTCCCGTCGGGAAAGACAGGGAATTGTTCGGGCGGAAAAATATGTCCATATACTCGAAGGACAGGAAGTTTGAAAAATATCACATGGCCTGGGAGCATGTGAGGATGTAGGGGAGCTAAATTTAAACTTTTGGTTTCGTCAGAAATACGTATCTACTATCAATCCCAATACTACGTTGTGGAGGCAAAATGACGAACATCTTATATGTCCAGACCAGCGGGATCGATACCCCTGAACGTCTTTATTCCCCTTTTATCCTTGCACAGACCGCTAAAGCAATGGGGATAGATGCAATAATTTATTTCCTGGGAATGGGGATAACAGTTGTGAAAAAAGGAAGTGCAGAAAAGATTAAGTTAGGGAATTTTCCATCCCTGAAAGAAGTAATGGAACAATCTATAAAAGCAGGAGTAAAACTCATGGTCTGCGAGCAGAGTTGCCAGCTCATAAACCTGGCAAAAGGAGATTTTGTCCCGGCTGCTGAGGTGGTGGGAGCAGCCACGCTCAATGATCTTGTTCTTGATGCTGACGGTACTATGTGGTTTTAGGAGGAATATGAAAATCCAGTGGAAATGTTCTATGTGCGGCTACCAGTTCGAAGGCACCTCAACACCGCCTGAGAAATGCCCGAGTTGCAGGGAGGCATGTGCCTTCATTGATGCGACCTGTTATATACCCGAATGCGAAGGGCCTGAGGGAAGAGACAGGCGGATTTAAGCAAGTGGCACAATGAGACAGGCTTACATGGATTACGGTTCTGCTTCACCCGTTGATGAACGGGTTCTTGAAGCCATGATGCCGTATTTTAATAAAGACATCGGAAATCCCTCTTCGCTTCACTCACCCGGAAGGAAAGCAAAACGAGAGCTTGAAGCGGCGCGCGGAAAGGTTGCAAATCTGATCGGTGCGCAAAGTGCAAAAAGTATTATATTCACTTCCTGCGCCACGGAATCGAACAATCTCGCCCTGCGCGGCGCTGCAATGCGGTATAAAGACAAAGGGAACCACATAATCACCTCGTCAGTCGAGCATATGTCGGTTATGAACACCCTGAAAGACCTGCAAAGAAGCGGGTTTGAGGTCACATACATACCGGTTGATAAAGACGGTCTGGTGGATCCTGAAAAAGTAAAGAATGCCATAACAGACAGGACTATCATTATCTCAATAATGTATGCCAACGGCGAAGTGGGAACAGTGCAGCCGGTTAAGGAAATCGGCGATATCGCATCTGACAGGAAGATATTGTTCCATGTGGATGGTACAGCCGCTGTCGGAAAAGTCCCGGTCAACGTTGAGGAGGAACATATCGACCTTTTAACGGTCTCATCAAATGATATGTACGGTCCGAAGGGGGTTGGCGCACTTTACATTAAACAGGGTGTAAGGATAATGCCTTTCATGCTAGGGGGTGGGCAGGAAGCGGGTATGCGAAGCGGCTCTGAGAATATCCCTGGCATAGTTGGGATGGGAGTGACAGCCGAACTTGCCCAGAAGGAAATGGCCGGGGATGGCAAGAGATTGATCATGATGCGGGACAGGTTGATCGATAGCATCCTGAAAACAGAATATACTTATCTCACAGGGCACAGGACAAAGCGGCTTCCGAACAATGCAAGTTTCCGCTTCAGCTTTATAGAGGGTGAAAGTATCATATTGCAGCTTAACGACCTGGGAATAACAGCAAGCACGGGTTCGGCATGTTCCACAAAAACGCTTGAGCCTTCGCATGTGCTGATAGCTATGGGATTAAGACATGAGGAAGCGCACGGTTCTCTTCTTCTTACGCTTGGCAGATTCAATTCACCTGAGGATGTTGATCACGCCATTGGATCCATACCTCAGGTTGTGGCAAAACTCAGGTCATTATCGCCGCTTTATCCAAAACAGGTGAAATAATGGAAGAACAATTCGAATACTCGGAAAAAGTAATGGAACATTTCAGGAATCCGCGAAATGTCGGGGAGGTAAAGGATGCAGACGGGATAGGGAGAGTCGGGAATCCGGTATGCGGGGACTTAATGGAGATCCAGATAAAGGTCGAGAACAATATATTAAAAGACGTGAAATTCAAGACCTTCGGATGCGGCTCTGCGATTGCCACAAGCAGCATGATCACGGAGATGGCGAAGGGAAAGACGCTTGAGGAGGCGCTTAAGATCACACGCGGGGATGTGGCCGGGGAACTCGGGGGCCTCCCGCCAATTAAAATGCATTGCTCGAACCTTGCTGCCGACGCGCTCCATGCGGCGATCAAGGATTACATGACAAAGAAAGAGGAGAAGGCAAAGGTCGAAGCCGAGAAATATGATTTTGATGTGATTATCGTGGGCGGCGGGCCGGGCGGCCTGACGACAGGGATATTATGTGCATACAGGGGACTTAAGACCGCGATATTTGAGGCTTCCGCCTGGGGAGGAGTCCTCTCATGGCTATGCCCTGATAAGACAATAGAGAATTTCCCGGGGTTGTGCGAAAAAACAACCTGCAGCGACCTTGTTAAATCCTGGGTCGATGAGGCGGGGAAGCTTAAGGTTGAATTGAAGAAGGAAAGAGTGAACGAGATAACGCCTGATAAAAAAGTGATTTCCGAAGCCGGGGAATATAAGGGCAAGGTCATAGTTCTTGCCACAGGAAGCTCTCCCGCGCCTGCCGGTGTGAAAGGTGAGGATAAATTCAATAAAAACGAACGCGGTGTTTATTACTACGTCGCGAATCCCGGAAAGTTCGCAGGGAAGCGCGTTCTTATTGTAGGAGGCGGGGATTCTGCCGTGGATGCGGCGCTCAGCCTTGCAGATTCAGCGGGCCTCATCACCATAGCGCACAGGCGCGATGAACTGCGGGCTGTCCCGCATAAAGTGGAGCGCTTGAAGACCCTGGATAAGGTGAAGGTTCTTTATAGCACCGAACTTCTTGAGATAGCGGGAACTGACAGGGTGGAAAAAGCGATAATGCGGGATTTGAAAGAGGACGAGACTATCCAGCTGGCTGTTGATTCTGTCGTGCTGGCAGTAGGACTTACACCGAACACCGAGATATTTAAGAAGATCGGGCTTGAGATGGATGAGAATGGGTACATTAAGACAGACAAAACCCAGAAGACGAGTATTGACGGTATTTATGCCGTGGGAGACATCGCTTCAGACCTGCAACTGGTCGTGGTGGCAGTGGCGCATGGTGCAACAGTGGCGCACCATGCGTATATTGAACTGAGGAAGCCATACTGGAGGTAAAGAGCCAGTCGATTTAGCGGTCTTCCCTATCCCCGGCATCGTTGCCATGGGGCTGTCGCTTCGCAGCCTATAGCAATGCTGGCTTCGAACAGAAGCAGCCCTGACACTATATAAAGATGCAAACGTAAACCCCAACATTTATATTCATTATGCTGACTATACTTGCATGTGGATAAAGAATTCCTGATAAGCATTCTCAAAAAAAGAAACTACTGGTATGGCTTTTCTTATTGCTGATATGAAAAAAATAAATTTAGTTCCCTTTCCCGGTCATCTCATCCAGCAGTTCCTTTGCCCTGTCGGCCCTGACCTTCTTTTCGCTCACCATTATCGCGGCTATCTTATCAACCATATCTCCGGTCGCTCCTGCCTGGATCGCGACGTTCCTTGAGTGAAGCCCCATATGCCCCCTCTGGATGCCTTCAGTGGCAAGCGCCCTCATGGCCGCGAAATTCTGGGCAAGGCCCAGGGCCGCAAATACCTCGCCCATTTCCGTGGCGGTCTTGATTCCAAGTATCTTCACCGCAGCACGGGCTATAGGGTTTGTCTTTGTGGCACCGCCGACAAGACCTACTGCCATGGGCATTTCAATAGTGGCGACAAGATCACCGCTTGCATTCTTCTCATAGGCCGAAAGCGGGCGGTAGGTGCCGCTTCGTGACGCATAGACATGCGCTCCGGCTTCGATCGCCCTTGTATCGTTGCCTGTGGCAAGCACTGCCGCAGTCACGCCGTTCATTATGCCTTTGTTATGGGTCGCTGCGCGGTACGGGTCTCCTGCCGCAAAATGATATGCGGCCAGGATGCGATCCACGACCTCTTCACCGCCTATTGCCTCTTTTGTGAACACGGCCCTTGCCCTCATCAGGCGCTTATCTGCAAAATTCGATATTATCCTCAGGTACACCCGACCCCCGGTCAGCTCTTCGATATAAGGGGCAACGGTTTCAGCCATAGTATTCACGGCATTTGCACCCATCGCATCCCTGCAGTCAACTGTCAGGTGGGTAATCACCATCTTTCCACCGGGCGTATCGATAACCCTTACTTCAACATCCTTTGCGCCCCCGCCGAACTTAACGAGCACGGGATCCACTTCGTTTGCACGCCTTATTATTTCATCCTTTTTCCCGAGGATATTCATCCTCGCCCCGTTGGGATCTGCTATCCCCACAGCCTGTATCTGGCCTATCATCAGGGGACCTGTGCTGCTCGTTGTGAATCCTCCGCCTTCCCGCGCCATCTTTGCGGCATTGCTGGCCGCTGCAATGACCGAAGGTTCTTCTATTGCCATGGGGATCAGGTAATCCCTGCCGTTGATAAGGAAATTCACGGCCACGCCCATCGGCACTTCCATAATGCCTATAAGATTCTCAACCATGCGATCGGCCGCGTCAAGAGACAGGGCACCCGTGGCTCTGATGCATGACGCCTCCTCATCTGAGAGACCTGAAAATCCGGATACTGCTTTGAGTCGTTCCTCTGGACTTAGTTTATAAAAACCTGAGATTTTGGAAGTTCTTGTCATTATTTTATTCACCCTCAGGAAGGTTTAAGACTGCGAGGTGGTATAAATAAGTTGTTGGCGATATGGAAGCTATCGACATTTATATATTCTGGATGTAAGTTGATAGAAAACTAAAAAAGAGAGTACTTATATTAAAGACTGAGGCATAACTATGGGAATAATAAAAAGGCTGGGGCTGAACTTTACCTGGTTGAAAAGGATATTCAAGAAAAAGAGAGCTAGAATAGGAATATATGGTCCGCCCAATGCTGGTAAGACCACACTTGCGAACAGGATACTCAGGGACTGGACCGGCGATGCCATGGGTTCCGTATCCAACGTACCGCATGAGACGCGCAGGGCCAGAAGGCGTGAAGGCGTGACAATAAATTATAATGGTTCAGCCGTGACCCTGGACATAATTGATACGCCCGGGCTTGCCACTAAGATCGATTTTCATGATTTTATGGCGTTCGGCATGAACGAGGAGGAGTCGAAGAGGCGCGCCAAAGAGGCCACAGAAGGAGTTATAGAAGCCGTAAAATGGCTGGATGAACTTGACGGGGTAATACTGGTGATGGACGCGACAGAAGATCCGTACACACAGGTGAACGTGACGGTCATAGGCAACATGGAGGCAAGAAAACTTCCACTTTTGATTGCGGCCAACAAGATCGATCTTCCCAACTCATCGCCCGCACGGATACACAGCGCCTTCCCCCAGCATCCTCTTGTACCCATTTCAGCCCTTGAGGGACAGAACATTGATTTGCTGTATCGGGAAATTGCAGAACACTTCGGGTGATCAAAATGAAAGGAATTCAGCTTGACTTAATATCGGAAGATAAACTTGATGGCATGACCTCTATGGAAAAGGTGCGGTTAATCCTTGACGAGGTCAGGAACGGGAAAATCCTCGTGCTTGAAAAAGGATTGACCCCGAGTGAGCAGAACAAACTGATAGAGCTTACAATGACAGAGATAGCACCCGATGATTTCTCAGGTATCGAGATAGAGAGCTATCCGGTAAAACATAATGATAATTTCCTGAACAAGCTATTCGGGAAAAACACTCTTAAGACCAGGCTTACAGTCATCGGCCCAGCAGCGCAGTTAAAGACGATAAAAAAGGACAGGGATCTGATAAGCGCCCTTGTCTCAACACCATAGATTATGCCGCATAAGTGTACAAAGTGCGAAAGCCTGTTCAAGGACGGCGCTGCGATAATATTGAGCGGATGCCCGAAATGCGGCTGGAATAAGTTCCTTTACGTAAAGGATGAAAAAACCGCGCAGGAAAAAATCGAGAACCCGGCAGGTTCTCTACCCCCGGCGGCAACAAAATTCATCAAAGAAGTGGATGACCTGATCGGCAACAGGGCGGCTCCGGTAAAGACAGAACCGAAGGATGCAAAAACCCAGGCACCTGAAGAGATCGGGAGTCGCGTAGAATCTGTCAGGATACTGTCTCCCGGCTCGTACGAATTGAACCTGGAATCACTTCTTGAAAGAGATGAAATAGTCATGGCTCTTAAGGAAGATGGTACGTATATTGTTCATCTGCCCTCTGTTTTCCAGAAAAAGAAACATCAAGAGCGATAGTATATATTGGGTGTTGAGTAGATAAGTGTTGAATATAAATAAATTTTAGGTGGTTCGTTTTCTTCCTTGACCTGTTTAACCAGTAATTCATAAGCCTGGCCGTCACTTGTTATCAGGACTGCGCTGTCTTTTGTGTCTTGAAGCACTATCTCGGCTGATTTTTCTTCTGCAAAAATGTGTATAATTTTACCATCTTCGTTTTTGGTGATCCTTGCATTTTCCACCCAATCAAGACCAAGATCGTCTTTCAGGAAACCCAGGAGTTTGTTGCTTTCACTGCCAGGAACGCTGTCCCAGTTAAAAATGTACATACCTGAGTACTTTTTCGGTTCGGTTGAATCTGAGGTATAGATATATATTGTTTTTATGCCTTCTCCAAATTTAATATGTGAATCATGCAGATAATATCCCTTTTCAAATCGTGAGAAATTTTTTACCCTTAATATGGCTTGGTCCTGGTCTATTTTCTTAATATCATAATCAAAGTTCGCAAACACATATCTGATTTTAGGCTCAAGGTTCTTGCTTCCGAAAAGGAGAAGGTACATTTTCGGTAGTCTATCAAAGTCATAATTCACTGTGAATATCGCATCGGTCTTATCAAAAGTAATGGTAAGCGAAGAGATATCCAGTGAACGTTTCTCAGGCGCACTTTCGGCAAGTGGGAGAATGGATGCAAGCAATATGGCCAATATGAGAACTAATGCCGGTTTCATTAATAGAACACTATACAATGTGTGAATATATATTTTATGCCTTTTTACTTTATAATTTTTTTTGCGATAGCGGAAATTGTATGTCTTGTATACGCCCTCCCATCAAACCGCTTTTCTTTCCTGGATTCAATAATCCGGTGCGAAAAACTTTTCAATAATCCTTCCAATTCGTTTTTATTAAAATAATGGTATATGATACCGTTTTTCCGGGAAAAAGTATTGTGTTCGATCTCGTTTCCGCCGTATCTCATGTCGCCTTCGCCAAAGACCTCGATGAATAATAGTCCCCCCTCTTTCAGTATTCTCCAGAATTCGATCATAGCAAGTTCTCTTTCTTTTAATAACAGGTGCTGCAGGACGCCGTAACACCATATTACATCAAAGTATGCATTCCTGAAAGGCATCGTATAAATATTGGCAGCCAAAAATGTGATATCAAGTTTCCGGCCTGCGCTCCTGTCACCCGCAATCTTCAGGGCTTTTAATGATACGTCAATGGCAGTCACATCAAATCCACGCATCCGCAGGGGTAGCGAATATTTTCCTCCCCCGCATCCCGCATCCAGGAGCCGCCCTTTTTTATGACCCGGACCAAGGAGTTCAAGGGAATAGGGCCCCCCTTTCCAGGTTTTATATTCGTCATGCCATGCTTTGATGTGGGAAGTCATATAAGTGTGCCTTCATTTAACTGGAACTATTATAATGTATGCGGGACATTCTTTGCAGGATGAAAATAGCAATGAGCATTGCAGGTGTGGATTCCGGCGGGGGGGCGGGAGTAGCTGCAGATATAAAAACATTTGCCGCATTCGGCGTCCACGGGACATGCGTGGTAACATCGGTAACCGCACAGAACACAAAAGGCGTGCTGGGTTCATTCGACCTTCCTGTAAAGTTCATTGAGGACCAGTTCAATGCTGTGATTAACGATATAAAGGTCGATTGCGCAAAGACGGGGATGCTCTCTTCCCCGGAAATTGTGAGGGCAGTCGCAGGCATGGTAAAAAAACAAAAATTACCACTTGTTATCGATCCTGTAATGGCGGCAGAGGCTGGCGGGAAGCTCCTGCGGGATGAGGCTGTCAGGGTCTTAATAGAAGAACTTTTGCCACTGGCTGAGGTGGTCACACCTAATGTATTCGAGGCAGAGCGCTTATCAGGGCTGGGAATTAAGGATATGGACGATGCCAGAAAAGCAGCCAGGACAATCCATGACCTTGGCGCAAAAGCTGTCATTGTGACAGGCGGGCATCTTGAAGGGACTGATGTTCTTTATGACGGGGACTTCACTCTTATAGAGGGAAAATTAGTAAAAGGAGGAACGCACGGTTCCGGATGTACCCATTCGGCCGCGATAACGGCAGAGCTTGCCAGGGGAACGCCTCTTATCGGGGCGGCCCGGCGCGCAAAGGAATTCGTGGAACAGGCGATACTTGCGAGTATAAAAATAGGTGGCGGTGCAGCGCTTGTGAACCAGGCGGGGCGGATGCTTGTGGATTCGGAGAGATATAATGTCCTTTCCAATGTGAAAGAAGCTGTTGAACTTATTGAAAAAAATAAGGCATTTTCCGGACTCATTCCAGAGGTTGGATGCAACATTGCAATGGGTATTCAGGATGCTTCTTCAATAAAAGACGTGGCAGCAGTCTCAGGAAGGATAGTCTGGTTAAAAGGTTCACCCCATGCTGTCGGATGCGTCGAATTCGGCGCAAGCAGCCATATTGCACGGATAGTACTTACAGCGATGCAGTATGATGGTTCGATAAGGGCCGCGATGAATATACGTTATTCCGAAGATGCGCTTTCTGCATGCAGGGAACTCGGCCTGAAAATAGCTTCGTTCTCAAGAAAAGATGAGCCTGAAGGCGTCTCAACAATGGAATGGGGCGTGGCTGATGCTATAAAAAATACAGGCTGTATCCCCGACGTGGTCTATGATAAAGGTGATGTCGGGAAAGAGGCGATGATCCGCCTCCTGGGGAGGGACGCCGCGAAGGTTGCTGGAATGGCGCTTCAGATAGCAGGTGCGGCAATGGGGAGAACGGACTGAGGCTTTTCAAATCCCGCATTTATCAATTTATCGCTTTGCAGTCCAGTAATTGATACCTTCTTCACAGTTAAAAAAAAATAAATATGAAAAGCTATTAAAATCCAAACTCATTATTATGATAGTGATTAGTATAAAAAAACAAGTTTAAAGATATATATTGCGCTTTAGTACAGGAAATCAAATGACAAAAATGAACCATGCATTAAAGGTGCTGATAATAACAGGGTCAGTTTTCTTAATGGGGTATTTGCTTGAATCGCTGCGTCATATTTCCCCAATGGCAGGAGATTATTTTACAATCTCAACAGAGCTTTTATCGCTTGTCCTGTCCTTTTCCATTTCGTGCGTGACGTGGTATACATACAGGAGAAGCAGGGATAATCATTCACTTTTCCTTGGCGCTGCTTTTCTTGTGATCGGACTTTTTTATTTTTTCCACCTGCTGTCATATCCATTCATGCCGGATTTCATAACACCAAACTCCTTACAGAAAGCAGCGATCTTCTGGAACGAGGCCGGGCTGGTTTCAGGCATCCTATTTCTTGCAAGTGCATATGTGTATAAAGACACGCTTCCGGGAGCTATCAACAAATCCGTCCTGTTCGCATCAGCGATAGCATTATCCGTTATTCCTCTTGCCCTGACGCTATTTTTTGCTGACAGACTTCCGGCCATTCATTCCCCCGGGGAGATGGGTCATTCGGCAGCAAGCATATTTTTACAACTTGTAATATCAGCGGTTGTCCTTTATGCAGCCTACCTCTATTCGGCAAGGCTTCGGAAAACAGGCCAGGAGAACCTGGTGTGCATGATATACGGCTTTACGATACTGGCTTTCAGCTATACAGTATATTTTTTTTACGAATACCCGGAACATTTGCTCAGGGCCGCAGGTTTCTACTTCGTATATATGGCTCTATATAAGTCCTCCATAGACCTTCCTTATGAAATGCTGGCTCTTACTGATGAAAAACTCAGAAAAGCAACCGAAGAACAGTATCGCAACCTTTTCGATAATGCACACGATGCGATCATAACAACGGATCTTGATGACAGGATCACCTCATGGAATCGCAGCGCAGGGAAATTGTTCGGCTGGACTGCCGATGAGGTGATCGGGAAGAAACTCTCTGAGCTGATAATTCCAAAAGCCCAGTGGGGTGAAAGGAAACAGAACCTCCGTGACGCTATGTCCGGAATAGAAGTCAGAGGATTTGATACTGTTAATCTGCAAAAAGACGGTACAGAAATAGATGTAAACGTCACGATATCCCCGTTGAGGGCCTCTAACAACACAATCGCATTATCCTCTATTATCAGGGATATAACTGAACGCAAGCGGTCAGAAAAAGCATTACAATACAGGCTTGACTTTGAAAAACTCATAATGAACCTTTCAACAAACTTCATCAACATAGCCCCGGCTGAAATTGACAGGGAAATTAACGATGCATTGAGAGCTATAGGAGAATTCTCAGGCATTGACCGCAGTTATGTCTTACTTTTTTCGGATGATAGAACTACAATTGACAATACACACAAATGGTGCAGCAATAAGGACGCATCCCAAATCCGGATGCCAAAGAAGGAACAATTTGATTCTTTCAAATGGTTTTCAGAAAAAATGAGGAAGCGTGAGACAATTTATGTCCCCCGTATCGCTGACCTTCCGCCCGAAGCGAGTGCAGAAAAAGCAATACTTCATCAGACCCCGATAAAATCGCTAATAGAGGTTCCCCTGATAAATGGCGGGTCGGTTATCGGGTATCTTGGTATGGCTTCTTTGAAGAAAGAAGTAATATGGTCCGAAGATATGATCGCTCTTCTGAAAATAGTGGGAGAGATATTTGTAAATGCACTGGTGCGCAAACATGCTGAAGAAAAACTCCAGCAATCCGAGGAAAAATACAGGGCGCTGATCGATAATAACCATGACGGGATTTTTATCATTAAGGATTCCAAAATCCAGTTTGTCAACGAGGCTTTTGCCAGGATTGGCGGGTACACAGTTGAAGATGTAATAGGGAAGAGTTTCCAGGAGTTCATAGCGCCTGAAGATCTGGAGAGGGTCTCAGATTACTATGCCAGGAGACTGGCAGGTGAAGATATCAGGAAGGAATATGAATTCAATATACTTCATAAGGACAAGAAAACAAGAATCACGGTCCATCTGAATGTTGGGACGATCAATTACCTTGGCGGCCTAGCAACGATGGGATCGATGACTGATATTACAGAACGCAAGCGTGCCGAGGAAGCACTTTCATGGGAGCTAGAAGTCAATGCCACCATCGCGGAACTGTCAAGTACGTTACTCTCTTCTGCGAATGTTGATGAAATCTCATCTTTCGTACTTGAGCACGCCAAACGTCTCACAGGCAGCGTATATGGTTATGTCGGGTATATAGACCCGAAGACAGGCTATCTTGTCTGCCCTACTATGACAAGGGATATGTGGGACACCTGCAAAGTCAAGGATAAGAATAACATACTCAAGGATTTCCGGGGGCTTTTCGGCTGGGTGTTGATAAATGGCAAAGCCCTTCTTACAAATGCGCCGGCTGATGATCCAAGGTCGTCGGGCACGCCTGAGAGCCATATACCCATCCATCGTTTCCTGTCCGCTCCTGCTTTGCTGAAAAGGGATCTTGTGGGCCAGCTTTCGGTTGCAAGTCCTGTTGGGAACAAGATCCACATAATGCGGTATTATGACAAGGGAAAACTGGTGGGCCAGGTGGCGCTGGCTAACTCTGACCGTGATTATACCGACCGCGACCTTGCCCTTGTCGAACGCCTGGCAGACCTTTATGCGATTGCTATCAATCGCAACTGGACGGAGGTGCAGATCAAGGAATCTCTCAAAGAAAAAGATGTACTTTTGCGGGAGGTCCACCACAGGGTCAAGAACAACATGCAGATAATTTCAAGCCTGCTGCGGCTCCAGTCCAGGTATATTACAGAGAAAAAGTACCTGGAAATGTTCACTGAAAGCCAGAACAGGATAATGTCGATGTCGCTTATCCATGAGAAGCTTTACCAGTCCAGGGGCCTGGCAAGAATTGATTTTGACGATTATATCAGGGACCTTGTAACCGGCCTGTTCCAGTCTTATTGTGTCAATAGCAACATCGCACTGGATATGGACGTGAAGAAAATTTCGCTTGGAATTGATTCTGCCATCCCGTGCGGATTAATAATCAACGAACTGGTCACTAATTCGTTAAAACACGCTTTTCCAGAAGGCAGGAAAGGCAGGATAGGGATATCGCTTCGCCCGGCAGATGAAAATATGGTCGAACTTGTGGTAAGCGATGATGGTATAAGCATCCCTCCGGATGTGGATATAAGGAAAACAGAATCGCTGGGAATGCATCTTGTCACAATAATGGTGGAAAACCAGCTTCATGGTCAGATCGATCTGGATCGAAGCAAAGGAACAGAATTCCGTATTAAATTCAGGGATGTGAAATAATGTCAGAAACTAAGATATTAGTTGTTGAAGATGAGGTTATTGTAGCGGAGGATATTCGAAGCAGTTTAGAGAATATGGGATACATTGTACCGTCAACTGCATCCTCCGGGGAAGAGGCCATCAAAAAAGTCGCACAGTTCATGCCCGACCTTGTGTTGATGGATATTGTTATCCAGGGTAAAATGGACGGGATCGAAACTGCAAAAGAGATAAGTTCCCGTTTTAATATCCCGTTTGTGTATCTCACCGCTTTTTCAGATCAAAAAACGCTTGAACGGGCAAAAATAACTGAGCCGTTCGGTTATATTATAAAACCCTTTAAAGAGCGGGAATTGCACATCAATATTGAGATCGCCCTTTTCAAGCATAAGATGGAGATAAAATTGAAAGAGAGCAAGGAGTGGTTTACCACGACCTTGAAAAGCACAAGCGATGCTGTTATCGCAACAGACCCGCAGGGTTGCGTGAAGTTCATGAATCCCGTTGCCCAGTCCCTGACGGGATGGGGATTTGCCAAGGCCAGCGGGAAGCCACTGAAAGAAGTGTTCGATATTATAAGTGAAAAAAGCAAGAATACTCTCGAAAATCAAACGGTTCTTGTCAGCAGGAGCAAAACCAATATTCCCATTGAAGTCAGCAGCGACCCCATAATGGATGAGAAGGGGAACATAACAGGCATTGTTATGGTATTCCGTGATATTACCGAGCGCAAACGGGCGATGGATGAAATTATCCGCCTTAAAGGATTTTACGAAAGCGTGCTTGAAGGTATTGTTAACGGGGTATGGGTGACTGATAAAGATGATGTTATCGTATATTCCAATAAGGGGATGAATGCAGTTACAGGATTGGCCTCGAAGGAAATCGAAGGCGCCCGTGTTTTAGAAGATTTCCAGGAATTTTTCAGGCCGTATTATATGAAAGCCAGGGAAACGTTACAGCCTTTCTATTACCAGGCTGTTCCTTTTGTCATTCCGGATAAGGGTACAAGCTACCAGTCCGGATGGCTGGTCCCGCGTATCAAAGACGGGAAGTTCAATGGCATGATATGCACGATCGAAAGCATCCCGAAGCATGAGCAGAAGGAGTAAATGGATTAGCAAACTTTTAAAAACGTTCCCGGATATTATGATAAGAGATTAATTTGAAGTTAACAAAATATACCCCGTTCATCGGAATGGCGCTCATGCTTATCCTGGTTCAGCTGATTGCGGTTGGCCTGGGCCAGCCGGAATACTGGTTTTATTGGGATGAGGTTCCGGGAAATGATAACGGAAGACTCATAAAATTTTTTGAACAAAATTATGGTATTGAATGGGTAAGAACAGCTAAAATTGAAAAAATCGATGATTCCAGGGCCATAAATGTCTCGACTGAAAAAAATTATCTTTCGCTGAGACTTAATGATGAAAAAACCGGGGTAAAACTAATAATAGATGACGGCAGAACCGAGGAGTTCATTGCAAGAACCGAAAACGGGAAACTGGTAATATACAGCCAGAAATTGCCCAAAGCCTTTTCAAATCCCGAAGATACGGGTAATGTTGCGATCTGGATGGCACTAATCCTCGGTTTTACAGCGTTTATTTTTCTTATTATAAAGCTGAATAAAAAGTGGATTATACAGGCCATAATTCTTATATCAGTAGCATGGACAATGTATTATGTTTTTATTCCCTTTTTATCATTTGGCCCTTATTTCCTTCAAAAAATCATACTTGCAGAAGGTCTTGAGATTGTTCTCGGGCCCTTATACTTTTTAATCCTCCTTATTTCAATAGGTCTTACTTTTGCTCTTTACAAATTCCCGGAATGGTATGTGATAGATATCACAGGTATTATTGTCGGCGCGGGCGCAGCTTCCATGTTCGGAATATCGCTTGCTATCATACCGACACTAATTTTGCTCGTTGTGCTGGCTGTTTATGATTATATCGCGGTGTACAGGACAAAACATATGGTAGCGCTGGCTGAAGGCGTGATGGACCTTCGGCTTCCAATCCTGCTGGTTGTTCCCAAGCACTGGAGATATTCTTTCCTTGCTGAGAAGTTCGATAAAGAAGAACGTGAGGCATTCTTTATGGGGCTGGGCGATGCGGTAATGCCCACGCTGCTTGTGGTATCGGCCAACTTCTTTGTAAGGGCCAGCTCTTACAGCCTGCCTCTCTTGGGGTCGGTCAATATCCCGGCTATCGGCGCAATGCTTGGCACCTTGCTGGGATTTGCGGTGCTCATGGGATTCGTAATGAAAGGCAAACCCCAGGCAGGGCTTCCATTCCTCAACGGCGGGGTAATACTGGGCTATGTTGCAGGAAGCCTTATTGCGGGTTCACAGATTATTTAATGCCAAAAGATTAAATAATTTCATGCTATCATGGTGACTCATGCCTCAAACAGTTTCAGAAAAGATTTTTTCAAAAGCTTCGGGTAAGCAGGTAAAAGCCGGAGATTTCGTCCTCGCAGATATAGACCGTGCCATGACGCATGATATTACAGGCCCTCTTGCTGTCGAGGGATTCAGGGAAATAGTCAAAGGCAAAAAAAGACAGAAAGTTTGGGACCCTGAAAAGATAGTAATCCTGTTTGACCACCAGGTGCCCGCAGACTCGCTAAATGCAGCGGCGAACCATATTTATCTGCGCGAGTTCGCAAATGAGCAGGGCATCCTGAACTACGATGTCTTTGAAGGCGTATGCCACCAGGTGATACCGGAAAAAGGACACGTCATGCCCGGCGACCTCATTGTGGGTTCTGATTCCCATACATGCGCTTATGGGGCACTGGGCGCATTCTCAACAGGCATAGGCAGCACTGACATGGCCTTTGTTTTTGCAACAGGCAAGCTCTGGTTCAGGGTGCCTGAAACCTTCAAGTTCGAAGTTGAGGGAAAGCTCCCCAGGTGCGTGTACCCGAAAGATGTAATTCTCCATCTGATAGGCAGTGTAGGTGTCGAGGGAGCAAGGTATAAGACCGCTGAATTTTGCGGTTCCACTGTGAGGAATATGGATATCCCGGGCAGGATGACCATGTGCAATATGGCTATCGAGATGGGCGGGAAAGCCGGGATCGTTGAGGCTGACAATATCACTGAAAATTATCTTAAAGGGCGGATACCGGGTTTTGAACTTGACCCGCGATGGAAAAGCGACAGGGATGCAACATTCGCGGACTCAAAGACATACGATGTAAAAGACCTCCCGCCCCAGGTCGCCTGCCCCCATAACGTGGACAATGTGAAACCTGTGGACGAAGTGGAAGGGACAAAGATCAACCAGGTGTTCGTGGGATCATGCACCAACGGAAGGTTTGAGGATATTGAGATCGTGGCTAAAATAATGAACGGAGAAAAAGTGGCAAAAGGCGTTCGCCTGTTGATAATCCCGGCCTCTCACACCGAGTATATGAAAACCCTGAGAGCCGGTTACATCGAGCAGTTCATGGAAGCGGGTGCTATCGTGGAGTCCCCGTGCTGCGGGCCCTGCATGGGCGGATCGTTCGGACTGCTGGGAAAAGGCGAAGTTGGCCTGTCCACATCAAACCGCAACTTCAAAGGGAGACAGGGAAGCCCTGATGCTTTCGTGTATCTCTCATCCCCTGCTACTGCGGCGGCAAGCGCATTGTACGGGGAGATAAAAGATCCGAGAAAATTATAATAATGGTTAACAAAGGCGCAAATAAGGTAATGGAAAGCTACGGAGTTAAAAAAGGAGAGAGCGTTCTCATCGTAGTAGATACTTCCACCCCGTCCTCTATAGGCAAAAGCCTGTTTGAGGCAGCGAAAACCCTTGGCTGCGAGGTAATGACGATGACCATGCTGCCGAGGACGCGCCACGGGGAGGAACTCCCAACAGCTGTGGCGGAAGCCATGAAGAATGCCGATGTGGTTATTGCGCCGACGACTTTTTCCCTCACCCACACGCAGGCGCGGATAAACGCCTGTAAAGCAGGGGCAAGGGTCGCCTCCATGCCAGGGATAACAGAGAAAATGATGGCATCAGGCGGGATAACTGCTGATAGTAACAGGATATACGACATCGCCATGGGGCTTGCGAAACGCTTCGAAAAAGCCCGCAGGGTGAGAATCACTACTGAACTGGGGACGGATATCGAATTTGATCTTGAGGGATGCAAATGGATGCTGGATACGGGCTTGTGTCATGAATCGGGTTGCAGCAGCAACCTCCCGGCTGGCGAGCTGTATATCGCGCCAAAGGACGCCAACGGCGTTTTTGTGGTGGATGGCTCGATGAGCGGGTTTGGCATCCTGGAGTCGCCGCTTGAATTCACGGTCAGGGACAGGTATGTGACCGGGATCACAGGTAAACTCGCCGGGAAATTGAATGCCATACTTGATAAGGTGGGTGAGAAAGCGCGAAATATCGCTGAATTCGGAATAGGTTTAAATCCAGAGGCGCGGCTCATCGGCAACGTGCTTGAGGATGAGAAAGTGGGCGGTACCGTGCATATAGCCCTCGGGGATAACAGCACTTTCGGCGGGGATGTGATAGCGGGGATACATCTTGACGGGATCATTACCAAACCATTGCTTTTTGTGGATGGCGAAGAATTTATTTTAAGTAATTACATTATATAATATTATGGAAGAAGTAAACCAGTCTTCTGTATTCTTCAGGTGCAGCGTATGCGGTTTTGAATTCGAGGCCGACCCCAATTTTATCCCGATACCCTGCCCGCAGTGCGGAAGCGAGAATACTGTTAGGATTTAGCTGGCATAAATCCGGGATATTCGCAAATCATTAAATATCCTGCTGTTCATTGTAATGCTATTTTATGTCACTCATTAAAGAATTTAATCTCACCAATAACGAAAAACGCATTTTACAGACCCTCGCAAGGAAAGACAAATATTCTCCTGATGAGCTTGCGGCATCATCCGGACTGAATATCGAAGCTGCAATGCAATCTGCTTTCCTTCTTGCCGAAAAAGGCATCTGTGAAATCACAGAAAAGTCAACGGCCATATACTCTCTCACAAAAGAAGGCAATCAGTATGCCCAGAATGGCCTGCCCGAGCGCCAGATAATAAATTCCCTGAATGACCCTCTCCCACTTTCGGACTTAAAGAAGAAATTCCCGCCCCAGATGGTGGGAATAGCCCTCGGCTGGCTTCGCAGGAAAAATTGGGCAAGAATCGAAGGGGATATGATAATTCCTGCTGGAAAAGCCGGAACCGGAGAGGATGAGGGCATACTTTCTCTCCTTAAAAATGGGCAGTCATCAGAAATCGGGGAAGCCGTCATCGAGCTAATAAAAAGGAACCTGGTTGAAAAAACAGAGAAAAAGACCCGCATCATAAAAATCACAGACAAAGGAAAAGCCCTCGCGTCGGCCGGTCTGTCAACAGAAGAGGAGATCGCCCAGCTCACGCCCACAATAATAAAGAGCGGCGCCTGGAAGAATGCAAGAATCCGCCCATACAACATCCATACGCCCGTAAAACCTGTTTACGGGGCAAAACTCCACCCGTACCAGCGCCTCATTAATGAGATGCGCTCAATTTTCCTTGAGATGGGATTCACTGAGATAAAAGGAGACATTGTCCAGAGCTCTTTCTGGAACTTTGATGCCCTTTTCCAGCCGCAGGACCACCCTGCAAGGGAAATGCAGGATACCTTTCACCTTGATACCGAATGCGACCTGCCCGGAGAATATATTGCGCCTGTAAAAAAAATGCACGAAAAAGGCGCAGGTATTTCTAGGGGCTGGGGGGGAACGTGGAGCGAGGATATTGCACGAAAGCAGGTGCTCCGGACCCACACGACCGCGGTCACGATAAAATATCTTGCGGACCATCCCGATCCACCTGTGAAAGCCTTCTGCATCGACCGCGCATACAGGCGCGAGGCCATCGACCCCACGCATACGCCGGAATTCGAGCAGCTTGAGGGCGTGGTGATGGACAAAGGCGTGAGCTTTAAGAATTTGCTCGGTTGCCTGACTGAATTCTATCACAGGATGGGATTTGACGAAGTGCGCTTCAGGCCCGGATATTTCCCTTATACTGAACCAAGCGTTGAACCTGAGGTGTATATCGAGAGCAGAGGCAAATGGGTGGAACTGGGCGGTGCGGGAGTGTTCAGGAAGGAGGTCACCCTGCCTCTCGGGATCAAGCACCCTGTGCTTGCATGGGGGCTGGGTGTGAGCCGTGTGGCGATGCTGCGCCTGGGACTTAAGGATCTGAGGGAACTGTACCAGAGCGATATCGACTGGCTGAGGAAGAGCACGGTGATTTAGCTGTGAGGAAGTAATAGGGAATAAGAGATTATTCATCCTCATCTTCTATTTCATCTTCATAATATGGCTTATCCTCTTCTTTCACAAAATAACTGAGTGGAATGATTTTCAGCCACGATTCAATATCTCTCGAAAATTTTGCCCTGCTTTGAGCATTAGAAACATCAACAATAATTCTAATTGATTTTCTGGAGGAATCATATTTTGCGTATTCACTTAAAGTACTGCTTGCCATTATTTCGCACAGTTTTTCAACATTTCTTCTTAACTTGGCTCTGGATTTACCTGAGAATGATTCATATAAATCCCCCATTAGAAGCTGAATAATTCCTTCAGAGGTCATTTCTTCTCCATCTACCGCGATCTTCCTGAAAATTCCAGCAAGTTTGGATTTAAGTTCCTCCTCATCGGATTCTGGAACTGCCAATATGCCATAACTCGGGACAGGAAAAACAAAGCCTGTCCATCTTCTGAGCGAATTTGATAAGGCCTCATCATTTATATACTCAATTTCTGCCCTGCCTGGTTGATAAACCTGGATCAAATTATAACCTGGGTATTTTGTGGCAGGTATAAGATCCGTCACTAAGAACGGATATCCGCAATTTCTTCGGTCTTCGATTGAACCTGGAAATAAAGACTTCAAATATTCAGTTAATATAACTGTCTCATATTTTTTCATCTCTTCTCCCTTCTGGTCGGACATTGAAATGTCCATCACGCAGAAGAACCTGTCAGAGAAACCGATAATATCAGGAGTCAAATTCTCTGCTGTTTTCGGTTCACAAAAAAAATCTTTATAGCCTGCTTCAAAGAATGGGCCAGTTTCCTTCAGGCTTCTGTCAAATAGAAAAATAGCTCTGCGCCATAACTCGACGCGTCTTTCGCCTCTGGATTCGTAAGGGCTAGACAAACAGGGGCACCCCTTCAAAAAATATCTTTACCCCGGAAGAAAGATGGTGCGCGGATAGGGTGCCGAATCGTGGCGCAACGTTCATGCAACCGTTCACCTGGTTGGAGATGTATGCATAGTCATCTCCAAAATCGAGGGTCAGAAAGTCTCCTGTATGTGTATCCACTCCTGAGTATCTTATAAGATCGTCATGAATTTCATAGGGTTCAAGCCATAAGTGCATATCGCCAATTCCTGAAAATGCTATCCGTCTAAAGTCCTCTTTGTTGATCTTTTCTGAAAATGCGGTCTCAATAAAAGACGGTCTTTTCTTCCGTTCTTTTTCCATTACTTCCAGTTCTTTTAGATACGTATTTTTTATATAACTGATCAGTTCTATAAAATTTTCAATATCATCACAGGTATTGACGGTCATATGCCCCTCAGAGAATAACTCATATAATTCTCCTGACATTTTCTTATCATCATCTGACCAGTTTTTCCCAAATCGGATGGACGATTTTGAGAAAGTCTCGTTTGCCACATCATAAAGACGTTGCTGGCTCTCGGATGGACTTCTCCCGATCCAGAGTTTTGCAGAAAAGTTTGATCTTGGCTCTTCGCTGGTGAGTGTATCTTTGAACCTGATCCCAAGCCCTCTATTTGAATACCTGAACTCATCCTGGACTTTGAACATGAAGGATTCGAGCGCCCACATCCTGTCCACTCCTTTTTTGCTTAAGAATATTGATTTCAGCGCCTTTAATGCCGTCTTTGTTTGCGCGAAAGTGAAAATCTGCCAGATCCGCCTGTTCCCGGTATCGATCCAATAAAATTCTTCATCATAATAAAGCGAAAAAAGATCTTTATCGATATGCACTGCCCCTGATAATCCGAGAGTTGATGTCACATAGTGTTCATTCACTTCCAGCCAGAGCACCTTTATCTGAGGTCTGACCCAGCGCCCAAAACGGGAATAGTATTCCCTGTTATCCTCGCAAACAGCCTGAAGCAGAGCGAACAGCTCTTTCCTGCTCTTGATGGTAGCCATCTTTTCATCCCTTGTTATGCTTTATTATGCGTGTCATATATTAAACAGATGCTCAGGTCTTTACGTTTATCCAAGCGGGGCGAAAGTATTGTTTTTGAAACTTCAGCAGTATATTTAAATGACAAGCGATATAATAATAAATTTGGCGTGATCGATCAGATATCAGTCTGTCAATAGACTGCCAGGGTGCATGCCTGATGCGTGTGCCCTTATGTTCATTTTTGGAGATGCTTTTAATCGTGGAGCATACAAATGTATCAGATTCGCTAAGTGGGTGCTGGTGGATGAGGAAATGATAGGGGATTAAAATCTTAGATGCACGGTTTTCGCTAAATAGTTCCGTTTTGGTTTCAACCCCAATCAATATCCTTATAACTTTGTAAAATATTACACCCTATAGGTAAACAGGTGAGTTAATGGTGCCAAGAAACGTGATTATAAGAATACTTTTGTCAATTTTAATAATTTTGGCTTTATTAACGGGTGCTGTTCAGGCGCAGAAACTTAAAGAAGTCAATGCCAATGATATTTTGAAACAAATTGAAAATGGAGAAAACGTATATCTTAAAAACGCCAGTATCAAAGGAGAACTCAATCTAAGCAAAATAATTCTTAAAACTGACCCTAATACAATTGGCTCAGGAAGTGAACTAAAGGTTGTTGAGAGTGAAATAGAAATCAGAGATTCATTTTTTCAAAATGATGTTGATTTTTCAAATACTGTGTTTAGAAAAACTCTTACTATTTTCAGATCATCCGTTTCAGGCAAAACTAATTTTAGCAGGGTGATTTTTGTTAAGGGTGCATTCTTCACGTATACAAAATTTAGCGATAATTCTGCATTCACCGATGCGGATTTTGCTGAATTTGCCTACTTCGCAAGTACCAATTTTAGCAGCACCAACTTTGATAATGCTAATTTTGAAACTGAAGCCACCTTCGATTCTGCAAATTTTAGCAATAGAGCTTATTTTAGAAATGCTAATTTCAGCCGTAAAACCAGCTTCAAAGGAGTGAATTTTGAGAATGCTAATTTCATGAATTCGAATTTCAACGAAGCTAATTTTAAAAGTGCAAATTTTAAAGGTTATGCGAATTTTAATGATGTTAATTTTAACGGAGCTGATTTTGAGAATGCAAATTTTGGAAGCTATGCTGAATTTAGCAATGTTAATTTTAATGGGGCTAATTTTCTCTCTGCGTTTTTTAGCAATAGTGCTAGATTTGTAAATTCAAATTTTAGTAATGCATACTTTTACAATGCAAGTTTTGAAGCAGATGCCAACTTCGCGAATGCCAGTTTTAATAATTCCAATTTCGAGGACGCGAACTTTAGGGGTATTACACATTTCACTATTGCACGTTTCAATGGCGAAACTAACTTCAGAAAGGCAACTTTTGGCATAAGCTCATTCTTTGAGAATGTTCTTTTTGGTGGTCATTCAGATTTCAGTGATATGATTTCTCAGGGTTATATTGATTTTAGCCAGGCGAATTTTACAAATAATACCGAATTTATGCGTGCAAGTTTTTTAGGTAATACAAACTTCTATAAAGCGAATTTTACAAAGCAAGTTGAATTTTATCTTACTATCTTTAATGGCGATTATACCATATTCCGTGATGCAAAATTTAGAGATCGTGTGAATTTTTATTTTACAAAATTTAATAAGGTAGATTTTTCTAATACTGAATTTACTAAAATAGCTCTACACGGTGCTGATTTCAAAAGTATGGAAGTTCTTTGGATCGACATAAAAAACGCTCTGGATTTTGATGGGGCAACATATGTAAAACTGATAAAAAATTTCAGAGAATTGGAGCGATTTGATGATGCTGACGATGCATATTATAATTACAAGCAACAAAGGCAAAATAAAGACAAAGACTATTCTTGGCTATTATGGGATGTTACTATCGGCTACGGTGTAAAGCCAGAATATACTCTTGGCTGGATCGTATGGATAATTATTTCTTGTGCTATTTATTATTATTCAAAAGGAGGCTCCATTCGAACAAAGTATAACAAGGGAAATGAATTCATAAGCTCATCCAATATTCATGCTATATTAAATGCTGTTTTCTTCAGTATAGCTGCATTTTTGACTATAGAATATGGGGATTGGAAACCAACAGGTCGCTATCGATGGTTAGTTGTCTTGGAAGGTTTCTTTGGCTGGTTATTTCTCTCATTGTTCATTGTAACTTTAGTCAATGTAATAATAAGACCATAAATGATTAATGGAGTCTTGAGCTAGTCAGGTCATACATCGTCTTGCAAATTGAATCCGGGCAACTCTAAGCTCATATTTAAATAAATCCATCACATTAAAGCACTACAGATAAAAACATCTGCGTTCATCCGCGTTCATCTGCGGTTGAATTCCGCACTTGAGCCCCACATGACCAAAATATTCGAAATAACCCATCGCGACGGAGCAGCGAGAATAGGCAAACTGGTTCTTGATAGGGAGATTTCAACTCCTGCCATTATCCAAATCCACAAAAAGGATTCCCCCATAATAGACTCTGGCTCTCTCTGGAGAAAAACCGAATTCAACGAACCTGCTGAGTCCAAAAAAATAGCCATCCTTCCCCATAAATCCCTGCCCCTCAATACAAGAGAGGAGATCATAAAAGAAATCCATGAGGAAGTCCAGCCGGTTTCAGGCTGGGCTCACACGGGAAAAGTAGTCCATCCATTCGCACATGAATATCCCGCATCAGACCTGTACGTCCTCGGCGCCGCAAAACAGCTTGAGAACAGGGCGCGGGAACTCGTGGATTCGATCATCCGGCTCAAGGAGAATACCCGCGCCGATTCCCTGCTCTATGCGCCCGCCCTTGCCACGCCTGAGAACCTGTCAATGCTTGTGTATCTGGGCGTTGATATCGTGGATGAAACCCTGCCGATAATAAAAGGGTACCAGGATATTTACCTTACGAATTCAGGAGAAAACCACCTCGACAGGCTGCATGAATTTCCGTGCTCCTGTGACGTATGTTTGACAAACACCCCGGAGGGACTTATCAAACTCACAAGAAAAGAACGTGCAGAGATGCTATCACATCACAATTCCTTAAAACTTACCGAGGAACTGCGCACCATCCGCGAGCACATAAGGTCGGGGCATCTTCGCGAGTACGTGGAGCGCCAGTGCAGGGCGCGCCCCTGGCTTACGGCAGCGCTCAGGCTTATTGACACTGAATACAGGTTCATTGAAAAAAGGACACCGCTTTTCCGTCCCAGTACATTATATGCAAACACCTCCGAATCACTTAACAGGGTCGAGATCAAAAGATTCGAACAGAGGGTGATGGAACGCTATACTGCGCCTGACCTGGATACTCTTGTCCTTCTTCCGTGCTCTGCAAAAAAACCTTATTCCACATCCCTTTCCCACCAGAAATTCATCAATGCACTTGGAAAATACAGGAAATATGTCCATGAAGTGATTATCTCATCTCCCCTTGGAGTTATCCCGCGCGAGCTTGAATTAATGTACCCTGCCGCACATTATGATACCCCGGTAACTGGCCACTGGGACCTGGAAGAGAGAGCATGGGTTGGCGGATGCCTGCGCTCGTATCTCCTGAAGAACAGGTACAAGAACGTAATAGCGCATGTACACGGCGCATACAGGGAGATCTGCGAATCAGTGGAGCGCGAGCTCGGTCTTGATTTTGTTTATACAGCTGAGGAAGGCGTCACTTCCAGCGCATCCCTGAAGAGGCTTGAAAGCGCTGTTTCAGGGGCGCAAAGCGATAGAAAACGGGGAAGTGAGGAAATGAAACTTGATCATATTCGTGCGACAGTGGATTACCAGTTCGGAAGCGGTGCGGGAGAACTTGTTACTTCGGGCGCAGCCGTAAAAGCCCCCTTCCCAAAGTTCCAGTTGTTCAAAGAAAAACAGCAGCTTGCGACATTGATCCCGCAGTATGGGACTGTGGCCCTGACAATGGAAGGTGCCCTCATGCTCAAAGATTACCCATTTTATAAAGTGAAAATCGCTGATTTCACGCCTCACAGCACCATCCTTGCTCCAGGTGTTCTGGATGCAGACCCGCAGATCCGCCCCAACGATGAAGTGATCGTGGCTGGCGGGAAGTTTTTCGGTGTCGGGCGCGCGCAGATGAGCGGGTGGGAAATGAAGGAATGCTCAAAGGGCATTGCAGTCGAACTCAGGCACGGCAGGGAAATATAAACAATTAAATACCCGCACCGTGTTAAAGCGTCCAGGTGGTTTAATTTGTCAAATAGAATTGCAAAAAGTCTTATCGGTGAAGCACTTGTGGGTTCAGGCCCTGAGATAGCGCATATCGACCTCGTGATAGGCCCCAAGGGAGGGGCTGTCGAGACGGCATTCATGAACTCTCTTGCAATGCCGCGATTCGGGCACACGCCGCTTCTTGCTGTGCTTGAACCAAACCTGCAGCCAAAACCCGCAACCCTGATGATAAACAAGGTAACGATCAGGAAGGCTTCGCAGGCGCTCCTCATGTTTGGGCCGGCGCAGGCAGCCGTGGCTAAAGCAGTGATGGATTCAGTGGAAGAGGGTCTCATCAATAAAAATGAGGCCGAAGACGTACTCATCATCGTTTCAGTGTTCATCGAATGGGATGCGGCGGATAAGGATAAGGTATATGAATTCAACTACGAGGCTACAAAGCTTGCATTAAAGCGGGCGATAGAGGGAGAGCCGACAGTAGGCGAAGCTCTTTCAAAAAAGGATAAAGCAAAACATCCGTTCGCGTAGGGGAGGAAAGGTCATCCTCTCTTCATTTTTTTAGTACCCCTTCCACCCGGAATTCATCTCCTCGATTCCCCACCCCAGGAAATCCTTGATGATGATATAGGCCATCTCAGGCGGTATAGCCCCGACCTCAGTGCATATCAGGTCCACATACTCGCGCGGCGTGACATCAAAAGCGGGGTTTTTCACGCTCACGTTTGAAAATTTACCCAGCATTTCCCTGCCTATGACCTCCGCGCTGTCTCGCTCCTCTATTTCTACAAGCTCGCCAAGTATTGTTTTCGGGCTGAACTTGTAAGTCTCGGCTGCAATTATCACATTCTTCCTCGCTTCCCTTGCAGCAAGCGCCACCTGCGCTGTCCCGATCTTGTTGATGACCGATCCGTTAACTGTCACGGCATCGGCACCGACCACGACGAGGTCAACCTCCTTCATATAAAAGCGGACAGCTGAGTCCACTATCAGCGATGTCTTTATCCCCAGCCTGTCAAGATGCCCAATTGTCAGGTGACCCTGCAACCTCGGCCTTGATTCCGTGGCTATCACATTGATATTTTTGCCCTGTGCATGCGCCGTTGCCATTATGGAAATCGCAGCAGACGAGTTGCAATGCGTCATTATGGTATCCCCGTCGCGCACCCTTCTTGCGCCTATCTCGCCGATCCTCTTTACCGCATTCTCGGAATTTACTATGAATTCATCAGCCAGTTTCACTACATTCATCCTGGCTTCATCAACAGTTTCGCCCGAATAGCGCATCACGGCCCTCACAGCGTTCGGGAGTGACACTGCCGTGGGGCGCGTACTTATAAGGAGTTCTGCGGCAGATTTCATCTTTTCATTAAAATCATCAAGGTCTCCTGTTTTTAACCTCCCCGCATAATCGCGAAGCTCCGCTGCCGCCGCGCGCGCTATCCTTCCAGCGCCCCGGATTTCCATGGACTTAATCTTCTGTGCTGTTTCCCTCAGTTGTTTCATCATCCCTCCAGCGTATCGTATATCAATTCCATATTCACATGCGCCTCGATAAACCTTGCCAGTTCTTCTATGCTGTCGCCCCGCTTCTTATTTGCATATGCCAGCCCTTTGCATTTATATAAATAGCCAAGAAAGGAGTTCCTGATATTATCATTCTCGAAAAGGCCGTGAAGGTATGTGCCGATGACAAGCCCGGTTTCATTCACACACCCGTCATCCCCGAATGCGTGATCTTTTCCTTCTGTTTTTCCCATGTGTATCTCGTATCCCCTCACCTTTTCACCGCGTATCGGCCCGAGGATCGCCCCGTTTCCTGTTATCGTTTTTTCAACCTGTCTTGTATCCTTCCTGTATTCCTCAAAACTCGTGGATACATCCAGAAGCCCCAATCCTTCCATTGAAACAGTGCCGCCTGTCCCTTCTATGCCGTTATCCATAATCTTTTTACCGAGCATCTGGTACCCGCCGCATATTCCGATGACCGGAATTCCTTTTTGTGATTCAGCTATTAGTTTCCTGTCCATTTGTTTTGACTTTAATTCCATTAGATCGTCTATGGTATTTTTTGTCCCGGGCAGTATTATCGCATCTGGTAAGCCAAGCTCGCTATCAAGTTCAACATAATTGATATCGGCATGCCTTTCAAGGGGCTCAAAATCCGTAAAATTGGAAATGTGGGGTAACTTTATAACCGCAATCCTGACAGGATGGTAGTTCCGGGTTTTATCTTTAATTGATACCGAATCCTCGGATGGGATCCCAATATCCGTGTATGGTATGACCCCGAGAACCGGAAGCCCGGTAAGGTCTTCAAGCTGCTTTATCCCGGGCTCAAGCAGCTTCATGTCTCCCCTGAATTTGTTAATTATCATCCCGAACACAAGGGATCTGACATCCGGGGGGAGAAGCTGCAGGGTTCCGTATATGCTTGCGAAAACGCCTCCGCGTTCAATATCCCCGACAAGTATTATCTTTGGTCTGATGCTCCTTGCAATACCTATATTCACTATATCGCGATGATACAGGTTTATCTCCGCTGCCCCGCCTGCGCCCTCGGATATGATCAATTCATGTGCTGATGCAAGCCGCCTGTATGCCCCATTGACAATTGACATCATCTCATCAATTGAATTGTAGTAGTCTCCGGCTTCTTTGTCAGCATGGGGTTTTCCAAGGATTATCACCTGCGAGATGTGGTTGCCCTTTGGCTTTAACAGCACCGGGTTCATATCCGCGCTGGGTTCAAGGCCTGCTGCTTTTGCCTGGATGGCCTGCGCGATACCTATCTCATCACCGTCGCAGGTCACCCATGAGTTAAGGCTCATGTTCTGTGCCTTAAAAGGGGCGACATCATATTTTCTTGAGAGGATCCTGCAAAGAGCGGTCACCAGTACACTTTTCCCTACATGGGAACTGGTTCCAAGTATCATGAGGTTTTTCATCATTTATGCTCTTCTTTTATCCAATTCCTGTATGCCATGCCTACACCCGCCAGAAATAAGAATACCATTGCCCCTGTACCCGGACTGTCTGAGATGAAACCGTATCCTGTCTTCCAGCCTGTATCATAAGTTCTTGAACCGAAATCAAGCGTCCAGATCAAATCGTTTGCCCTGCCCATCACCAGGCTTGCGTTGACATATGTCATCTCATCATAAAGGGGATATAAAAGTGCCACACCACCGCCAAACATATCAAGAACAACATGCGATGCAAGATAGACTGATGATATCATGAATATAGTTCTTTTTCCTTTAAAAACCAGAAAGCCAAAAAGCAGGAACGTTAAAGGGATGAAGATATTGTGCAACAGTGCCCTGTGTTGGGTGGCGAACGTGTCAATATCTGGAACTACTGCCAGGGGCAACAGCAGTAATATGTACCTTATATCCTCTTTTTTGCTGACGATAAAAAGCGCAAGCAGAGGAACAATTAAATGCATTGGCCAATCTGGCATTTTGACCTTATTCTATCTTATCCACCCTGGTCACGCGCAGCAATGCGCTGATGGGTACGCCCGAGATATCATCAATGCCTTTTTTATCCACAAGTACCGCGATAGCAACCGGTTTTGCCTTCATTCCTTCAAGTACTGACACAGCTTCTGAGAGCGTCGAACCGGTCGTCACAACATCGTCGATTATAACACAATTCTTTCCCTCAACTCGTGCAAAGTTCTGGCTGACTGTACCTCTGGTTTCCCTTGATTCAGGTTCCCATTGCTGTTTATTTGGATGATAAGTAGAAAATTCACAGTTTAGTTCTTCAGCAACAAGGTTGGCAAGAGGGATCCCGCTGAGGGCAATCCCGATGACCACATCAACACCCTGTTCCGCTTCATCAAGGCTGTCAAGGATCATATCTGTTAAAGCGCCTGCTATTAGCCTCTGCCTGCTTGCACTTTTGCCTATATTGCTCCAGTCAACATAGATATCTTTGGGAACCTGCTCGCCGTCTCCTTTTTTTGCATGTACCAGAAGCCATGTGGCAGTTTCACGCGATACGTTCAATTCATCGGCTATCTGGCCGGTCAAAAGCCCTGCGGCCTGGAGTTCAGCCGCTTTCTTGATCAATTCATCAATTGTTTTCATAAGAGTCTCAGAGAAACATTATTACTTTTTCCTTGTATATAAGTTATCGATGAATCCGGCATGGCGTTTTCTTGATCCTGACAGGATTGACGGTGTTTATAGCGCAGCCCTTTTTGAGTCCATAGGCCGGCATGTGGGCCAGGGTAAAGTCCCGGAGACGATCCTTTTCTGGCGCGTAAGTTCGCCTGTTGTTTATCTCGGATACCATCAACTCGTCTGTGAAGAGATCAATGCTGATTTTTGCAGCCGGAATAATGTCAGGATAGTCCGGAGGATCCTGGGAGGCGGGTGCGGTTTCTGTGATGGGGACCAGATACTTTATTCTGTGATAGGAAAAGAGGATGGGATCATACCGCGCGACATCCAGGCAGCATACAGGAAAGTCCTCGGCGGCGTGGTTGATGCCCTGCGTACTCTTGGCGCCGGGGGAGAAATTGAACCTTCTCGTAATGCGGTTTATTCAAAAGGCAGGAAGATCTCCGGAAATGCGCAGGGTCGTTTTGAAGACGCCGTCCTTATCAACGGCAGCCTGCTCCTGGATTTTGATTTTGGACTTATGGATAAAGTCCTTAAGAACCCGACAAAGAACCTTAAACCTGTGGATTCTTCAAGAGATGGGATGATCACCTTAAAGGAGCAGGGGATCAATGACAGTGAAACCATAATCAAGGCATTGAGGCAGGGTTTTGAAAAGGCGATCGGGATAAGCTTGCTTGATGGCCCGCTGACAGAAAGTGAAGTGGTTCTGGCAAACCGGTTATTGGATAAGTACGAACAAAAAGAATGGACTTACAGGATGGACATAAAATGCAGGCTCAGGAAAGGCGATTTTTTATGAATAAAAGCTCCAATCTATTTCCTTACTAATTTTTCGATGTCAAAAAGCGATATATGATATTCATTGGATACATCGATTTCTGCTTCCTTCAATGCCTTAATTTCATCTATGCCGCTATGCATCATTGCTTTCTTTCTCTTTGAGATAGCGGATAATACTTCAAATATGTCCATCTAAACCTTTTCTCCTTATAACTGAATATCAGTTTAAACAATATAAAACTATTTGAGAACTAATAATAATTAAAATTTTTAATTATGATAGATCCTGTCTGACCAGGGTCGAGTTAAAATCACTTAATATGGATTGTATCTTTATACCTGCCAGATAATATTCGATCGCGACGATACGGCGCTTTAATACAAAAAATTACGATAAATAGATTTTATTATGATGATCGTAATCTTCGATTATCACGACTTTATTTTTTTCATTGACCGAATAGGTCAAGACAAAGCTTTTATCAACATGGACTCTTCGTAAATGCTGCATCGGCGCTCTTAAGGGTTTGAAATGCAGAGGTTTTTCGCAAATCTGTTTTATCTTTTTCTCGATTATCCGCATCTTTTTCGGATCTCTCTTTGCGAGCTTTGAGAATATCCGGTCAACGCTTTCCCTTACTTCAAGAGAATACATTTTATTCTAAGCCGTAATGGCTGCTAAAATTGGATATCTTAACTGTTTTCTCTTTTTGCCTTGCTTTGATTTTTTCGATAAATTCAGGCCGAAGTTCAGGTTCAAGAAGTGATTTTCCATACTCACTTACCACTTTATTAATAGCTTCAGATTTGGTTTTCAAACCATGTTTTGCTTTTACTATATTTAATACCCTGTTAGCTCTTTCGCTTATATTTACTATAGCTTTTACCATATTAATGCAATGTTAATAGATTACTAATATCGTATATATGTTTTCTTTATTTTTATTTGATACTCCGCCTGCGAGTGCAGGAGTCCGGCTTCAAGCTCATCACAGAGGGCGCAAGGCACAGCCTGCATGCGTTCGTGTATACTTAGTCCAGTTGATACGCTGCAAGCAATTCCTTGAATCCAGCCTCGGACTCCTCGTTCCCTTCTGCGAGACGTGTCTTATCAGCAAGACGCAGGTTCGATGAGTTCCTCAGGCGCCCTGAATTCTTCCTTATCGCCCTGCCGTGTCCTGAATTTGCAAACACGCGCGCCTTTGGGGGTTTGTTTCAGTATCAGGGAACTGCCAATTGGCGAAAAATAATTTTGTTGCGCTGCCCCTGCTGCGTGCGGCATACGCGGGACAGGGTGCGGAGAACATAAATCGAGGCGCCCAACTTCAAGGATTGCCCTTCGGAAGAGATGAGCACATGTTCATTGGGGCTAACGATTTACGTCCTTACTTATATGCGTCGCCTCTATGCTGGACTGAAGTTATCCTGACTTTCTTGGCCTCATTGTCCCCAGAATACAGAACCCTGTACTTACCGATCCTTAATCTGTAGGTATCCTTCCATCGGCTTGACATCAAATCTTGATACCGGGATGCTGGGATTTGCACGGTGGGAATATCCATAAACTCAGATAGGTTAAAATATCTTCCATCCAGAATATACATTAATGCCCCCAGGAAAAGTCTCAAAAGTCCTTCTGTTCCTCAAGAACATGGTGTACGAGAGCACAAGCCCGATGGAGATACTCCGCTTCGCAAAATACTACCGCAAGAAAGGACTGGACGTGGTGGTCGTCTTATGGGGCCCGATGGGAGTCATCCTTGCAAAAAAAGGAAAGAGCGGCACGCCCCCCTATGATGAGCGCGTCAGGGAATGTATAGACCTTGGAGTCAGGTTCAAATGCTGCGAGCTGGCTTCATCCATGATAGGTTTTGAGAGTGATGAGCTTATAGAAGGCGTGGAGATGATACACTCGTTCGAGGTCGCCGACCTGATGCTTCAGTACTGCGAGGAAGGGCAGCTTGTTATCACCCTCTGATATCTTTTTAACCATTGGAATTAATTACGCTTCTCTATGGACAGGAAACTCCTTGAAAAACTCAAAAACGGTGAGCTCGGTTTTCACGGGATTGACGGGATGCTCGGTACCTGCGACGCCGTCGAACTCAGGCGCGCCGCAGTTTCGGAAATGACCGGGATAAAATTCGATCACATAAGCAAGTTTTCACTTGATATCGAAACAGTCACAAAACGCAACATAGAGAATATGATCGGGGCCGTGCAGCTACCCCTTGGGGTGGCAGGACCGCTCCGGGTTAATGGCGAATATGCCGAGGGCAATTATTACATCCCCCTTGCCACTACAGAAGGCGCGCTTGTTGCAAGCGTGGACAGGGGCTGCTCTGTCATCACCGCATGCGGGGGAGCAAATGTCAGGATTTTCAAGGATGAAATGACAAGGGCGCCTGTCTTTCGGGCAAAAGATGTCATCGGCGCAAAAAGACTTGTTGAATGGGTAAGCGAGCCTGCAAATTTCCTGCGTCTTAAAGAGAAAGCTGAGGAGACCACGAATTTTGGCAGGTTGCTCAGGATCGAACCTTTTGTTGCCGGAAAGAGCGTATTCCTTAGATTTTCATATGACACCGGGGATGCGATGGGGATGAACATGGTCACTATCGCCACAGATGCAGCTGTCGATCTCATTCTTCTGGAAAACGATGTCGAGCTTGTAGCCCTGTCAGGCAATATGTGCTCTGACAAGAAACCCGCAGGCATCAATGTCGTAAACGGCAGGGGAAAATCGGTAACATCCGATGTGATCCTAAAAAAGGAAGTTATTACCGGAAAACTGAAAACCACAGCCGGGAAGATGATAGAGGTGAATTACAGGAAAAACCTTATCGGTTCCGCACGCGCGGTGTCACTCGGATTAAACGCCCATGCAGCGAATGTGGCAGCGGCCATGTTCATTGCATGCGGGCAGGACGCGGCCCATGTAGTGGAGGCAAGTAACGCCATGACAACAATGGAACCCGCCGGGGCCGGTCTTTATTGTTCTGTCACCCTCCCGTCGCTTGCCGTGGGTACAGTAGGCGGGGGAACACGTGGAGCTACCCAGCAGGAGTGCCTGGGTATACTGGGTGTAGCCGGGTCTGGCAATCCAGCGGGTGCCAATTCAAAGAAACTTGCCGAGATAATAGCCGCTGCCGTACTTGCAGGTGAGATCTCACTTATCGGGGCGCTGGCAGCCAGGCACCTGGCAAAAGCGCATGCAGAACTGGGCAGATGACGTTGCTTATTTTCTATCTCCTCTAATCGTTATCACTGTCTGCCTTATCGGAAGAACCTTGCCGGCCTTCTGTACAGCCTCTTCAACGATCCTCTGCAATCCGAAGCAGCAGGGCACTTCCATATTGACAAGAGTGATGCCTTTGATGTTGTTTTTCTTTAGAATTTCGGTGAGTTTGTCTATGTAGAACTCGGCGTCGTCCAGTTTCGGACAGCCTATTATCAATGATTTCCCTGCAAGGAAATCTGAATGGAAATTCGGGTAGGCAAAAGGAACGCAGTCTGCTGCCACGAGCAGTTCGGCATCCCTGAAATAAGGCGCCTGGGGGGAAATGAGCATGAGCTGCACGGGCCACTGGCTCAATTCCGAGCCCTGCCGCACAGAAGGTCTTCCGGCAGCTTTCTTCTCGCTCCTAAAATCCATCGCCATGCTTCCCGGGCACGCATGAGGTGTTGAATGTGGTTTCCCAGGTTTTATGGTATTAAGATGCTTTTTTACAGCTTCCTCATCGAACTCCGGGGCGTCTCTCTCTATTATCGTTATGGCATCCTGCGGGCAGTGCCCGAGGCATGCACCGAGGCCGTCGCAGAACCTGTCATCTGCGAGTTTTGCCTTCCCGTTTATGATCTTTATCGCGCCTTCGGCGCAGTTCGGTATGCACAGGCCGCACCCGTTACATTTTTCTTCGTCTATCGACACTATGTTTCTTTTCATGATATATCATTGTTAGATTGATTTTATATTTTATAAGCTTATTGGTTGTATATTATAAGTTAAATAAAGTTATTACTTTTGATTTATAGGTAAATTATTTATATACATGCGAGAATCAAGTAATATGCGAGAATTTCTTGACCTTGATAAGAGAGACAGGGAACTTCTATCCCTGCTTGAGCAGAGCCCTGAAATGTCCCAGAGCGACATGGCTGAAAAGCTAAAAATATCACAGCCTTCTGTCAGCGCCAGGATACATAAACTCAAACAAAAAGGAGCGCTTGCCCACGTCGTGGGAATGAACCTTAAAAAAGTCAATCTCTATATGGCAAAGGTCGATGCAATAGCGAGCAATACCTCCTCGGTCCTTGATATATTCAAGGATTGCCCCTACTTCCTGAACGGTCTTATCGTCTCAGGAAGGCACAACCTCTGCCTCTTCTTCATAGGAGAGGATATCGCAACTCTTGAAGCCATAGTGGACGGGCACCTGCGGAACAACCCCCTTGTCAAGAGCGCAGAGGTCAGTATAGTAATTACCCCGATGAAGGATTTGATAATGCCTTTGAAGATGAACTTCGATAACAGCGACCTGCCTCCATGCGGCAACGGGTGCAACTGTAAGGATTGCCATCACCACATATCGAACAGGTGCCTCGGGTGTCCGGTGACGAATAGCTATACCGGGAAGATATGGAAGTGATCATAAAATTTATGCAATCATCAAACACCGCTGGAAATTCCCGGAATCATAACCTTTATCCGTTACAAAACTAATTCCCCCGTTCATGCTCACAGTAATGGAGCTTTATCAGCTTCTGCCAAAAACCAACTGCAAGAAATGCGGGGAATCCACATGCATGGCATTTGCGGTTGCATTGCTGTCAAGAAAAAGGAAAATTGCAGAATGTACGCCGATTCTTGAGGAGAACTTCAAAAAACAGAGGGAGAAACTGGAAGCTCTTCTTTTGCCAACAGCAGGCGCTGAGGAAACCGGGATGATTGTGCATACAGAACTGTGTACGGGATGCGGCAACTGCGTGGTCGCCTGCCCCGTGGATGTGGCAAATGACCCGAAAGGCGCAGCCATAGGACGTGCTCCGTCTAACGATAAGGTGATTTTCAAAGTAGTGGAAGGAAAAGTAGTGGCTTCAAATATCAAGGAATGCAGGCGCTTCGGGAAGAACAGGGTTCTGTGCTATGCCTGCATCGATCCCTGCCCTACAGGGGCTATCGAATTCGTGTAGGTGATGGTAGTTATGGTTACATGCACGGGATGCGCGCTGCTATGCGACGATATTGAGGTTGTTGTTGAGAACAACAGGATAAAAGAGACACGGAACGCATGCAGGCGCGGCGCTGCAAGGATGAAGGGCTGTGTCAACAGGTTAATACCGTCCATATATCAAAAACCATCCGATATCGACAGCTCAATCAAGAAAGCGGCTGAGATACTAAAAAATGCAAAGTCGCCCATGCTGTTTGGCTGGAGCAACTCGACATGCGAAGCCCAGGTAAAAGGCATAGGCCTTGCAAGGAAATTGAACGCAATAATTGACGATACATCTTCTTTCTGCCAGGGGATATTGATCGAGAAGGTACTCCAGAAAAAGTTCAGGACGTGTTCACTTGAAGATGTCAGGAACAGGGCAGACGTGCTTATATACTGGGGTTCGGATGCGCAGGACTCCCAGCCACGCCATCTCTCGCGTTTCTCATACTTCCCGCGCGGTGAAACCAGGCAGCGCGGGTACGAGGAAGACAGGGTCGCCATTGCCATAGATGTGCGGGAATCAAATACCGCGAAGATATGCAAAGGCCACTTCTACAGGATACCGCTGAAGGGAGACAGGGAATTCATACTTGCACTTATCGATGCGCTTTCAGGGAAAGTGCCTTCTTATGATACTAAAAAAATACTGGAACTTGCAGGCATACTGAAAAAAGCCGAATTCGGAGCGATCTTTGCCGGTATCGGGCTGACGTATTCGATAAAAGAGGATCTTGTTGTCCTCTTAACCCTCGTAGATCTGCTTCCGAATTTCCATATCATGCCAATGGTTGGCCATTACAACATGCGCGGATTCAATGAGAACTTATTCAGGGAGACGGGTTTCGTGAACAGGGTGAAATTTGATGGAAATGTAAACCATGAAGATAAGTATTCCATTCTGGAGGTTTTGAAGGAGAAACGAACAGATGCGCTTCTTGTTATCGGCGGGGATCCGCTCTCAAGCCTTCCAGGTACTGTGGTAAAGCATCTTTCTGCCATACCTGTTATCTGCATCGACCCATGCGCTACCCTGACATCAAAAATAGCGGTTGTGACCATCCCGTGCGCCGTGTCTGGAGTGGAATCAGATGGCACTGCCGTAAGGATGGACGGGGAAACTGTAAAACTGTCAAAGGTCATGGAAAATAATTACCTGAGCGATGAAAAAATCCTTACGAGATTGATGAGGGCGATCTGATGGGAATGGATCTTGGCAAGTTTTTAAATAGTCCTGAGTTTGAAATCAGGATCACAACATACAGGGACATTTTCCAGGTGGAAGCGCTTGAGCGTGACCGGTTCGGGGAAGAATACAAAAAGCTTTCCGCGACTATCATGATGAGCAGGAACGACCTCCAGAAAATGGGATTCAAATCCGGGGACAGGGTAAGGCTGACTAGCAATTCCGGTAGCGTCGTGGTGGAGGCAAAGGAGAACAAAAGAGATGAACCCGGAGGGATCGCCTTTATGGTGAACAGTCCCTGGTCAAATGCCATTGTATCAGGTGAAACTGGGGGAAAAGGAATACCTGAATTCAAGAATATGACTGCAAAGATTTCCCTCGCAAAAGAAGAGGTTACACCGCTTGAAAAGTTGATGCCTGGGATGAGGCAAGCGTAAAAATTATTAGTTAATGTTGTGTTATGGTTGATGTGATCGCATGATAGCCAAAAAAATGATCGTTTTTTCCCTGATAATGCTGCTGGCCGTATATCCGGCATCAGCAGGCGAAGTAACCCTTAACAGATGGGCGCTCAATGTTATAATTCATGATAATGGGACAGTTGAAGAAATAATACAGACAGAAATCGAAAATGGCGGTTCTTCCCCACTTGATGGTTTTTCATTTGTGGTGCCGTCGGCAAAAATGACAGAGCCGGAAATTTCGACATTCTCCCCGAACGGGAAGGAGGTTCAACTGCAAGCGGTCACAGGAGGGACAAAGGTAACCATTAATTTCAATTCAAAGCTTGAGACAGGGAAAAAATGGGACGGGCGTATTGATTTTAATGCAGAGAACTGGGCTGTAAAAGAGGGGCAGGATTATTCCATCACTATTCCTGTTGAAGCACCACAGGCCATCATCTCAGGAAAAGATACAAGGATGTCTATTCCAGCTGAACCTGAAATCAGGAGCCAGGTCTTCCTTCCGAAGTCTGTGGATCCTACTTCCGTTGAACCGTCAATTGATGCGGCAACAAAAAAAACCGCGTATAAAAAATTGCTGCAGTATAATAAATTCACCGGGGCAGACACAGGCGCAGACCTTATAGTGCTTACGTGGTTCAAATTAAATATCGGGGATGTAATGAACATAAAAGCTTCTTATTCAGATGAATTGAACAGGATAGTTGAAGCAAATGGAAAATTCAAGACGCTGTCAGATCGCATCAAAGCTGAAAAGGCGAAAGGAACAGACGTATCAGTTGCTGAAGCACACCTTTCAAATGCAAAGGATTACAATAACCAGGCTCTTGATGAGTTCTGGGAGAAAAAAGATGCTACTGCTTCACTGGATGCCGCAAATAATGAAATGAGCCAGGCGGAAAAAAGCCTTCTGGAACCTGTCAAAACTGCCACAGGACAGGCATCAAAAACGCCTGAAAGCCAAAAAACCCCTGCATCAGGGGCATTATTCATTATTGGGATATTGCTCTTCATAACTCTTTTAAAGAGGAAAAAATGAACTATTATTGATGTTCAATTATTATTTATGACACTGTTTCGCAATGTTTAAATAGAGTCATCATCATCATAGCGTTCAATAACGGGACAACTGCAATAAATCATGCAGGGTCCTTTTTTGATAAGGAGTAAAAATATGGCAAAAATAATGCATGCACAGACGGTTCTTACAATGGAAGACATTGAAGCTTTGAAGCAAAAGACCGGTGAGAGCAGCACCAAGGATGCTCTTGCCAAGGCGGTCTCGCATTTTCTTGAATGCGAATATACTCAGGTCGAGGACATGTGGGCTAAGAAACTTGAGAAAGTAGTAAAGCGCAAAAAGAAAGAAGAAGAAGAACTTTAAAAAACGGGTAGGGATTATTGCATTATAGCAGCAGTCAAAGTCGCATTCTTCCTATTATAAAAAAATAGATCTTTGTATTGACTGCTGCATAGATCATTTCTTTTCTGACGCTGTTGGCAAGTCTTACGGCGCGGGATAGTTGTTGCAGGGAAAAAACATGGTCTTTCTCTATGGCGTGGACAAGATAATCCGAATGTGAGACATTTGCGCCTGTTTCAAATTTTTTATAGACCCTGAAATGTGTGCCAAATTTGAACCCTGTTTTTGGAACAAGCCCGCTGTTACGCAGTTCTTCATAAACCCTGTATTTCATCAAAAAATCAGATTCGATCCTGGAAGCAAGTCCTGAAAAGCCGGTGAAATCTAGTTTCTCATGGTCCCGGTTTTCGATTTCCAGGGTCCCGTTGTTTAAAAGGTAGCATGATTCAACAAGCGATAGCTGCAGATGCCCTTCATCCATCAGTTTTCCGAAAAACCCGCTTTTCTTGAGAATTCCGGAGACTTCCGGATCCCAGACCATACACCTGTCCTCAAGGAAGGTTGCCACAGATAATGAAGTGCCAAGTTCCAATTCGCATGAACCCTTCGGGATGACTTTTTTAACCTCGTAGTACGTGATATCGCTTTCTTCATCCACTATTGCAAGTACAAGGCGTTTCTTCAGGTTATCGATGGTATCAAGATGCTGGTTAAGGTCAGAAAGTAAAAGCGGGATCCTCTCGGAAGTTACATGCATAAAAAACTCAGAAGGCGTCTTTCCCGGATGACCCCCCCGGGGGTATACCCTGAAACCTGTTACCGAGGGCTGTATATAATAACCACGTTCCCTCATGTCTTTATAAACAATATAAAACAGCTCAAAATTATTAACAAGGGCCGAAGCTTTCAGGAAAAAATTTTTGAAATCAAGCTCTTTCCCATCAAATAAAACCGCTATCTTTTCCATATAGATAAGATACGCGCTCTCGGCCAGGGAAAGCTCAAGGCTGTCGCCTCTGGGGCGGCCGTAAAAACTTGTATTATGTAATTCCTCGATTGCCTGCCTGCCAAGCGTTACCACATTTCCGGTCAATTTTCCTTGTAATAGCATGTTTATCCTTATTAAACGTCCTCGAATTCCATCTGTCCGCCGACCGAAAGATTATGCTTCTCGATCGCTCCTGCCTCCATTTCAATTACATATTTGATGTTTTTCATACCCTTGAATCCTGTCCAGGGATTTAACCTGAAAAGGCCCGAAATCCTCTTTTTTTCATCCAGGAAAAGAACATCAATGGGGAAGCGCATGAAAAGCATGTGAATATTAACTGGAGACGGTTTATCCAGTATGAATATCATTGCATAGTCAGGCCGGATGCACTTCCGGAACATCAAACCTGAAATTTTGCCCAGAAGAGAGCGTGCGAAATCAATGTTTTTCGCTATCTCCAAACCATTATATTTTAATACGTGAAGCATTAAGAAGCTATATAACACTCTTGTGTAATATAAGAATGGAGGTATTAATCCAACAAATGAGTTCAGAAATGTGTACTGTCTGCGGACTGCCAAAAGAACTTTGCATATGCGAAGAAGTGGCAAAAGAACAGCAGAGAATCGTCATCAAAGTAGACACGCGAAAATATAAGAAAGAAGTGACAGTGATAGAGGGGCTTAACCCGAGCGAGATAAACTTGCAGGAGCTAACAAGTTATCTTAAGTCCAAGTTCGCGTGCGGCGGTACGATAAAAGAGAATGTTATTGAACTTCAGGGAAATCATAAGAACAGGATGAAAGCTGTACTTATACAGAAAGGTTTCCAACCTGAACAAATAAAGGTGTAAATCCCTTTTTTAATATGGCCTGATAAACTTTTTTTCGAATTATTAATTTGGCTGTAAAAAAAATAAAGGAAGTGAAGGACACTTCCTTTAAATGCTTTATTACTGGGGTTTCTCCAGCAATTTTGTCTTGGTGAGCAGTCTTCCGTCCTTTGCATGAGGTTTCCTGAGAACGGAGTCGTTCGCCTTCTCCATCTCGCGGGCTTCATCTGCAAGCCTGGCGGCTGCGCGCAGGGCTTCGTGCCCGGCTGCCGCAGTTGTTGCTATCTGGTCAACCTCTTTTAATACAAAGCAGGCAGGAAAATCGATCTCTGCTACCTTAGTAGCGATGTGGAGGGCTGCAAGTGCTTTAGCCTTTGCATAAGGATTTGCGAATCCCGCGCTTTCCACACATTTCTCCGGTTTTCCAAGTATCTTGGGCAACGCCGGGGGCTTTGTGCCTGCCGCCACCTGATCTATGACCTTATCCATCTCGGTCTGGACAAGCCTGATAGCGCCGCATACCGATAATACCTTGGCAGCGTCGCTGTTGAAGGACACCATCTCAACGGGATCGAGGAATTCCCTTTTTGCACCGATCAAGGGGTCAACCGGCAGTATGATGTAGCCGAATCCGGCCTGTTCCAGCTTCTCCCTGTCTTCCTTTTTGGTCGGTCCGTCTGAAACCACAATTGTCGGCGTGCCTTTCCAGACATCCCTCGCCGCTGTCGGGCCTGGCGCCATTGAGTTGGGACTGATCATGACCACAAAGTCCGGGCCCCATTTTTTAAAGGATTCCGTTTCAGCGGCCTCATCCTTTCCCATCTTTGCCCCGGTTCCGAATACACGCACCGCAATTCCTTCTCTTGCTGCAATCTCATCCAGTAATAAGTCTATTACCTGTGAGGTGCCAAGATTTCCAAGTTTTATAACTCCTATCTTAACGACCATATTTTATCACATAGAGAGAATCGCATGTGTTATTTATAAGGTTTTTGAAATTGTTCTGCTATTTTGGAAGATAAAATTGAGCATTTCACAGGATTCAAAAGAAGGAAGGAATTATGCTTAAATATATTCATTTAAAAGGACATACTACAAAAACTACAGAAAGGTGAAACATGTTAGACTATGAAACTGACATATTGGAGGCATCTGTAAAACTCGGCTATAATAATGCTGTTGAACTCTATAGAGAGAACAAAGTAAGCCTTGGAAAGGCAAGTGAAATTGCCGACCTGTCGTATGAAGAGATGAAAGAACTTTTAATTAAGAATAAGGTTGAGATAAGGAGGGGACCTGCATCACTCAAAGAATTGAGAACAAGGGCCGAAGAGTTAGTAAAACTGTTATAGCAGATACGGGATTTGTAAGCTCGCGTATGCAGTAGAGAATTTAAAATGACAAAACCCGACTCAATCCTGGAAATCAGTTGTGGAGACCACTCAAAGCTGTATGAGACAAAAGGCAGCGAGTGGAAGCTGTTCGTGGGCATAGACATCAATATGAACCTTTGCAGGCAGGCAAAAAAGCAGGGGTTTGAAGTGGTATGCTGCGATGCGTTCAATCTCCCCTTCAAGCCCAAATCCTTCCAGGATGTATATATACAATGCTTTACGGCGCTTCTTGAAAAAGACGCATTGAGCGATGCGTTCCAGAGAAGCGATTATGATGAGTTCTGTGAATTCATGGGGCATGAGATAGATTATGCCTGGCAGGTGATAGATCCCTTCTATGAACTGCTGTTTGAATGCAAGCAGGCCGGCGACCATATAATCTGCCTCCCGTCATGCAATCTTGAGATGAACAAGTACCTTGTTAATGCCGTCAAGAATCTTCCCAGCGTTACGATCGATGTGGATTTCCCAAGAAACTGGGGGGGCAGGAAAAAGGCCTGCGTGATGTATCTGGATATTGACTGTACTATTTATGTATGATTTCGAAAATAAATTTTTAATGTTAAAATCCAACAATCAACACGACATTCCTTCAAGCCCGCTGTACTTGCCGACCACAGGACAGTTATAATAATTCTCAGTGCCGCAGTAGCTTTCGATCTCGGACTGCACCGGCTTATGATACTTCGGGTCAAGCATGCAGCGCGCATTTTTAAAGTGCTGGCATCCCATGATTTACCTCCAAATCACGTATTGTCCGGCTGATAAATAAGCTTATTCACAAACATTTTTACCAATTAAAAATAATCTGGATGTCCATGGTCAGAGTGCTTGCAACCGGTACGTTCGATATTCTCCATCCCGGCCACCTGCTATTTCTTTCAGAAGCAAAGGCGCTTGGAGATGAGCTTTATGTGATAGTGGCCCGCGAGTCGATGATAAAACACAAGCCAAAACCAATAGTTCCTGAAGGGCAGAGGCTTGCCATGGTCCAGGCGCTCCGCATCGTGGATAAGGCAATGCTTGGAAGCGATAAGGATATGTTCGAGCCTCTTCGTCTGATAAAACCCGATATCATAGCACTCGGTAAAAACCAGTTTTTCAATGAGAAGGAGCTTGAAGCCAGCCTGAGAAACCATGGCATAAAAGCAAAGGTAGTAAGGATACAATCGTTTCATGAGTGTGATCTTTGCAGCAGCGCGGCGATCATCCGAAGGATACTTGAGAGGAACGGGCGGGGCTGATACAGGAATCTTTCAAGTGGATGAATCAACAAGCATATACATTCTATAGCCAGCTCTGCGCTTCTTGAGCGTCTCTTTCGGTCTTTGCTATGGTCTGTTTAAAAAAAGGTAATCCCTTCTCAGAAAGGTACTTTGCCATCTGTTGTATAGAAACACCTGTAAATTCTGCCGCCCTGCACAGGGAAAACTCATCATCAAAGCTCGCAAATTCTTATCATCAATTCTTACCTGCAGACTTTCCATATTGATTATATTGTGAACAACTGTAACTAATCTTTCTGATTATAGCACCGCTTCCATCCGCCTCAGCGCCTCCCTGATGCGCTCCTGTGACGTAGCATATGATATCCTGATAAAATCATTGCCAGCCTCACCAAATGCAGAACCCGGCGTGGTTGCAATAAAAGCCCTGTTAAGCAAAAGTTCAGCGATCTCTTCCCCGCTCCCGAACTTGCTCACATCTGCAAACGCATAGAAAGCGCCATCCGGTCTTGCACATTTGATACCAAGTCCATTCAATCCCGTAACCAGCAAATCCCTTCGTGCCTTAAACTCACGAACCATGTCATCAATACAGGTCTGGTCGCCCTGGAGGGCAGCAAGGCCCGCGTACTGTACAAAAGAAGTCGCCTGGCTTACGGAATGCGAGTGGAGCTTGAGCATCTGTTCATAGACTTCCTTTGGCGCGCTCACATATCCGAGCCGCCATCCTGTCATTGCATACGCTTTGGAGAAGCCGTTCACTGTTATTGTTAAATCCTGCATTCCCTCAAATGAACCGATGCTAAAATGCTCCCTGTCATAAATTATTTTTTCATAAATCTCATCTGATAATACCATGATATTATTATCAATGGCAAGATCTGCAATTTCTTTTAATGTTTCTTTGCCGTAAACTCCGCCTGTAGGATTGCAGGGGCTGTTTATCACAATAAGCTTTGTCTTATCAGTTATGTATTTTGCAGGTTCCACAGGCGTAAAACCGTCATCCCTGGCAGTTGCCGCCCATACGGTTTTCGCGCCTGCAAGTTTCACGCACGGGTCATACGACACCCATGCAGGATCGAATAATATCGCTTCATCGCCTTCCTGCAGTACGGAGAGCATGACTTCAAAAATAGCCTGTTTAGCTCCGGGAGTAACGATTATACTGCCCGGTTTAGCTTCAATATTGTTCTCTTTTCGCAATTTCTCGGCTATGGCCTTCTTCAGTTCAGGTATGCCTGGCGAAGGCGTGTAATGGGTCTCGCCGCGGTCAAGGGAGGCCTTTGCGGCATCGATGATATGGCCAGGCGTTGTAAAATCGGGTTCCCCGAGACTGAAGCTTATTATATCCTTGCCTTTACTTTTCAATTCGCTGGCAAGGTTTGATATCCTAAGAGTCGCCGACTCCGTTATGTTTTGCAATCGTTTTGCGGTCATAAAGAATAATCCACAGACTCTTTCCTGATATTTAAGCCATTCTGAAATTTGATTTGGATATAATTTGGGTATAATCTTGGAAAAACAATATTTAGCGTGAACGTCTATTTGAAGTTGTAGAGGAAAATTATTTTAATTCCCAAGATTCACCACCTATCCTATCCAAAATCTTGAATCCTCTACAAACTCTTTTTTTAAAGCTTATTCTCTTCCGCGAACTTTACAAGAGCCTCGCCAAGGGCCCTCACGTACTTGGGATTAAGATTGAACCTTCCGCGCTTCTGGCCGCTTCTTTCCTTTGCTATTTCTACGTATTCCTTTTCTTCCTCGAACCTGTCGCTTTTCTGCATCGATATGGTCATGAACCATCCTGAGCTCATTTTTATTTCCATGAAACCTTTTTCATCGTTCATAAATCTCCACACATCCTACAATCGCATCCACTAAAACCTTATCCCCGGTCTTAATAGTCCTTTCCGGGTCATTTTCAACCCTGTCCACAAGCGGTATGCCCGAGATTATTGCGCCCACCGCAACTATGGGTTCTGCTTTTGTGTTTATCATGGCAGAGGGCGCCACGCCATTTTTCTTAAGCTGGTAAATCACATACGAGCCCACGGTCGAACCCTTTCCACCGGGGAATACAAGGACTTTATCTTTAATGCTTTTCCCTGCAAGTTCATGGCCTTTTTCAATTACAACTCCGGTTCCGGGGTCAACACTGCCAAGGAACGACAGGGGCTGGGAAGTGACAAGAGCCTCACCCTCCGCGCGGCCGCGTGAAACGATATGGGCACAAAGTTTAATCATTCAATGCAATCTCCTGATTTAAAATCTCTTTCAACTTTCAAAGGTAAATATTACACCATAAATAAGGCGATTAAAAATCTTTTAATAGATAGTTCTATATATATGAAAGAGGTAAAAGGCTTCCTGTTGGTTATGAGGTATACTATATATTATCTAATTGCTCTGGTTGTTTTTCTCGCACCGGTAAGTGCGGCAGACTTTTCGAACGATGACTTTGCCAGGTCCATAAACTTCACATGGCTGCTGGTAGCGGCTTTCCTGGTATTTTTCATGCAGGTCGGATTCGCCATGCTGGGTGCTGGCATAATACGTGTTAAGAATTCATTGAATTTTTTTACTATGATATTTATGGATTTTTCCCTCGGCGCACTTGCGTTCTGGGCCGTCGGTTTTGCTCTGATGTTCGGGGGTTCGAACCCTTCCCTCGGCCTTGACCTGGGAAATACTCTTGTGGGGTACAGTGGTTTTTTGTTGTCAGGACAGGCAAATGGTAATTATTCTGCGGGATTTTTACTTTTCCAGATAATGTTTGCAGCGGCTGCCGTCTCAATCGTCGCCTGCGCCGTTGTTGAACGTTTGAAATTCAAGGCATACCTCATGTACACGCTGGCTGTAACTACGATAATTTATCCGATCTACGGGCACTGGATATGGGGAGGAGGATGGCTTTCACAGATCGGTGTCAAGGATTTTGCAGGTTCGGGTGCCGTGCATGCAGTTGGGGGGTTCGTAGCTCTTGCCGGGGCGTACCTTCTCGGACCGCGCCTGGGCAAATACGATAAAGACGGGAAACCAAATGTCATTCCTGGGCACGATATAACTTACATCGTTATCGGGACTTTCATTTTGATTTTCGGATGGTTCGGGTTCAATGCAGGAAGCACGCTTGCTGCAACCGACCTTCGAATCTCTGTCATAGCCCTCAATACGTTCATGGCCGCTGCCGCTGGCGCGACTTCGGCATGCTTCCTGATCCTTTCCAGATCAGGCAAGGCTGATATCACTATGATTTGCAACGGTGCACTTGGCGGCCTTGTTGCAATAACCGGCCCGAGCGCATATGTCTCTCCGTGGGCCGCAGTATTGATAGGATTGATCGGGGGGATAATATTCGTAAAAGCTTACTGGTTCGTGGAATGGAAGCTCAAGATAGACGACCCTGTCGGCGCCATTGCATGTCATGCGGCAAACGGCATATGGGGCCTGCTGGCAGTGGGGATATTTGCAGATGGAACCTATCAGGGGGTAACAGGATTGATAGCCGGCAATACCAACCAGCTTTATATCCAGTCAATTGGCGCGATAACCGCCATCGTCTGGGCGTTTGGCACAGGCTACATATTATTTTCACTCATCGACCGCGCCATCGGCCTCCGGGTCAAACCCGAACAGGAACTCCAGGGACTCGATATTGGTGAGCACGGCATTTCGGCTTATCCTGAATTTACTACAAGTTTCAAGGATGGAAGGCAGTAATGAAAAAGATAGAAGCGATTATCAGGAGCGAAAAACTGGAAGCAGTAAAACAGGCTTTAGATCTGAAGGGCTTTGGGAGCATGACTGTGACCGAGGTCAAAGGCCGCGGCCAGCAAAAAGGTATCAAACAAATATGGCGCGGCATGGAATATACTGTTGACTTCATCCCAAAAGTCAAGATCGAAATATTCACATCAAGCGATAATGCTGATGAAATTATGGAGATAATCAGGGACAAAGCTTATTCAGGGAATATCGGCGATGGAAAAATATTCGTACTTCCGATAGAAAGAGCAGTCAGGATAAGAACGGGCGAGCTTGACAGAAAAGCCCTCTGACAGTTTTATCCGAGGGGTCTTGGCTGCTTATGCCTTGGCAGCACAGGCAATTTCGTCGTATTTATTAGAAGTGGCGAATCCACTTCTTTTGCCCTCTCAAGAAGGAGTTCCTTTCCCTTCTGCGTAATTGCAAACATTGGCACCGAAACGCCCGCTTGAAGAACCGGATTTACCATATCGCGCACAGTTCTTGAGGCGCATCCTGTCACTATGTCCAGCTCACCAATGAATTCGCGTGCTTCATCGCACCGTATTCCTGTGAGATGCGCCCCGACCAGGATCAAACTGACGTCATGCTCTTTCCCGATGGCGCGAAGTCTTCTTGCTTCGTGATGGGCTACCACGCTGACCGCGATATTCTTATATCCGAGTTCGCAGGCTTTCAGGAGACCACGGGTCTGGTCAATACTTGCGCTTTCCTTATCAAGCACAATACCTCCACGCGATTCAATCCCTTCGATTATCTCGCGTATCGGCTCGGTCTCGATAAGCCCCGACATTAAAGCGCCCATACCCTGCACAAGTCCCGGGTCGCTTGTGATCACGGTGCCTGCGCCGTCACATACAGTTACTGTGGAATCTATGAGGCCGCGCCGAAGGGCGGTCATCATTATTTCACTTACGCCAAAGTTAACAAAAACGCCATGGTCGAACCTTCTCTGCGGCGTGAACATCCCGAGCTCGCGGATCCTGTATTCCATATTCTTTTTTGCCTCCAGAGAAGTGAGTTTTTGAACATCCGCAACCTTGCTGAACACAGGGCACCAATCGGCGACCGGCTCACCTACCTCAACTACTTTTCCGTCTTTTACCACGACACGCGTTTTTCCGAACAGTTCCATTACATGGGGCATTTTAATCTCCAACATACTTGTAAAGTTCAAGCAATTGCGCGGCTTTTATTTTTGATATGCGCTTTCCCACTACTTCAACAAGCGCGTCCACATGTTCTTTCCTGACGCAGTGAAGGCTTTCCATACCATCGAATATAAGCTGCAAAAGATAATCCAGTTCCTCATCCGAGAGCTTAAGAAGGCGCTGCCCGAAATCCTCGAAGGTCCGGGAAAAATGCTGGCTCACAGGCGGAAGCACGGACCTGAACTCGTGCCCTGCGTGTTTGCATGTCGGGTCAACCAGTTCAGGTACAAGCTTTCTCAGGATCGACATATCCTCAGGACTCAACTTTCTTGACATCAGCGGTATATTTGCAAACGTATCTAATAATATTTCCCCTGCATCAGGCAAAAATCTAAATCTATTTATATTCACAGGTATAATTGTTAACAAACTTCAGAGGTGGATGAATGGATGCAAAATATATCAGTCTCGCTGTTGTAATGATAGTATCTTCACTGGTGTTGACCTATAAATGGCTCACCAGGCTTGGAGATTCTGACCCCGTTATTGTCATATCTGCTATGATCCTTGTCGGTTCTCTTGCTGTTATGATATTGTTACTTGATACAAGATTAAGTAACCTTGAAGAAGCACTTAATGCAAAAGAGCGCTCCCTCAGGATCAACATCAAAGGCGTCGAGGAGAATCTTGAGAAAAAGATGGATGCAATGGCACAGAGTACCAGTAATTCGATAGGTGAATTCTCTAAGAGGATATACCGCTAAAGTGCATCCTCTATCAATCGGATTATTCGATCCATCATATCGCTGGCTTCATCTGCGGTTCGTATCCTTCTGATATCCACGCGTCCGCTCTGGTATATCATCACGCTCCTTCCTTCCAGTTCAAATCGTGCGACACCGAGATTTATTGAACATTTTAACTCTTTTGCGTTGATATTTCGCAGAATGTCGCACAGTTTCTCCATGCTCACTTTCCTCCCGATATGGCATTCAGCTATATACCTTGTCGGGTCTTCGATGCATGGACGGGATAGCCGGATGTCCATGATGCTAATATGAGATACAAGAACTAAAAGCTTCTTTACACAAGCATGAATTTTATCCCGGCAATGACAAGGACTACAGCAAGGAGGCTGTAGAAGTTGAAATTTTTCTACCGACCTCAATCTTTCAGTATCACAGGTCTAATCCCACCTTCCCACACATAAGCTCTCATCCCGTCAGCGCCCGCTATAAGCCACACCGAAGTATCATTTTCCATGGTTTCCCTGTCCCACAGCGAGGGAAAGGCAGATGTTACAGGATGTGTATGATAAATTCCCACTATCTCTTTCCCGTCTTTCTCTGCGCCGTCCCATGCCTCATAGAATTCCTTCGGGTCAAGTTCAAAGCTTCTTCTTGTGCGTTTCACATTGGCCACCGGCAGGGCTTTTTCAACGTATGCCGTGCTTCCTTTTACAGTCCCTATAAGTACCCCGCAGGCTTCATATGGTTTGTTTGTTTCAAGTTCTGACTGTATCAGTGCCATGTCCTGGCCCGAGATTTTGAGTTCGTTGATCATATTGCAATGTCTAAAGGTCGATATGCGGGTTCAGGTCGCATCCGGTGCATGGAAGGCACATGGTCTTTGCCACGCTTGCATCAAGCCCGTATTTATCTAAAATCCTCCGCGCCATTTTCGCAAGCTTAAGCAGCCTCTCCTTTGTGGGGCGTTCGGCTTCCAGTTCCCCGAACCGCAGGGGATGGACGCCCACGGCTCTTATTATAGGGATGACGCCCATCTTTGCAAGCTCTTCATAATATTGTTCAACGGTCTCATCGGTTTCACCAAGCCCTACTATGAAATTGGTAAATACATGGTTCTTGCCGAAAATCCTTACCGCGTCTTCCAGGCATAGAAGTGTGAAATCAAGAGGAGGTTTTTTACAGTATTTGTCATAAATATCCCTGTCCATGGTTTCCACATTGTATTTTATTTCGCTTGCCCCTGCCTCTTTTAAAAGTCGCGAGGAATCTTTCGTGGGATAGACAGAGACGCCAATGGGGACATTATATTTCCGAAGCGCCCTGACGAGATCTACTGCTCTTTCCACCTCTTTCTCAGGCGACACTTCGACCCCGGATGTTATCGAAATGCCTTTCATATTACCGAGGCGGTAAGCTTCTTCAACAAGCGCCATCAACTCCCCGGAGGATTTGACCTTGCCTTTCAGTTTCGGCACAGGGCAGAACTTACAATCGTAAATGCAACGCTCACTCATTGTGATATACGCCTGCTCAGGGCAGTGTATGAGTTCCTCTTCGATTGTCCCCCTCACAAGCTCCCTGCCGCCTTTTAAAATCACGATTTCCCCGTTATCCCTGACAGCACGCAGCGGTGAACCTTCATCAACAACAAGCCTGACCCTGTGCTTTCCTGATTTAAAGAAAAAAGCCTTCCCCCCAGCCCCGGGCCCGGCTGTGGGAATGGTGAGCCTTCCGAGCAGGGAGGGGTCGATATCTATCGCCCCGATGGAGATAAGTTCGGCTTTTATCTTCGCGTTCATTTTCATATCAAACCAAGATAACGTTTTAATACATAAAAGATTGTTCCAACGCATATATGGAATTCTTCACAGGCTCTGGGACATTTTCGTTGATCATCCTTCCAATGCTTATTTTCATTGCAAGGGTCATGGACGTCACTTTCGGGACTATGCGTATCATTTTTGTCTCCAGGGGAAAGAAATATCTCGCTCCCTTTTTGGGTTTTTTTGAGATAATGATATGGCTTTTCGCAATCGGACAGATTTTCATGAATTTAACTTCCATTGAGTATTATATTGCTTACGCAGGAGGATTTGCCACAGGGAATTTCGTGGGAATATGGATAGAAGAGAAACTGGCAATAGGCACTCTTGTCATCCGGATTATTACAAAAAAAGACGACAGCACGCAGCTTATTGAATGCCTTAAGTCACAGGGGTACGGGGTTACAAGCGTTGATGCCCGCGGCGCGAGAGGGGATGTAAAGCTCATTTATACTATCATAAAACGCAAGGATCTCCAGAATGTCGAGGATATTATCAAAAAGTTTAATCCAAAGGCTTTCTACTCAATAGAAGAAGTAAGGTCCGCAAGTGAGGGGATATTCCCGCCAACAAAACCGACACATAAGAAAACGTTCCTGAGTTCATTCAACAGGAGATCAGGAAAATAATAAGAGTGTATCAGTAATGACCGAAAAGGCCCGGAAACCCAACAGATTGGCATCTGAAAAAAGCCCATACCTGCTCCAGCACGCCCATAATCCCGTGGACTGGTATCCCTGGGGAGAGGAGGCTTTTGAGAAGGCAAAAAATGAAAATAAGCCGGTTTTCCTGTCAATCGGGTACTCCACCTGCCACTGGTGCCATGTTATGGAGAAAGAGTCTTTTGAGGATGATGATGTGGCAGGGTTGATGAACGATGTTTTTGTAAGCATAAAGGTTGACAGGGAAGAGCGGCCCGATATTGACAGTATATATATGAAGGTCTGCCAGGTGATGACCGGTAGCGGCGGATGGCCGCTTAACATTATTCTGACCCCCGATAAAAAACCTTTTCTCGCCATGACTTACGTTCCGAAAGAAAGCAAGTCCGGAAGGACAGGCATGCTTGAGATGATACCAAAGATCAAAGACCTCTGGAATAAAAACAGGGGCGGGGCACAGAACCTTGCTGCAAAGGTGGTTTCTTCGATCAGGGAAGCGCAAAAACCCTCTGAAAAAGAACCGGATAAGGATGTTCTTAATATGGCTTATGAACAGCTTCTGGCGATGTTTGATGAGCAGCATGGGGGTTTTAGCGACGCTCCCAAGTTCCCCACACCCCATAATCTCACCTTCCTTCTTCGTTATTTCAGGCGCACAGGGGATATTATGGCGTTACGCATGGTGGAAAGGACGCTTTCAGGCATGCGTATGGGAGGGATTTATGACCATGTAGGTTTTGGTTTTCACAGGTATTCCACGGATGCAGGATGGCTTGTGCCGCATTTTGAAAAGATGCTCTATGACCAGGCATTGCTTGCAATGGCTTATACTGAGGCTTTCCAGGCTACCGGGGAAGAAGAATACGGGCAAACAGCACGCGAGATATTTACTTATGTGCTGCGTGATATGACCTCGCCTGAAGGGGGGTTTTACTCAGGGGAGGATGCAGATAGCGAAGGCGCGGAGGGGAAGTTCTATATCTGGACTTCTGAAGAGATACGGTCTGTGCTTGGTGAGGAGAACCGTTTGATAGAGAAGATATTCAATGTTGGTGAGAATGGCAATTTCAGGGAAACGGGAAAAACCACAGGGAAAAATATCCTGTACATGACAAAGACAATCCATGAGCTCTCATCCGGCCTTAAAATGCCGGAAGATGAGATTAAGGCAAAACTGGAAGACGCACGGCAGAGACTGTTCGCGGCCCGTGAAAAGCGCATTCATCCGGGTAAAGATGATAAGATCATAGTTGACTGGAACGGTTTGATGATAGCTGCGCTGGCAAAAGGCGCACAGGTCTTTGATGAACCGGGATATCTGGAAGCTGCGAAGCGTGCTGCGGGTTTTATACTTTCAAAGATGCAGGATGGCAACATGAGGCTGTATCACCGTTACAGGCACGGCGATATTGCAGTGCCCGCTTTTTTGGACGATTATGCTTTCCTTATATGGGGATTAATAGAACTCTATGAAACTACGTTTGATGTGACTTATCTGCGGACGTCGCTTGACCTGAACAACAGGCTTCTTGAGCATTTCCGGGACAAAGATAGCAGTGGTTTTTACTTCACTTCTGACGATGCAGAGAGCCTCCTTTTCAGGAAGAAAGAGATCTATGATGGCGCTGTTCCTTCAGGCAATTCCGTGGCAATGCTGAACCTTCTTCGCCTTGGCAGGATAACGAACAACCAGGAACTTGAAAATAAGGCTGTACAGGTCGGGCGGGCCTTTTCCAACTCCATCCTGCAATCGCCGGTGTCTTATACCCAGATGATGGTGGCGCTTGACTTTGCATCTGGACCTTCCTGCGAAGTGGTTATAGCAGGGGATTCACAGGCGCCGGATACAAAGGCTATGCTGGAAGCCCTGAGAAAAAAGTTCATACCTGAAAAAGTAGTTATTCTCCGTCCCACTGAAATTGAGTCTCCGGAAATACTCGCTTTTGCCGAATATGCCAGGGATTTTACAGGCAAAGAAGGAAAAGCCACGGCTTATGTATGCCGGGATTACAGTTGCAAACCCCCTACTACTGATCCTGGAAAAATGCTTGGGTTGCTGGATTCACAACCAGAGAAAGTAGAAAAATAATCTCTTAGATTACTTTTCTATTTTGCTTCTTCCTTTTTCTCTGTCGCTTCTTTCTTGGGGAATATCTCGTTCAAGGGCTTCTGGCCGTATTCCACGATAACAGCATTGATCTGTGTAATATCGGAAGATATTTCACGTCCCCTCATTGATTTGCGCTTCCTGACGCCATCTGCCTTGGGATGGTATCCTACGCCGCCTGCGACCAGGATCTTTTTTCTTGTCGGCCCGGGCAGGTCCCCTCTCATCGGGAAACCATCTTTATCTGTCCCGCCTGTCAGCCTGACAGTATATCCGACCAGTCCCAATGCCTCTCCGCTTACTGTCTCCCCGATATTCTTACCGATGAATTTATTGGCCGCTGTACCTGAAACCGCTACCTGGTACGCCTGTGCCGTCTTGCTGTCTGAAACAACTACTCTGAAATCTACCATTATTTTTCTCCTGAAATTTGATGATCTTTATATTCTGTAAGCCAGAATATTTTAGTTTTGACCTTACTTGCATGCAATATACTTAAATTTATTGTAAACAGGATCGTAAATTTTTCCCACAAGCCTTATATCAGAACAGGTAAGTAAGTATAATGGGTGAAAAAGTGGCAGATGAACTTTTGGATCTACTGAATAAAGCGATAGCAAGAGAGATCGGTGTAAGCATACAATACATGTGGCAGCACGTGATGGCCATGGGTATGAAAAGCCCTGAGATAAAGGATATTTTCGAGGATATCGCCATCGTGGAAATGAAGCATGCCGAAAAGATCGCAGAGCGCCTTTTCTACCTTGGGGGAACCCCAACCACAAAGCCAACACCGATCAATGTGGGCGCCTCACTTGAGGAGATGATCGGATTTGACCTCACGGCAGAGGATGAGGCCATTGAACTATATACTGAAATCATAAAAGTTGCTGACAGGAAAGAGGATTCAACGACAAGGCTGTTATTTGAGGAGATTCTTGGCGAGGAAGAGGAACACAAGCATACGTTCACGATATTGTTGAAGTAAAAGTGAAATTTGCCTCCACTAATCTGCTAATTCATATTCATTTTAAAGTCAGGGCATTTCCTGCCAGTCCACCCCGACGACCTCAAATAAATTGAGGAAGACATAAAGTATCTCGATATCCTTGCCAGTGAATCCTGCTTTGAGCAGCTTAACCCTTTCTTCCCTTGATCCAAGTATGACCATATTGGTACCTTTTTAATCTTTATTGTCTTTTTCCACTCGTTCCAATTGTACCTTATTAAGGTATAATCAGGTATAATAGGGTAATGACCTATTAAATACTTTTTGGGTATTAAAGATAATGTGCAGCATGACAAAAATTAAGACCAGTATAGCCCTTGATGAGGAATTGATAAAATGGGTTGACCTGCAGATTGAAAAGAAGCGATTTGCAAACAGGACCCATGCTATAGAATATGCCCTTCAACAATTAGTTGATAGTGAAAAATCCAGTGTTTTACAGCCTGCATATTTTCCACAATCATACGATTTGATATTGAGAGAAAAACCGTCGAAAAAGAAAGAGTAAAAGCTAACTATTATTTCTTATAGCTTCTGCGATCACAGGCGCTACACTCACAACGCTTACGCCTTTGTCGATCGTATCAGTTGCGATAATCCCTTTAACCCCGGCTTTGAATAACTTGAGCACTGCATTGCTTGAAAGGACGGGGTGAACGCATGCTATGAAAACCTCGTGGGCTCCCTGGCTTCGCAATAGCGATATCGTTTCTGCCATTGTGCCTCCTGTTGAGATTATATCGTCGATGATAATAACATCCCGTCCTTTGACCGCAATGTTCTTTGGCTTAAGCGTTACAGTATCCCCGCTCAGGCGTGTCTTATCCAGGAAATCATAATCCAGGCCGAGATCTTGCGATGCGCTGCGGGCAAGGCCGATAGCACCGTCGTCAGGGGCGATCACGAGGGGATTTTTTAGTTCCATGTTTTTTATATATTTGCCTATCACAGGGGTCGCATCAAGGTTTACTACTTTTGCCTCAAAATAATTAAGGATGCTTTCAGCGTGGATATTTATGGTATAAACATTATCTGCTTTAATGGCTTTCGCCATTGCACGGGCGCTTATCGGTTCACCCTGCTTGAATATTTTATCCTGGCGCGCATAACCCATATACGGGATCACGACATTGATCATGGATGCGTACGTGCATGCGTCAATCAACTGCAACAGTGAAACAAAATCCGAATCTGTAACCGTACTCTGGATTATTGTGACGGCATCCCCTGCGAAATCGCCGATTATGCGTGTATATAATTCTCCGTCAGGAAATCTTTTAAATTCACCGACCAGAAGATTACAATCCAGTTCTTCTGCAACTCTTCCAGCAAGCAATTGTGAAGCAGGGCCACCGATAATATTCAATACAATTCCTCGTGCCTCTAATAGCCACAAGGATATAAAGAATTATTGTTTAAAGTCAAAAAATAGGATTTTTTAAAAATCCTAAAAAATTCATTTCTTTTCTTTTATTATCGACTTGACTATCATATAAATCACAAACGCAATGATGATGAAATCAATAAGCGCTCCTACAAAATCACCTACCAGGAACTTGATGGATCCCAGAGTCAGTGTTGCTGCCCTCCAGTCTCCACCTGGGATCACTGCTCCTATTATTGGCATGATAAGGTCTGTCACAAGCGCTGTTACAAGTTTTGTGACCGCCGCTCCCATAACGAATGCCACGGCAAGCCCGATAACACCATACTTGTTCAAAAAATCCATAAATTCCTGCATAAACGATTTCTTTACTTCATCCATAATTAAACTCCTCTCGATACATTATCATTTTTAAGGTTATATAAGATTTACCTGAAGGGCCTGCAAAATGATGAAATTTTTTCTATTTGTATATACTATTTTAAACCCGAACTGCTTTGAAACCCACTCAAATGTGCGCATACTAAAAAAACAAATATGTGTCGGATCGCCGAGGTACCACCAGCTCTCAAAATCCACTATCGGATCATGGAATGATGTCATTATTGCAAGGAAACCGCCAGGATTCAGAAGCTGTATGATTTTGGATATCTCAGCCCTCACATCCCTGAAATGTTCGAATACTTCTGTAGAAATCACAAGATCGTAAGAACATTCGGGGAATGCGGGAAAGAAATAAGGATCGTAGAAATCACAACCAAATCCACCCTTTTTCATCAACTCCGAGAGAACGGGCTCTGGCCCGCAGCCGTAATCAAGGACCGAATTAATACCCAGGCAATATTTGTGTATCAGGGATATCTTCTCTAAAAACATCCCGACATATCCTTCATTCAAAAGCGTATTGTCGTGAAGCCTGTAACGGGCAGATTCTTCCTCTGGAGCCAGATGGAAACTTTCAGGTACGAAAATCAGGTCACAGTTCTGGCATCGCATGAACGTGCGATTTTTTCTCTTGCCTGTCGATTTGGAAAATTTAAGGGGGATAACAGATTCGCTGTTGCAGAGGCTGCACTGTTGGGTCATAGGGTTTTCTCACCCTATATACCGCAAATCCTCCTCTGATGAAACCGGTGTTTTGCCTTCTTCCATTTCCCGCAGTTTTGCAACTATCTTTTCCATCTCTGATGCCCTCTCAGACAGTGCCTGCATATCCACATCTATGTCAAGTAATTTGCACAGGACTTTCAGCACCGCCTGGGCGCTTTTTGGGTCAACGAGGTATCCGGACGTCACTCCCATAAGACATACGGCATCAATCCCGCGAAGCTCTGAAAGACCAAGAAGCAGGCCGGAAGCCCCGACGATACCGCCACCAGGTTCATTTGCCCTGAATTCCACGCCGTATTCTTTAAGCTCACGCACCAGTTTTATGTTATTCGCAGCACCCAGGACGGTCTCAGTCTCAACAAGCTGCCCGACACCGTATCCGCCGAGCGCGTATATTCTCTTTACCTTGAATTCTTCAGCAATATCAAGGAATGCGCCACATAGCTCATAATGCCCTTCGTTCGTGGCGCTCTGGTGGTCGCCAACCAGTATCAAAAGATCCTGCTTGCCTTTGGATTTATATGCATAAAGCTCATTCCTGACAAGCCTGATAGTTCCGTCATCCTGCACGATGACCTGCGGGGGGAAATGCGGAGAATATATTTCCATTATCTTTTTAGCGCCGAGTTCCTCGACCATATGCTCTGCTACAAGTTTTCCGACATGGCCAACCCCGGGCAGTCCCTCAACAAGTATAGGGCTTTTTAATCGTGGTTTTTTAGTCCGTAAAATCGTTGTTTTAATCATCTCTACCTCTTGCCATCCTTCTGTATTTACCATACCTGTCTTCAAGGGAAAATCGCGCGGGTTGAGAGTACTTTGTAAGCTTGCCGCATACAGGACAAACTTCTTTAAGACTGTATCTCCCGCATTGACATTTTCTTATTTTTGAAACCATTGATCACGTATTTTGTTCACTGTATCTATGGAACTCACCGGTTCCATCTGCTTTTTCAATGATCTTGATAGCAGACTGTGCTGCCTTTTTGAGGATGTTCTCGGCTTTTTTGTAATCCGGGGCTATTACATGGAGCCTGTACCTTGGCGCCCCTGTATATGTTATTTCAATACTGACATCCTCACCTTCGATCTCACCTGCGGCCTTTAATGCTTTCTGTATGTATTCTATACCGTCAGGAAGCGGGTTCATAAGGTCAATATAACCGGCAATTTCAACCTGCGGTTTTTTCAGGTTCTCTATTGCGACTTTTCTTATCATCTCGGCGATTTCTTTTCGGATGCCAATTCCTATCAGGACCGAAACATCGCCAAATCTCGATTTCTCAAATGCGGCATAAGTGCTCCCAAACTCGTTATAAAGGAGATCAATTAATTTATCCAGGTCTTCCTTACTGGTTTTTGTGGTTTTGGCGACATATTGAAGCCATTTCTCGGACTTTTGCTCATTCTTCCATTCCTGGATCTTTTCGCGCCGCTGATGTTCATTAACATCCTTAAGTGAAAGGTCGATGTGATGTTTTGTGGTATCGACATAAAGTACTTTGCATACTATTTTCTGGCCTTCCCTTACGTGATCCCTGATGTATTTGACCCAACCAGAAGCCACTTCAGAAATATGGATTAAGCCTTCTTTGCGCCCGTATTCATCCAGTTCGACAAAAGCACCAAAATCCGTGACCCGTTTAACAGTACAAACGACAAGATCACTCTCTTCGGGCCACCCGCTTCTTTCCATTATTCAAGAACCTCAATTATCTGGGTTTTGACAAAAGCCTTCCCGCCTGTGGGTTCAGAAAGGGTCCTGCCACACACAAGGCAGGTGACAGGCTTACTTGCACATCCGAAAATGACCTGCTCATTTTCACAATCGTTACATTTGACTTTCAAGAATCTGCTTTTGGGTTCCATGATTAAGACTCCACGAGTTCAAACTTGCCTGCCCTGAAACACTTGCTCTTAAGATGCGCCTTTTTACATGTAGCGCACCTGTATCTCAGGTTCACACGCTTTGTGGGTTTGTCTCCGCCTGGCACTTTGGAGAATTTGCCTGAGTTCCCTATACCTGTATGTCTGTACTTCTGCCTTGTTATCCGTGTTAACGAGGAAGCCTGTCCTTTTTTCACCCTTTCCACCACATGAGGTGTATGGGTCTTGCAATGAGGGCAATATGTATTGAATTTTTTAGGCATTTTCATGATGATCACCTTTCAACTATTATCTGGACGGCTGCATTGCGACTGATCAATGCCTTCGCATTCACCGCCGATAAAACAGCAACATCTTCTTTTGCTAACGTATAGTTGCGTCCATCTGCTCCGACAAAAGTCGGAATATCTTTTAGCAACCGCACCACAATGTACTCTTTACTTATATCCTTTTTGCCTTCTGAAGCAGTATCGTTTTGTTTGTTTTCCCTGTTTTCAACCGGTTGGGAAGGAATCATTTGCTTTTCTTTTCTTTCTTTTTTGTTGGATACCTTCTCCAGGATCTCCCCGCGGTACTCGGTCATGAGTTCAAGCAGCCGGTTATAGAAAGCGCGCTCTTCCCGCGTCATTGAATCGATATCCTGTTTTTCTTTCTGTTTCGATGATGCGCGAAGTGAAGCTTCAGTTATGATCTTTTTTGTCCGTCTTTCGATGATGTTCTCAAAAGCTTTTCTCGATGTTTTCAGTTCATCCTCGATTATGGCATATTTTGTGCCGTAAGTGTCCTCGATCTTCGTTTTTTCATCTTCAAGCCTGCGTATCTGCTGTGCCGCTTTATCATAAAAATCACTCTCAAGCGGAACAAGTTTTGACTTGCGCTCATCTCTCAGGATATTGTTAAAGTTAATGCTTGGATTATCAGGCATATTCGGCTGCTCCGCGGCACATGAGGTACATTGCCGCATATTCGGGCAGGGTATTGATACCCTCCTGCACCCTAAAGCTTTTTCCTTTCATCTCCACAAGGGAATTCTGGGGTTTAAGAGGAGGGACGACCTCTATTTGTATCTCTTTTTCGCTGAAAACGATAGCATCATCAAGCGGCTCGAATTTCCCAAATCCGGCAAGCGTGAGGGGAACAACCTTCATTCCCGAGCCCCCGTGGAGCGAAGAAGGCATGCGGATGAGACGCCGGATGTCGGCGGTGACGGGTTCGTCAGTGTGGCCACCCCCTAATTGGATACTATTTTCTTGAATTGCTTGTTCAACAATAGCATCAAAAATATAGGTAGTAGCTGGGAAATCAATAATACCTTTTTTTATCATATCCAGGGCTTTCTGATTATTCGCTAATTTCTGGATTTCTTTCAGCTTAGCAATAGCTTCATTCTTGAAATCCCATAGATCATTTATTATTAAAATATCGCGTACATTTTCTTCATGAACTCCAATTTCCTCTGCAAGCTTTTGTAATCCAATTTTCTGGTTTTCACTTTTTATATGAATTATTCGTTCTACGATATCCTCAGGGAACTTATGTGTCAAAGCCTGTTTCTTTTTAAAATTCTTGATCAAATTGAGGGTGATATTTATCGCTTCAGCGTCGTCTTTTGTCAAAATATCTCCTAAAAAATGGACCAAATACTGGCTGATACGTTTTCCCCACCCATATCCTTGAGAAGTTTCATCAAATGAGCTTATTCTTTTTGATTCTTCAGTTTTTTTAAATCTGCCTTCAGTAACTACAAGTTTTTTTGATTCAAAGAAATATTTCGGATCCAATCCTGTCCCGCTCAAATAATCCACGATCTCGCGCCTCTCTCCGCTTTCAAGCGGCAGCACCTTCGTGTCGCGAACGTGGATATGGTATCCGCGTCCTCCTGAAAAGACAACGCTGATATTATTTTCAGAAAATCCAAAATCTTCGAGCAAGAAATCAAGAAGCTTTCTTGTTTCCTTCTTCACATTATCGAGCATCTCCTTATAAGACCGTGCCTTCTGCGGCAGGTGGTCGGCATCCAGGTCAAAAATGAGATCTGCGCCTTCCCACTGCTTCTCTTTCATCGTCCCTGCGCCCGGGAACCTGTAATATGCAGCAGAATGGTACGCGTGCGCCGGCACCATCCCGCGGAGATAATCAAGCGCCTCCCCTTCGGAGGAAAAAGCCTTATGGCGGCGCATCACGACGTCGGGGAGTTCATCAAAAAAGATAAAACCCCATTCGCGCCGTGTAAAATCAGGGGGCATAGCGGGTATGGTATTCTGGTAATAATCCCCGAACCTTTTGCGTAGATACTGTTTTGTCCTGAAATTCACGAGATTTTATTGTCCTTGAACCTTAAAACCATATTTATTCATTTTCAGGATTGGGATATTATTCAGACCGAGGTCAAAACAACAACATGATTGATTATGATGAATGAGCGAATGATTTAAGTACCATCATGTAGATGATGACTTGAAAAACCTTTTATGGAGTTGATGGTGAATGATGGACTTAGTCATTAGAATTTTGAAAATAAAGTGGCTGTGGACTATATTTGCGGGATTTTATCTCGTAGCATATGCATTCTGGGTACCTAACCTTTTCAGTGAAATGTTCATGGTTATCGCAGTAATTGCAATAACACTGATCGTAGGTTTTGGCCTGCTGATAGATGGATTTTCCAGGGCACACGAACTGGATGGCGGGGGCGCCATGCCCAAGCTGCCTATCAAAAGGCTATGGCGATTCGCCGGCGCCGTGCTTTTGTTCTGGTATCTTCTGGTCTATATTCCACCCACCGGGCGAATAGTGGCCCACTGGCCCTTAGACCTGGCAATAACACTTGTGGCCGGATTAGTGATGCTTGGATATGGAATATTAGATTATTAGATGAGAAATACGGAGGGATTTGTGAATGGAAAACGTAGTTGTGCGTACCACGCAAGAAGATGATGACAGTGACAAATTTACTTTATTAGAACGGGTAATTGATGAAGCCGGTTTCTGGACAGCGCTGGAAAAACGCTTTGCAGAGTCGGGAAAAACAAAAAATGATTTTCTTATTGCAGTTAAACCAAATCTCATGATGTTCTATAATATAGAGGATCTGAGCGTTATAACAGAACCAGTACTCGTAGAACACTTAATAAAGAAAATTTCTGAAAGAGGTTATACTAACATAGCCCTTGTTGAATCACAAAATGTGTTCGGTAATTGGTTTACTAACAGGGATGTCATATCAGTGGCAAAAGCGGCAGGTTATAACACTAAATCGACTGATTACCGCATAATAGACCTGACCATGGATGTCACGGCCCATGTCTATAAAGATTCCCCGGACCACGAAAGCTCTCTCGGTACATATCTTGTGGGAAAAACCTGGAGGGATGCTGATTTTCGAATATCTTTTGCAAAAAATAAAACCCACATCTCGTGCTATTATACTCTTACCATAAAAAATATTTATGGCGTCACACCTGAGCAGAACAAGTTCCGCGAGTATCACACTGACCGTGAAATAGATGAAGTCACAATTGAGATGATCAAAGAATTCCCCGTGCATTTCGGGATAGTGGATGGCATAAAATCTGCTGATGGTATTCTTGGCCTTAAGGCAGACTTTAATCCCAATCATACAAAAACTCTCATTGCAGGTGAAAACATCATTGCTGTGGACATTGTAGGGGGACAGAAAATGGGACTTGATCCTATGAAAAACCTCTTTGTGAAGCTTGCTGTAGATACCTTCGGCAAACCTGATATAACCATAATTGGAGATTCCTCAGTTTATAAAGACTGGAAAAATGTGGGTCCGTTTGTCGACAGCATACTGGATTATGGCGAGGAATTGTATGGCTTTGCAAACATACTCGGTTATATGTGTTCGGAAATGGATATTGCGGCTTTTCCTGCGAAAAACAAAGAACGTATTTCATGGTTCAGGAATACTATGCGCGGGATATTCCTTAACATATTCAGGGTATTGAATAAGGCCGGGATCATATGAGTTTTTTATTAGACCCGCCGCTGCTTTTTATTGCCGGCTTTGCGATCTGTTCATTCTTCGGCCAGTCCTCAAGAACTGTAAAAATAGTACTGGGTCTGGCAGTAGTGCTCGTTTTCGTCTCTGTCAGCTTGCTGCTTTATCTGGATATCCTGCCCTGTTTTTTCCCTTTTATCTGCAATAATCTGAGCGGGTCGGAGCTAATGTTCCACTCAAATATATCCGGAATTTACAAAAAAGATGTGCCCCAGATATTAGTCATTCTTCTTTTTGCCCTGTATCCTTTATGGATTTATGCCGGATACGCCATGGCAATGAGGCTTTCGAAGGGTGGTCCAAAAAAGATTTAATCTGATGAAAAATCGGAACTCAAAATCAACTATTCGCGGGAATTTCGACGTAATACCGTAATTCTCCCATTTTTCTTGAGTATGAAGTGCTGGTTCGCCGCTTCCAGGGTCTTAATGAGAGTGTCATTGATGGATTTGATAATATTAATATTATCAAAAGTATGAAATATCCTTATTTCATCATCGACATATTCTAAGTTTTGGATCAGCCCGTTTGTCTTGCATAATTCCTCGATATACCTGTTTATATGTTCGTAGTCGGTATCCTCAACAGAAACACCATATATATTATATATTATATTAATGAGCTGATCTGAAAAATCTCGTGATTTTAACAGGCGCAGGAGGATATCCCTGTTCAATATGACATCTTCGTAATTGTCGGCTTTTATGAAGCGGACAAGATTCATCCAGAATAAGAGATTGTTCTGGATCTCTTCAAGCATCGGTTGTTTACATCCAAAATGATTTTTTATCGAACCATATGCCTCTTCTTCATTGCCGCATTGTTCGTAATCGATTATGAAAAGATTAGGGGCGTCGACAATCTTCTTGATTTTTAGATTGAAAGGATGATGGGCAAGCAGTGATGAAAATATGATTACCGTCCCTCTTAGATGATCAGAATCTTCAGCTTCATATGATATGCGTATATTCCTGGTTTCGGGAATCAGCTCTACATGCTGTGTTATCTGATATCCTAAAATATCGCCATATGAATTTATCATCTTCATATATTCAATCAGGGAGAATTCTTTTATTCCAAGCAGCTTTGGAAATTTCTCGATCATTGGCCTGAATGTACCCAGAGGAGGCAGACCGAGATTCGTTTTGAGCATCCACCTGATAAGAGGCACCGGGATAAGCGCAGCTATCCTGTTCTCAATTATTTGATTTCTCAGCATGATTTTCCTCTGCTGTTCATCCATTATCCTGGTCTTGTTCTGCTGTCGATAATCTGAAATAAGTTTCCGGAGGGCCATGCTCAGGTTATCGCCGCTTGACTCAAGAAAAGGTTTCAAAGTATCCAGGTCGTTTTTATCAATAGAGATTGTTCTTCGAATTTTCATATGCACCCTACAAACCCATTAAACGTTGAACTCGTTTAAAAGTATTACGCATAATAATTATTAGGTGACCGATGAGGTGATCAAATTGATTTTCATGTTGTATAACATTCATGGCTTCAAAAATTCAACAGTGTTACGCGTAATAAGAATATTTTTTTTTGATATTGATACATACTCAAAGTTTTGTTTTCAGCGCTGAACGCATTTTAAAAATATTATGCGTAATAATAATAGTTGATAATTAATACATTCGTGATTTTCGTAATATAGTTTTAATAATTAATTTTATATATTGTATGATTTTATTGTTGGATACAGTGCGTAAATCAAACGCATGAAATAATAGAGGTGGTAAAATGAAGAAATTATGTATTTGCTTTTATGGCTTTGATTCTGCTGACCATGGGTACCGAAGTTATGAAAAAATGATCTCTGGAATAAATCCATGTTGAAAATTTTAAAAAATATACAAACTAAGAAGGAGAACAATGGCATTTACGTTTCATTGCACGAACGCGCAGAAAATGTAAATTGCGATTTATTCGAGAGGGTTTGTTACTCCAAAGATGCGGGTCCAATCAGTTTTGGGATTCCTGATTTTATTGTTCAGCCCAGAAATGATAAGGAAATTCAGGATATTTTGAGATTGGCAAATCAGCGGAGAATCCCGGTGTATGTACGGGGAGGTGGCACTTCGGCAGCAGGTGGGGGAATGCCTTTCACAGATGGGGGGCTTGTTCTGGATATGACCAGAATCAATAAATTAATTAGTATTGATGAATTCAATTTGACTGTCACCGTGCAAGCCGGCATTACCTGGGAACAATTGATTTCTGAACTGTCCATGAAAGGATTCAGACCCCGTTTTATGGGACCTCACAGCGGATGTTCGGCAGTCGTTGGCGGAAGTGTAGCCACCGCATCAATAGGATACGGATCGACAAAATATGGTTCAATTGGACATCAAATAATAGGTCTGAAAGTAATTTTGCCGGATGGTTCAATAATCAAAACAGGATCTGGGGCATTAAAAGAAGGCTTATCGTTTGCAAGATATTGTAATGGCGGAGATTTTGCAGGTCTGTTCATCGGATCTCACGGTATATTTGGAGTAGTTTATGAAGTCACATTGAGCATTGAGCCAATCCCGGACAATGTCTCCTTCTCAACATACGTTTTTGATAAACTCGAAAATGCTTTGAAAGCCGCAAGGGAGGTACAAATCAAATGCAAGCCGGAACAATTGGTGGTTTATTGTCATCCTGATACGGTTTCAAGTCTAACCAATTTTGAACATAATAATAATGCCGGAATAAGTGTCATAATAGATGGTTTTTCAGAAGCTGTAGTATCATCTGGTTTTCAACTATTGGAAAATGTAATGAAAGAATACGATGGTAAGTATATAGGTGAAAAATATGCAAAGAGATTCTGGACCAATCGTTTCCAGGTTGTCACATCACTCATGAAAAACGGGATGCTTCTGCAATCATGTCATATGATACCGCCCAGTATGCTACTGGATGCTGTGAAAGTGGCGGAAAAATATTTTTATGAATCTAATAGAATTAAAGATCTGGGTATAAAAGTTTTTATGAATGCGACGTTTTCCGACGGGATTTCATCTAATTTTGTGACAAATATTTTTTGTGAAGAAAGTAATATGGAAATAAAGAAGGATGTTTTGGGAATCTGGGAAGCCTGGATGGACCAACTACTTTTAACATACGGTGGTGCCCCATATTGGCTGGGTTATGTCTGGAACAGGCACCTCACAGATCATTTGGATAATAATTATAAATTATTCATAAGGAAACTAAAGCAATGCATAGATCCAAATAATATTCTAAATCCAGATTCTTTGATTGATGGGGGGTCAGATTTTGAGTTTAGATAGCAAATTGGATCAAGAAATCCATAAATGTGCCAGATGTGGCTACTGCAGGGAAAAAGATACGCATGATATATGTCCGGTCAGGAGCATTCTGGGATTTGAATCCTCTTATGCCCGTGGAAAACTCTATCTGGCGCAATTTTGTTTAAAAGAGAACATAAAAAAGTTAACTCCTGATTTAATTAAAAAATTCTATCTCTGTACGATGTGCGGGAATTGCTACAAGCATTGCCCTCTGAGTATCAATACACCTAAAATAATAAATGAATTGCGTTCTGAATTTTTGGAAAATTATAATCCATTTCATGACCCAATTATCATTAAGAATCTTGTCTCCAATCTATATCACAATCCAACGGTAATTAATGCATTTATTGAAAGAAAAGGCAGTGTTGGGCCACGGTTATACCTGTTAAATAAAAATAAAGAAGATTATCTTTTTTTCAGTGGCTGTATCAACGAAAATAATAAGAAGTCATTGGAATCCATTTTTGATATATTCAATTATCTTGATTTCGAAGTTACTGAACTGAAAGAACATGCTGGATGCTGTGGGATGCCCGTGTTTGAATTTGGGCATAAGGATTTTTTATTATCAAAGATTTCGAATAATATGAATATTTTTAAGAAAATCGGAATGAAGAAAGTAATAGTTAATTGTCCCGGCTGTCTCCATGTTTTTAAAGAATTCTATTGCACTGATTCAAATATTGAATTCATTCATTTGACCGAGTTCTTAAATGATAACCTTGGTACTTTGTATCCTGCAAATGGTATACAGGTAACATATCATGATCCCTGTTTGCTCGGAAGATATCTCGGCATTTATGAAGCACCCAGGCAATTGTTATCGAAGATGGGATTCGCTATTAAAGAAATGCCAAGGACAAAAGATGAATCATTTTGCTGCGGTGGCGGTACTTTAAGCATAATGTATCCTGATATTTCCAGAGAGATATCAAGATCAAGGATTACAGAAGCCAAAAAAACCGGTTGCTCGGTATTAACGACATCCTGTTCTCTATGCAAGCGGAATCTGGCCGAAAGCAATGAAGGTGGGATTGAGATACTTGAAATAACCGATTTACTTGCAAGTATGTTAAACCGGAGTCCTGATTTGGATTTAATAGTTCCTTTGAAGGTCATGCCAGAGTTTTCAGGGACAATGATTGGAATGGAGGATTAAATATGTCAATTTTAAGAAAAATCGGAATATATTGTAAGATGATCAGACCATATAACCTATTTGTGCCAGCGGCAATAGGATTTACCGGGGCGGTTTTGGCTCAAGGTGGTTTTCCAGCTTTAGATCGATTATTTATTTCTATGTTATTTCCCGTATTATTATGGGCAGCAGGTCAGATTGTGAATGACTATCTGAATTTAGAAGAAGATAAGATAGGAAAGCCATTTTTACCTCTTCCGAGTGGTCGAATAAATAAGTATGAAGCATTAATGATCAGCATTCTTATCTTCTTAATTGTAACAATAGCTACTGCTTATTATTCTTTATACGGCGCAGCTCTCGTGGTAATTATTATTATTGGAACTACATATTATTCAGCCGGTTTTAAAAAGAGAGGGATATATGGCAATATTCTATTTGGAGCAATGGTCGCTTCATGCTTAATCTTAGGGGCGCTTATTTCAAGCGATAAGATCAGTGCACTTATTTATCTTGTTTTCTTTGCTATACTTATCAACCACACAACTTTGAATTTAATTGGTACTTTAAAAGATATTGAAGTTGATCGAATAAATAATGCAAAATATCTCGTACAGAAAAAAGGAATTCGTATCTCGATCATGTATATAATTACTCTTTCGACATTGGGATTAATTCTGAGTTTAATGCCGTGGATCTTAGGATACTTGAAAGAAACATATATTTTGATCCCAATTTGTTCATATCTTTTCCAATTGCGTGCTCTTTCACTTTTTAAAAATTCCCCTACAGTAAGAAATGGATTTGAAGCTTTGAAGATATATAGAACCGCTTCCATACCGTTGTACATTTCTTTTACGGCCGGAGTATCCGGTGTCTGCTTAATTGCTGCGGGAATAGGTGCACTGGTTTTTACAATATCTGCGGAAATATTACAGGATTTGATCACTGAAGAGCCTGTAAAAATAATTGTGCCTGGTGATAACAAATGTCCGATATAAAGAAAGTTAAGGTTAATGTCTACAGACCTCCTGTGGCAAATTTCACCGCAAAGCGCGCAAAGATATTGCTCCTATGCTTTGCGTTCTTTGCGACCTTTGCGGTGTCTTGTTTTAGCCTTTTTTCTCAACAGGTAGTTGGACATTAAAATTAAGAAATTGATTATATTACAGTATATAAAAGGAGAATAAAAATATGGAAAGAAAATATATGGATGTAAATATTGCAAATGTTATTACTATTGCAATAATGGTACTGTTTGTGAGCACTGTGCCGGTGGTTTCAGCAAAAGATAACATTGGCGAACACACAAATCACAAGATTATAGATCATAGTATCAAACAGGGTTTGATCTATTTGAATGATAGTCAACTTTCAAACGGTCAATTTCCAAGTTATATCTCAGATTCGCCAAATATGAATGACGGCAGATATATACCACTTTTGTTTGATACGACTTTTATTGCTCATACATTGAACCTTGCGGCAGATACATATCCCAATGAGATGGAGCAAAAAATGCGGAAAAAAACAGTGGATTATCTGCTTGAAAACAGAGAAAAACACGGTGTATGGAGAATTTATGGTAAAAGCAACACATTTTTCCCTCCTGATACTGACGATACTGCAATGGCATTCTCTGCTATTGTTGAAAGTGGAGAAACAATTAACGATGAGTCGCTTGATTATATATTGAATTTCAGGTCACCGGAAGGGGTATTCAATTTACAGATTACTGATGATGAATGGTTAGATCCAAACAGCCCCTTGTATGCGTTCTTTAAAATGGATATTTATGACGCTGTCGTTAATGCAGATATTCTATATGCTAATTCATTGAGAAACAGGAATCCGGAAGGAGTTGTAAAATACCTGAACAATATAACTAAGAACAAAGCATTCCTGAATGGAACGATATTTTATCCTTCTCCCTATGTATATTCTTATGTTATTACAAAGGCATATTCTGAAGGCGGCGTAAAAGACCTTCAACCATCCATTGGCACTTTAAAACAATATATGTTATCTACACAGAAACCGGATGGAAGCTGGGGAAATGACCTGGACTCAGCACTTGCTACTGCTGCATTGCTCAATATAGGATATGAAGGAAAGTCTATTGATAAGGCTATAAAGCATATCATAGGCGAACAGAATGAAAATGGAAGTTGGGACGCCTATGCCTTCTATAGCGGGCCTGTGTTTGATCCATCCTACTTTGGTTCTCCTGAGTTGACAACTTCGTTCAATATTGAAGCTCTGATAAAATACAATCAAAAGCACAATGAACCCAATGAAGAGAAAAAGACACACGAACGTGAGGAAAAACATAATCACAAATACAAATCGCATGAAGGCGATAGAGAACAAGATGTAGAAAATTAATACGGATGATGAAAATGAAAAACTATGAAATATATAATACAGATGCTAAAAATAGAATCTATTTTAGCATTGTTCTTATTTTTCTTCTGGGTTTCAGCCTGATGTATATAACAACGGTCATCGAATTAAAGAACGATGTTAATGCTCTGCGAGCAGAGCATCTGGATATTCCTTCAACGGCCAGCGATATGACGTTTTTAATAAAAAGCGCGGTCTGTTTTTTCATCTCAATATTTATGCTTGCCGGATCGATTGGAATGATTGCCCGCCGCAACTGGGGAATACAAGCTGCCGCTGCCGGATTATTCGGCCAGGCCGTCATGTATATAGCTGAAATAGCAATCTTTGGATCACAGACCTTCAACTATCCGCCGGCACGATTTATCGTTGGTATAATTGTCATAGACATAGTCATCATATGGAAAATATTGAAAGAGAAAACCGATTAGCAGAAAAGGATAACATGAAACCATTAACAGTGTTCTTGAAGACCCTTTCCAAAGAATTAGGAACAAAAATCCAGTATGATACATTTACTGGTTTTTGTTACGAATCTGATATTGGAAAATCCGTCAAAGGTGATCCAATTGCGGTGTTGTTCCCGGAAAGTAGTGAAGATGTATCAACAATATTAAAAATCGCAAATGATTACCATGTTCCTATTACTGTCAGAGGTGGTGGCACCACAGTAGGCGGTGAATCAGTTGCCAATGATTCAGTATTAATAGATACAAAGAAATTGAATAAATGTCTGGACATCGATATCCATGGAAAGTTTGCATATTTTGAAGCAGGTATAACATGGATCGAATTGTACGATATTTTGAAACGATATGATTTGACTTTCGACGTGGCCCCATCCAGTGCAACCTGCACTGTTGGGGGTGCCATCAGCGTTGGAGGTTTTGATAATCATTCTTTTATAAAAGGTTCATCAGCGGACCAGATAAAAGAACTTGAAGTCGTTCTGCCGGATGGAAAGATAGTAGTCTGTAACTCGGAAAAGAATAATATAATTTTTAGTAATATATTATATGGACATGGACAGATCGGGATAATCACTAAAATAAAAATAAAGATTTCAAGCCATCCTGGAAAATCATATGAAAGCTGGTTTGCCTATCCTGATAGAAAAAGTGCGATGGAGGATTACTTTAAATTTTGTGAAAATGGTTTTGGTGATGGTGTTGATGGTATTATTTATAATGAACTTCTAAACGTGCCAATAGTGCGTCTGGAAAAATTTGAAGAGCCTGTAGATGCAGGTAAAGTTAAGGGCAAGCTTTTAACTACTTTTATTGATGAGAATTATTACATCAATCATGCAAAAAACGTATATGCATCGAGAGTTCGTATTCGTTCGTTCCCGTTCCTGTTAAGATATTCGCCGGTATCAACTGTTTTTATCGACATAGTATATCCTGATAAAAAATATATGTATGATATGTTTGAATATTCTGACAAGATCTGGAAAAACGTAAAGAAACAAGGCTTAAAAACGCTCAGCAAACAGATCCTGATTCTGGCCCATAGAGTCACGGAAGACTCAAAGACAAGACCCTTTTCTCCATTTCCTTCTGAAATAAAGAAAGGCGATTTAATTTTCGGAACATATTTTGGAGCAGAACTTCTCTCAAAGGATTATTTGAAGTATCACCAGACTTTCAATCATGAAATGATAAAAAAAACAATTGAGGTGGGCGGAATGCTCTATAAATATGGTGGGTATGTCAGACAGTTCGCAGAAAAAATGTTCCCCGAAGAAAGATGGGCATACCTGTTGGACATGAAGGAAAAATATGACCCCAATAATATCTTGAACAGAGGTGTTTTATTTGAATGAAGTAAAAGCAACTCATAAATGCTATAAATGTGGTATGTGCATGTTTCATTGTCCGGTTTATTCAGTATACCGCAATGAGGTTTATTCCCCTAAAGGAAAAATAAACGCAATCGATTCAATAATAAATACGAAAAGAAATAATCCTGATGATCTGTCAGGAATTTTCAGGGAATGTAATTTATGTCACCATTGTACTAAAATTTGTCCGGCGGAAATTGATAAAACTGAGCTTGTCATTAAATATAGGGCTCAATTGAATAAAACAAAACCAGTCGGGAATTATGAGGCAATATTATCCAATATAAAGAAAAATGGAAATCCCTATTCTTCGAATGGGGGACTTCATAAGAATGCTACAAAAACTCAAGGGATTGAGAAAGAAAAAAATAGAACACTTTTATTCATTGGATGCACGATAAGACACAAGTTACCTGAAATTGTGGATTCGGTAGTGAGTTTCCTTGATAAATCAGGCATAGACTTTACAGTATTGGATGATGAACCCTGTTGCGGGAATATCCTTAATAATCTGGGTTTCATCCAGGATGCAAGGATCATTGCGAAAAGAAATATATCTATTTTAAATAAATTTGATAAAATAATAACTTTATGCCCTGGCTGTTATAATATGTTAAAAAGTCATAATGGGTCGGCAGGAGCAAAGTTTGAAGTTAATCACATTTTAGAAATAATTCACAAAGCTCGTAATCAGCTTGAAAGCAATCTGAAAGAACCAGTATTTTTCCAGGTACCATGTCATATTTATAATACTGATAAGAAATTCGAAAAAATAATCCCAGATGTCATGTCAATATTCAAGCAGGCATCTACTTCACTTGATGTTACGAATGCCCCTAAATGTTGCGGAGCCGGAGGAGGGATGCCCCTGTACGATAAAGAATACGTTATGAAAAGATTAGATATTCTTTTGCAGAATGAACCTGCCCAAAATATTGTAACAGCATGCCCTTTTTGTTATTTGAATTTCAAAAAGCTGGAATCCAGGCAGGTTTCGTACATAACGGAAAATTTAGACATCACAGGAGACATCAAAATAGATTTGAGAAGTACCGATGAAAGCTTCCAGAACTTTACTCAAAATAAAGAAGAAAAAGTAAATCTTCCAATGATATTGGTAAAATATAAAGCCAGTTCCAAATTGAAAAAAATATTCAATCAATAATTAAGAAAAGGAAAAATTATGAAAAAAATTCAGTTCGTATTCTTAGCTATCATATTGATTTTTGTAAATAATGCATATGCGCAGTCCGAAGGAATGACTCAGTTCAATGTAACATCCGTGGTTTCTGTTCCCCATTTAACGCCGGGTGATAGGAACATAGGCATAGAATTCACTTTGCTCAATAATCAGGATGCTCCAGCGAATAAGATAAATATACATCTATTCCTGAGATACCCTTTTTCAGCTTCCTTATCTTCAAATAATAAACTCGGGGAACTCAGTTATCCGGGATATCTCATAGGCACATCAGGCTCCGGGGATGAATATACACCTTATTTCGATCTCGGTCCATATATGTCGCAAAAGACGTTTTTCAAGATCGATGTGGATAGGAATGCAAAATATGGAAAATATGACATTCCATATACAATATTCTATGACACAGATAAAGAATTCAATGGAAAAATCACATTGCAGATCATGGGCGATACGCTTGTAGAGATCAAGAACTTTTCCGTCGCAACAAATGGTTCGAAAGTCGAACCAGGTGAGGCATTCAAAGCTGTGATTGAATTTGAAAATGTAGGGGATAACGAGATCAAATGGTTGAAAATCAAGCTGAACCCTATGGACAAATCACTTGTTCCTGTTTCATCGAGTACCGAACATATTTTCAAAGATATCCCTCAAGGTTTAAAGAAAGAATCTGAATTCTTGTTTTCAATAGAAAAGGATGCACCGGCTAAGAATTATCAAATGGAACTCATTCTCAATTATATGGATGAGAGGGGAATTGAATACAACGAGACAAAGTTGATGGGAATAGTTGCTGCTGGCAGGGCGAAACTTGATATTGCAAAGAAGACGACAGAACCTGCGAGAATAAAAGAAAATGAACCTTTTACCCTGACCATTAAGATTGAAAACACGGGAACAGGGGATGCCAAAGGTGTGACTGCCAGCATCGAATCGGCGCTTGAAGGTGATACGCTTGCATATCTTGGGGAAATAAAAAAGGATGATTATTCCAACGCCATCTTTACAATAAATCCAGCCAGTAGCGGGAAAGTGACAGGCATATTACGGATAAGTTACGAAGACGATTTCGGAACCCACGAGATCCAGAAAGATCTGATAGTAATAGTCAATCCGGCTGATAGACAAAGTAGTCTTCCAATCATTTTGGGTATGATCGCAGTGTCGGGTGGAATTTATTTCTGGCGGAGAAAACGTTAAATTATGAAAGCATGGCTATTTATGGCATTTAAAGACCTGTCAAAAAGGAGGTTGGAGGCACTAATGGTTATCTTTGCCATAACCATAGGGGTTGCAGGTCCTCTTTTTACCACAGCTTTGAATAACGGGATGCAAGATGCATTTGTTGGAAACGCAGTCGATGTAATTCTTGGACATATACAGATACAGCCAAACACCGGTGATACAGTTATTGCGAGATCTGAGAGCATAATATCAAAAGTCGCAGATATGAAAGGAGTTGTCGGAGTAGCTCCGCGAGTTTCAGGAAATGTGGAAATCGAATCAAGAACCGAACGCGTTGGGATCGCAATCATAGGTATCCGGCCATCGCTGGAAGAGAAAGCTTCAACACTTGCTGAAACCGTGGAGAAAGGAGAATTCCTTGACGATAGAGACAAAAATGATTTGTTGATAGGATCCTCTCTGGCAGAAGTTATTAAAGTTAATGTTGGAGATACTGTCCTTATACACTATAAGGACAGAAAGCCGATTGAATTCAATATCAAAGGTGTTATCAGCACCGGAACATTTGATTTTGACCAATTTGCAACACTTGCTACATATGACACGGTCAAACAACTTGTGGAAAAAGAAGATGCCACCAATATTTTAATCAGGCTTGAGAATCGCGATGAATCGGTTAAATTTCAGACCCTTGTTAAGAAAGAGACCGCTCTTCTCAATGTAAAGACATGGCAGGAGCTATCCGCGGGCACCGCCGGAATGATAGAAACCTTCGGCGTCATAACCTTTCTTACATCGATAATCTCCATATTTGTCGCAGCTATCGCGATAAGTTTGATAATATATACTACAGTAAAAAACAAGATACGGGAGATCGGAGTGATAAAAGCGATAGGCGCAAGAGGTTCCATGGTACTGAAGATATATCTGACCGAGTCCCTTTTCCTGGGAATCATCGGGACTGTTTTTGGCACTGTATTCGGTCTTGCCCTTGTGAACTTTATGCAGCAGAATCCTCTTATAGTTACGCCAGAATATGGTATGAAACTTGTCATAATTCCTGGAATTTCAATAAGTTCGATAATGGGCGCGGATCTATCCATAATAGTGACATGTATAATAGGCGGGATTTATCCTGCTATCATTGCCTCAAGAACGAATATCATAAAAGCAATATGGGGTGGATAGTTTGATCGAACTTGAAGGGATCAAGAAGGCCTATAATATGGGCAATGTCGAAGTATCTGCTCTTCGTGGAGTAGATATGAGGGTAGACGCCGGTGAGTTCGTGGCGATCATGGGTCCTTCGGGGAGCGGTAAATCCACGTTGTTGAACATGATCGGGCTCCTTGACGTGCCGACATCCGGAAATATTGATATCGATGGTGTGGAAGTATCCTCATTAAATGAGAATGACAGATCGGATTTCCGCCTGAAAAAAATCGGGTTTGTTTTTCAGTTCTTTAGACTTTTCATGGAACTGAACGCGCTTGAAAATGTCGCGTTTCCCATGATGATGGACGGACGAAAATATGAACGTGCGGCCTCGCTTCTGGAACTTGTAGGTATCGGGAACAGGTTGTCACACAAACCCAATGAATTATCCGGCGGGCAGCAGCAACGTGTGGCAATCGCCAGGGCACTTGCCAATGAGCCCGCCATTTTACTGGCGGATGAACCAACAGCTAACCTGGATACGATTTCTGCCCACCAGATTGTTGATTTGTTACGGGAATTAAATAAGAAGGGACAGACCATTGTCATGGTGACACATGAGCCTGAACTGGGAGAGAAAGCGGATAGGATAATACGTATTAAGGATGGAAAAGTGGTCTAATTAAAGGTGCTGTGGTTTCAATATAATTTTCCGGTTTGATAACCAAAATTATTAAATATGACCACAGTCATATATGACTACGGTCATGATTGATAGAGATGATGTGAATATTTCCTTGCGGGAAAAGAAGAAAATAGAAACGAAAAATAAGATTTTCGAGGTTGCAGGGAGATTATTCAAAGAAAAAGGCTTCGAAAGCACAACAGTTGATGAGATAACAACAAAAGCCCGGATAGGCAAAGGTACATTTTTCAATTATTTCCCAACCAAAGAAGCCCTCCTCATGGATTTTGCGAAACAGAAGGAAGAACTCGTCTATGATATTGTATTAAAAGAATTGAAAACAAATACATCTGTCAGGGAAAAGATAAAGAACGTCCTTGTCCTGGTAGCAAAAAGCAATGAAAAGGACAAGGAACTTACAAAACTATTTGTCTTTGAGCACATGAGGCGCTATGGTTATGATGAAAGGAAAAGCACCGGACTCAATATATTGCTGTGTGATCTTCTTGAAAAAGGTATTGGAACAAAAGAAGTGAAAAAGAACATAGATATAAAAAAAGCTGCTGGAAATATAACCGGGGTATATTTTGCGTCGCTGATGGAATGGCTGTGGTCACAGAGCGATTATTCATTTTCTGAAGACATATCAATAAAAATCGATATGATATTTGAAGGCATCGGGAGTTGAGACTATGGGGATAACAATAGATACTACAAAAATTAAAATTGCTGACAAAAAGCATGAAACAGCAGTGGAGAAACTGGAAGATACATACCTTGTTAACACACTTGCTGCGGCAAGAGAACGAGAGGGGGATATACTTCTAACAACTGTTGACCAGATACTGAACTATGCACGTTTGAGTTCTCTCTGGCCTCTGATGTTCGGGCTTGCCTGCTGTGCTTTTGAGGGATTGTCTATGGGTATGGCGCATCATGATCTTGGACGTTTCGGAATGGAAGTTGGAAGGGCAAGTCCAAGGCATGCAGACCTGATGCTTGTAATGGGTACAGTGACCAAAAGGATGACGCCCAGGGTGAAACAGCTATACGAAATGATGCCCGAACCCAAGTGGGTGATTTCAATAGGAAGCTGCGCCAACACGGGAGGACCGTACCGCGAATCATACTCGGTCATAAGAGGCGTGGATCTGATCATACCCGTGGATGTGTATGTGCCTGGATGTCCACCTCGACCTGAGGCGATCTTTTATGGAATTATCCAACTGAGATAAAAAATAAAGAACGAGGGATATGGAGTGAAATGGGGACTGAATAAATGAAAGAACATTATTTCCTCAACTGGGAAGAATCCGCCAATTCCGCGATAACCGAAGTCGGAGGCAAAGGGCAGAATCTGGGCAGCCTGAACCGCTATGGTTTTTTAGTTCCAGCGGGCGGTGTCCTGACTGCCAGGGCTTATCAGGATTTCCTGCAGCATAACGGACTGGCAGAATTCATTCATGCAGCAGCTTCCATTAAGGCAGAAGAGGCGCTGGAAAGCGAAAAAATGCTGGAAGGTATCAGGCGGAAGATCAACGGGGGTCGTTTATCCGATGCAGTGCGGAAGGAGCTTGCTGAGCAGCTTGCAAGCATGGGACTTCTTGACAAATCTGTGGCTGTTAGGTCATCAGCAACCGCCGAGGATTCAGCCCGCGCTTCCTTTGCAGGAGTGCATGAATCGTTCCTGAATGTAAGGGGTCTTGAGAATGTCGTTCATGCGATCAGGGGATGCTATGCATCCCTGTGGACGCCCCGCGCTGTCGCCTACAGGCGCAAAATGGGATTGACTGATGATGATGTGGCGACTGCCGTTGTTATCATGGAACTTGTGCCTGCTGTTTCCGCCGGGGTGGCGTTCAGCTGCGATCCGCGGACTGGCAGGCGCGACAGGATCGCCATCAGCGCTAATTTCGGCCTGGGGGAGTCGGTGGTGGGCGGCGCTGTTGAACCTGATGAATACACGTTAGATCCAAGAAGGATACTGCCTGAGATCATCGAGAAAAAAATTGGCAGCAAGTCCCAATTCACGAAACTTAAGACAACAGGGGGAACTGAACTTACAATCACAGGCGAGGACGACAGGAAAAAACAGGTTCTCAGTGATAGCAGTATCACCGAACTTGGACTTCTGACACTTCGCATTTATGAAGCCCTGGGGATTAATGCCGCCTGCCAGGATATAGAATGGGCAAATGATGGCAAAAAATTCTTTGTCCTGCAGGCAAGACCAGTGACAGGTATGCCTGAACCGGGTTTCCCTGAGATGGCGGGCCAGCCTGTGATCTGGTCAAATGCAAACCTTAAGGATGTCATGCCCCAGGTACCTTCCACTCTTTCATGGAACCTTTTAAGCTGCCTCCTCCCAAGGATGATGAACGCCCAGCTTCGGGCCACCGGTTACCATGTGCCATCAGGATTGAACTGGGTCCGCCTTTACAGGGGACGGGGTTATTTCAACCTGTCCGCGCTCCAGTGGGAATTTTATGACGCACTGGGGATGCTGCCTGGGATGTTAAATGAATATATGGGCGGCCACCAGCCTGAAATAAAAGTCTCGCCCGGGAATCCCCGTGGTGGATGGAAGGGAATCGGACGCATCTTACGTGGAATGGTTCTTATGGCCAATATTCTCAGGATCCAGATCTCTGCTAAGAAACTATTTGACGATATGTGGAAGAAATCCGAAGAATGGAATCGGCTGGACTTCAAGGATATGGATGAACAGGAACTCATCTCCATTATTTCCGAGATGAGAAAAAGTTCTGCAAATTTCGGGCCTCCCTACATGATCCTTACTTCTTCAGCAGGATATCCTTTTGAGATGATGGCAAAAATACTGGATAAGGATTTCCCGGGACGGGGTTACTCAATGGCAAACAGTCTCCTGGCTGGAGCTTCAGAAAATATGACAAGCGCGCAGCATGGTTACAGGTTGACAGACCTTGCTGAGATCGTGCGAAATGACAGTGCTGCTCTTCGCTACTTCACAGCAGAGAACTTCGATCCGTCAGCTTTCAGGGATGCAATCCCCGAAGACTCCGTGTTCATGAAAGAGTTTGAGGAATTCCTTAAGGAATTCGGGCACAGGGGAGTTTATGAGAGCGAAATAATGAACCCGAGATGGAGCGAGGATCCGCGGTACCTGCTTGAGAATATAAGGGCGCAGGTAATGTCTCTTGGAAATCCTGATTACAGGGAGGCAAGAGCTGCAAAAAAGAAAGCCGTGGAAGAAGAGATCGCAGGTAAATTCAAATGGGGTCTCAGGCGGTTGAAGCTCAATATGTGGACAGCCCAGGCGGTAAAAGGCGCCCAGATGAGGGAAATGTCAAGATCAGTCCTTGTAAAGACAGTTGAACCTTCGCGTTCGCTTTTTCAGGATATAGGTCGCAGGATGGTGGAAAGAGGGATACTGGAAAAGCAGGCTGACGTATATCACTGCTCCCTGCCTGAAATAATTGCGATCCTTGGTGAATACTGTGACGGCAAGGGATTGAAGCTGCTGATTTCTGAACGAAAAGACAGGTGGGAGGAATTATCTAAACTTGAACCACCGGATGTTATCATAGATGAGACGCCGCAGCCGTTGTTGCGCTCTCCTGAAGCACACGGGCGTGTCCTGAAAGGTCTTGGCGTTGCCGCAGGACGTGCTTGCGGGCTTGCCAGGATCGTTCATCATCCGGGTGAGAACACGAAGCTTCGAACCGGTGATGTCCTGGTCGCCCCATCCACAGATCCTGGATGGACACCGCTTTTCCTGAGAGCAAAAGCTCTTGTGATGGAAGTTGGAGGTTATACATCCCACGGCGCTATCGTGGCAAGGGAATACGGTATCCCGGCCGTGGTCAATGTGCCTGGAGTGATGAAGACTTTGAAGGATGGGGAACAGCTTACGGTTGACGGCGATGAGGGGAAGGTTTACAGGGGATGAAGAGGAGGAACAAATGAAAATAAATAAATTGGCAAAAATATTTCTGAAATGCGCAAGGAGAATAATATCATGAAAATATTACTGGTAGGATGGGGGGTAAAAGAATGGTAAGCTGGCAAGGTTATATAGACCGCATTATAATAAGAAAAATGTATAAGAACTCCTGGAATGCACCGGTATTGGAACTTCGTCAGAAAATAGAAAACAATGTCAAAAAGAATGCCAGATGGCTTAGATTACCTAAAAACATTGAGGTATTACCTGTAAGTGTGGGAGGACTTCCTTCGGAATGGATTATACCCTTAAAGTCTACCAGGGATAAAGTAATATTATATATACATGGTGGCGGGCACTTTATGGGTTCATGTAATACTTATCGGGCACTGGCTGCGTATATAGCAGAAGCGAGTAATGTTCGAGTTTTATTACTGGAGTACCGTTTAGCACCCGAACATCCGTTCCCTACTCCTTTGGATGATACTATTGCAGGTTATAGATGGTTATTAAATGAGGGCATTTCACCGCATAATATCGTTATTGCAGGAGACTCCGCTGGAGGAAATTTATGTTTAGCCTCTATCATTTCGCTTCGAGACCAAAAAAGCCCTCTTCCATCTGCGGTGGTTTGTTTATCACCAGATACAGATTTGAGTTGGAGTGGCGGGTCAATAAAGACCAATGCAAATATAGACCCGATGCTTACCGTTGATGTGCTTTCCATGATTAAACTTTACATAGGAAACAACGACCCCTGCCATCCATTAATATCACCTCTTTATGCTGACCTGCATGGGCTTCCGCCAATGCTGATTCAAGTTGGCAGCCATGAAATTATGCTCAGCGATTCAACAAGATTCGCTGATAAAGCCAGAAATGCAGGGGTAGATGTTACGTTAAAGGTTTGGGACGGCATGTGGCATGTTTTTCAGTCCACTGGACTCTCATTACCAGAGGCACGACAGGCGATAAATGAAATCGGTGTCTTTGTTAAGAAACACTTGGGAGTATAATACTATGAAAATATTACTGATACAGCCAGCAAAGGCACAGAAAACGATTGGTGGAGAGGATGTATTCATTTATGAGCCACTTGCTCTGGAATATTTAGCTTCCGGCGTCAAAGGCGGTCATGAAGTAAGAATACTTGATATGCGACTTGACAAAGACCTTGATTCGGAAATGCAAAAATTCAGACCGGATGTTGTCGGGATCACAGCATATACCGTTCATGTGAATACAGTCAAAAAACTTTTTAATAAAATTAAAACTATTGATCCGGGTATCTTTACCGTTGTTGGCGGTCATCATGCAACGGTGGTACCTGCCGATTTCTTTACTCCCGACATCGATCTTGTAGTAATGGGAGAAGGAGTTTTTGTTTTCAGGGAGATCATTTCAAGACTTGTTTCTAAAAGACCGTTTGATGGAATCGCCGGGATATCTTATTTGAAAGGTAAAGAGCGGGTAATGAATCCACCCGAACCGGTAACTGACCTTGATATTTTTCCTTTTCCGGCAAGAGAGCTGACAGAAAAATACAGAAAACATTATTTCAGCGAATGGATGAGACCGCTTGCATCGATACGCACATCAAAGGGATGTCCAAACAGGTGCAATTTCTGTGCGCTGTGGAAGCTCACAGGCGGGAAGTATCTGAAAAGAAAGCCGGAAAACATTGTCAGGGAGCTATCTCAGATCAAGGAAAAATATGTTTTTTTTGCCGATGATGAATCTATGGTCGATGCCAGAAGGATGAAGATCCTTGCTGAACTGATTAAGGAAGCCGGGATCAAAAAACGTTATTTCCTTTATGGAAGAAGCGATACGATCGTAAAAAATCCGGAACTTATAAAAATATGGAAAGATATAGGACTGGAAAGGGTTTTTGTAGGGCTTGAATTTTTCAGGGATGAAGATCTTAAATATATAAATAAAGGATCGACTGTCGAAAATAATCAAGAGGCAGTTAAAATACTGCAATCAAATGATATAGAGATATATGCTTCGTTCATTGTAAGACCGGATTTTAGCGAAGAAGATTTTAAAGATTTTATAAAATACTGCAGGGGATTAGAACTCAGTTTTCCAAGCTTTTCCGTTCTTACTCCTTTACCAGGGACAGATTTTTATGAAGAAGTTAAAAGCAGTCTCATTACCACTGATTATGATCTTTTTGATTTTATTCATACCGAGCTTCCCACGAAACTTCCTTTAAAAGAATTCTTCAAGAATCTCAATTCATTGTATTTCGATGCAAAATCTCCGGGAAAAAGTATTTCATTCATGATGAAATATCCATTAAAAGAAATACCGAGTTTGATATATCTCACCATGAAAGTTTCCAAACAGATGAAAAATGCATATAAAGATTATTGAATATGACAGACGTTAATTAAACTGAACAAAAAAAGAGAAAGCATTTATGGCAAATCGAATTAAATATCACAAGGAGTTTTATGTATTCAAACAATAGAAAGCTAATTAATCGATTCGTATTATCAGTCTTATTTATTTTTGCCCTTGTTAATTCAGCCTCGGCACGGGTTGAAATATCGGATTTTTTTTCTGATTTCACAAGCGCGGATGTTACTTTCAATTCCACCCGGGATTTCCAGGGGAAAGCGGTTTTTGAGCTTTTTTACGCGGGAAGCCTGGTAGAATCACACGAAGCACCCTTTGACATAAAGGCAGGCGAACCTCTGACAAAGGTGATTATCTGGGAGAAAAAACCCCAACACGATTACTACACCGCAAAGGTCAGTTTATACGATGAAAGCAGCCTCCAGTCATCCATGTCTTACCAGGTTTCGTATGGTACTGTCTCTTTACCAAGTTTTCATGTGGTTGATTTCTCACCCACGAACAGCGGCGTACAGTTATTGCTGCGTCCCTTTAATCCCAGTGCGACCGATATAAAAATTGAGCTGCTGGATAATAACGATATAGTTTACACAAAGACCGAAGAAGATATGACTCTCACCACTAATACTGAGATCAAGATATCCTGGCCTTTTCTGCTTACCGATTCCAAAAAATATACGGTCAGGGCAAAAATATATACGCACAGGTTATATGCGTCCCCCCTTGTCAATACATATATAGCTTATTTCACGGCAAATCAGGATGTCGAGATCCTCCCCGATGATGTGCAGGTGGATGAATACGGCGCCAGCGTGACGCTGCGCGGCAAGTCCCAGGTGCCGTTTGATGGCTTCATAGTCGTCAGGACAATAAACAGGGCAACAAACGAAACAAAGGTTTTCCGCCAGCAGGTCGAAGAGATACTCGTATCTGGAAAAGAAGATACCGCGGGAGTAGTATGGAAAGGACTTGCACCCGGGACTTATGATGTTGAGATACGGGCTGCAAATAAGGAAGATATCACGCTCGATAAATATGAAACCGTTCTGCGGATTCCTGAGATACCTTCTGTTACGGCAACCACACCGGCAAAAAGCACCCCCGGATTCGCAGCGCTTCTTTCTATCATAGCATTACTGGCAGCCGCAAGACGGTTAAAAGGTGGGTAATGTTTGATCTTATCCTCAAGAATATCACTCACCGGAAATTAAGGTCGGGGCTTACGGTATTCGGTATAGCCCTCGGTATTTTTGCGGTTATCGTCATGGGCAGCATGTCTGAGAATTTCAATCTCACTTTTGACAAGTCCATCAGCCTGACAGCAGACAAGATCCGCGTGATGCCTGAAAGCGGGTTCTTAGGAGGCGGCCTTACCGAATCCACGGTCAGGGAAGTTAAAAGGGTCGCAGGGGTTTCGGATGCCTACGGCCTGTTACAGGCTTCTCTTGACCCTGAAAACCTCGGATTCGGTGGCGGGAATGTGGTCATTGGAATTCCTCCTGAGAAAACGCAAATTACATTGAAAGATACAAAACTGACAGGTGGGAGATACCTTGTTACAGGGGACGGTTACAGGGCTGTCGTTGGCAGCAGCATTGCTCGTGAATTCAAACTGAAGGTAGGGGACGAACTTGAGATCAAATCAAAGAAAGTCCAGAGGGCGGCGTCCATAACCCATACAAGGAATTTCACGGTAGTCGGAATAATGGAATACACGGGGTCTTTTTTTGACAGCGGCGTTATCGTACCGCTTGACAGGGCGCAGAAATTCTACGAGTTAGGGAACGGTGTAACAATGATCCTGGCAGTCCCTGAACCCAATACGGACCCTGAAGACCTTTCAAAAAGGATAGAATTGAACGTTGAGAAAGTAAAGACGTTCTCACCCGAGCAGCTCAGGAAACAGATAGAGCAGGCCCTTATCATTTTCAGCCTGGTAACGATAAGCGCGGCGGCTCTTGCAGCCATCATAGGGGGACTCAGCGTCACCAACACGATGTTGATGTCGGTATCTGAAAGGACAAAAGAATTCGGGCTTATGAAGGCTCTGGGCGCAGAAACAAAAGACATACTTTTCATGACGGTCGGGGAAGCGGCGCTCATGGGAGTGATAGGCGGCATTATCGGAATAGCAGGCGGTGCAGCCCTTGTGTATTATATGAACAGCAATTTTGCGGTAGTTCTTTTTGTAATTACCCCGAGGCTTCTTGCAATAGCCATGTCTTTCGCCACTTTACTTGGCATCGTTTCAGGGACTTATCCGGCTTACAGGGCAGCTAAAATGAGCCCGATGGAGGCGCTGCGGTATGAATAATGCAATTGAAGGCCTGGCTGGAAGGTGTCCGGATGCTTGACCTTATTCTCAGGAACATAATTCAGAGAAAACTCAGGACAGGCTTAACAGTGTTCGGTATAGGCCTTGGGATTTTTGCGGTAATGGTCATGGGAGGGATGTCGGAATACTTCAATCTCCATGTTGACCGGGGATTGAGCCTCATGGCGGATAAGATTCATGTGCTGCCGGAAAGCGGTTTCTTTGGCGGGAGCCTTGACGACTCCAAGGTCAGTAAAGTCAAAAGCATCCCTGGCGTCCTCGATGCCTATGGATTATTGTGGATGCCTTATGACGTGGAAAGCCTCGGGATTTTTGGGAATTTTGTCGTGGGCCTGGAGCCTGAAAAACAGGCCGCCACCTTGAAAGACATTAAACTCACGGAAGGCAGGCTCCTTGTTCCCGGGGATAGTTACAGGACAGTTATCGGGAGCAATGTTGCCCGACAGCGCAAACTTCATGCAGGAGATGAGATCGAGGTAAAATCCAAGCGGTTCGTTCGTGCCTCGACAATCACACATACAAGGAATTTCACTGTCGTCGGGATAATGGAATTCACGGGTACGGATTTTGATTACATAATCGGTGTTCCCCTTGATACGGCGCAGAAATTCTACGACATGGATAACACGCTGACATACATCTGGGTCATCCCTGAGCCTGATGCCGATGCAGATGACCTTGCAAAAAGAATTGAGCTGAATGTTGAAAATGTCGCGACGTTTTCACCCAACCAGCTCAGGAAACAGATAGAACAATCCATGGTGGTTATCAGTTTAATAACATTAAGCTCGGCCGTGCTTGCAGCCATCATTGGAGGACTTAGTATTATGAACACGATGCTGATGTCGGTCTCAGAAAGAACAAAAGAGTTCGGGCTCATGAAAGCAATGGGCGCAGAGGTAAAAGACATTCTTTATTTGACAGTAGGGGAGGCAGCACTTATGGGGATACTGGGGGGGATCATTGGCATTGCAGGGGGCGGGATCTTCATATATTATATGAACGAGTACATGGCGTCCATGGGAGCGGTAATTTTCGCTATCACGCCAAGGCTAGTGATTGTAGCTTTATTGTTCGCGACACTTCTTGGGATAATATCGGGCAGTATCCCGGCTTACAGGGCGGCAAGAATGAAACCGATGGAGGCGATGCGCCGTGAATGAAAGTGAACCCGTATTGAGGGTCAGGAACCTTTCGAAAACATATATGCAGGGCAAAATACCGGTACATGCTCTCACAGATGTCAGTTTTGACGTGAAAAAAGGGGAGTTCATAAGTATCGTGGGGCCTTCGGGCAGTGGGAAATCCACACTCCTCTCGATGATGGGCCTTCTTGATAAGCCCACAAGCGGCAGCGTATTTATCGACGGGATGGAGGTCACGAAGGTAAAAGAGGGCGATGCGCCAAAAATCAGAAGGGAAAAGATCGGTTTCGTGTTCCAGCGCTTCAACCTTATTCCCACGCTCACGGCGCTTGAAAACGTGGATATTGCGATGCGTTTTGCAAGGGTCTCAAAACATATACGAAAAGAAAGGGCAATAGAACTCCTCGCGCAGATGGGACTGGGCGGGAGGATGAAGCACAAACCTTCCGAATTATCCGGGGGGGAGCAGCAGCGCGTCGCCATTGCGAGGGCCATGGCAAATCATCCGGCCATAATCCTTGCAGATGAGCCCACAGGTGAAGTAGATACGAAAACGCGGGATATGATAGTCGCTCTCCTTAAGGAATTATGTGAAAAGGGCCAGACCATCCTTGTGGTTACCCATGATATGGATGTGGCTGAGAAGACCTTAAGGAGGATTACAATGCGGGACGGCAGGATAGCAAGCGATACGCAACAATAAATCTCCATAAAGTGGAAATCAAATAAAACTGTCTATTTTCTTAATCTCGTAGTCCACCGGTTCATAACCCTGGATAAGCAGTCTAAGGGTTAAATTTGTATTATTTACATAATGTTGTCTGTCATTTGAAAACTCATAACTGCTGCCAGCTTTTTCGAGAGTGAACGTTTTTTCTTCAAGAATTTTATCGTCAGCTATGATTTGTGCTTTTAAAGATAATTGAGCATCCTGTTGATTTATTATTTCTACTCTCACTGATTGAAGCTCATAACTTCCATTACCCCACTTGATAGGATTTTCCATTTCACTTGTTACAAACAGGGAACCCGAAGGTAATACTTTGTATGTTTTATTTTGTGTAATATTTTCTGTAATTGCCTGTGCAGGCGTAGTATCTGCAGGAGATGGGGTTTCTTCAGGGACACTGGGAGATTCAATTCTGGAAGGGGTCGGTAAAGGCGTAACTCGCTGCTTTTCTAATTCACTTATCTGATCTTTTAGTTCATGAACTTCTTTTTCTAAAGCTTCAAGCTTGCCATCATCCTGGTTAATGCATCCGCTTAATGCCACAGATATCAATAATAAGATGATAATGAAATATCCCTTTTCCATGTTTTTCCCGAAGGGGTAAAAGCTTGTTTTATACTTAATGTTTGCCATCCCCAAAAATCCAAGGCTCATAATTATAACTATAGTAATTATTAGTATTTATGTAGTTAAATATTTATACCACATAAATGCATAGGTATCAAAAAGGCTTGGACGTGGCGAAGGGTGGTGTGCTTTATGGAAAAAAAAACTTCGATAGAAGATATTGCCGTTGAATGGAATGGCGGAATCGTAAGAGGATTCGTATCTGTAAAAGATGCAGAGCGATTCATAAAAAAGGTCTGCAGGAAAACCGCACCGAACATTAAATATTCGATTTATAAATACATGAAACCTGTTTCATGAATACCTGACCTTTTTGGCGACGATTTTCTGGTTGAATTACAAAATGCAAAGGTTTTTTAAACATGTACAATATCAATAATGCCTGGTGGTATAATAATGAAAAAATGGTTACTCGCTGGCTTGATGATTTTAATACTCATTGCCAGCGGATGTGTCGGAGACAAAACCGGAAAAGGCAATGCTGGAACACAACAGAAATCAGAACCAATAAAGATCGGGGTGCTGATAACATACACGGGCGCCCTGGGACCTATTGGAGAAGGGATGGCAAACGGGGCCATGCTTGCGGCCCAGGAAATAAATAAAAAGGGTATCAACGGCAGCAATGTTACCCTGATAATCGAGGATACGGGTACAAATCCTGCAAAGGCGGCAGAGGCTGCCAAAAAGCTTATCGATGTGGATAAGGTCCAGGTAATCATCGGGGCGGTCTCAAGCTCTGAAACCCTTGCTGTGGCCCCTTATGCAGAAAAGAGCAAGGTCGTGATGATTTCCCCTTCATCGACCAACCTGAAAGTAACAGATGCAGGCGAATATATCTTCAGGGTAGTCGCCAGCGATCTCCTGCAGGGTGAAGCGATCGCCAAACTTGCCGTGGCAAAGAACTACACAAAGGCCGCAACACTCGTTGAGAACAATGACTACGGCATCGGCATGGAAGATGTTTTCAAGAAAAATTTCAATGGAACAGTTACAAGCGTCCGCTATGAAACAGGCAAGGGAGATTACAGGACAGAACTTGATTCCATAAAGAAAGCAAATCCTGATGTGGTGATCTATGTTGGTTATCCGCAGGACGCATCAGTCATACTCCAGCAGGCGGGCCAGCTTGGCCTGAAGAAGAAATGGATCGCGGCAGAGGGCATTGCAGATCCGGTCATGTTCAAGAATACCGATGTGGCCGCACAGATGGAAGGCATGCTCCTGACCACGCCGGGAAGATCGGAACAGGAAGAGAAAGAAGACGCGATTTATAAGAATTTTGTAGAGCTTTACAAAAAGACCTATGGAAAAGATCCCGGCATATATTCGGATACCGAATACGATGCTACCATGCTTGCAGCCCTGGCAATAGCCGATGCGGGAAATGACGGCGAGAAAATCAAAAATGCTCTCCCGCAAATCAGCCGCACATACAAAGGGGTAAGCGGGGACAAGACGTTTGATGAAAACGGCGATGTTCGTGGAGGATATAAAATACTGGAAGTCAAAAATACGACTATGGTTCCTATAGGAAGCTGGAGCCCGGCCTCAGGGATCGGGTTCCAGTAACCTCTTTTTTTCCCAGGTATAACTTTCCTATTTCTTTATGGTCAAGCATTTCGCAGGCCCTGCCTTCGTACATTTTTTTCCCCATTACAAGGATATAGCCCCGGTCGGCGATACGCAGGGCGCTTTTTGCATTCTGCTCAACAAGCAATACGGAAGAGCCTATCTCTTTTATTTCTTTTATCTTGTCCATCAGTACTCCTACCATCTTTGGCGCAAGTCCGGCTGAAGGTTCATCAAGAAGCAGCATCTGCGGCCGCGTCATCAAAGCGCGCGCGATGGCAAGCATCTGTCTCTCGCCGCCGCTTAAGCTGCTTGCTTTAACTTTTTTTTTCTCGAAAAGAACAGGAAAGATATCAAAAATCCCCTGAAAATCAGGATTTTTACAGATGTATCCCCCCATCTCAAGGTTTTCCATTACACTGAGGCTTGGAAAGATATTATCTGTCTGGGCAACAAAACCCATTCCTTTTCCCACAAGTTCAAAAGGTTTTGATCCGCATATGTCCTCGCCGTTAAAAAATATCTTACCAGATGCAGTTTTCATGAGCCCGAAAATGGTTTTCAAGAGGGTACTTTTTCCGCACCCGTTCGGCCCTATTATGACCACAATTTCCCCGGGATTCACGCTGATGCTGACGTCGTGCACTATAATTGTTTCCCCATATCCGGAAAAGACATTCTCAACCGAAAGCACGCTAACCTCCTAAATAAATATCAATAACAGTTTCATTGTCCTGAATCTCCCCGGGTGTCCCTGAGGCAACGATTTTTCCTTTATTCATCACATATATCATATCGCAAAAATCCATCAATATATCAATATTATGTTCGACAACAAGGAAAGTCCTTTTTTCCTTTTCAAGCATGACCTTCTCGAAGATCTTATTCGCAAGCGTCGGATTTACTCCTGCTACCGGCTCATCAAGCAGCACCATTCCGGGATCAGCCATAAGCGCCATGCCAAGGCTCAGTAACTTTTGCTGGCCTCCTGAAAGGGCATTAGCGTATTCATACTTCAGGTGGTCAATCTCAAGAAATTCCAGAATCTCACCAGCAGCCAGTTCATCCGCCTTTTCCTGCATTATCATTTTTTTCCGGTTGAAAAATAACTGGCATAATCCCTCATTTTGCATATTTGAGGAAACAAGCATGTTTTCAAGAACCGTGAGGCCCCGGAAAATCCTTGTAAGCTGGAATGTCCTGCACATGCCAAGGCGGGCAATTTCAAAGGGCAAAAGAGAAGAGATATCTTTGCCTTCAAAACAAATCCTGCCTTTATCCTGCCTTAAAAAACCCGAAATCACATTGATAAGAGTCGTCTTGCCTGAACCATTCGGACCTATGAGACCTGCAATCGTGTTCTCCCCGACACTGAGTGAAACACCATCCAGGGCTTTTATCCCTCCGAAGCTCTTCTCTACATCCTGCACCTGCAAAATCATAGGCGTCCCTTACTTTTTCTTTCTTTGATTATTCCCTCAGGTTTGTACAATATGAACAGTATTAACAGGAGTCCTATTGCAATTATCCTCAGGTTATAGGGCTCAACCGGCAGCTCTACAAAGTCTTTGAGGAATCTTGTTCCCCGCTCAAATACCTGGATCATGACAGCCCCCATTATCACGCCGAAGTTGTTTGACGTTCCCCCGATTACCATCATTGTCCAGACCGAAAAGGTCACAGAGGGGAAGAACATGTCAGGACTTATAAAGGCCAGATAATGAGCGAACAGAGTACCTGAAATGCTTGCCATGCAGGAGCCGATGATGAATACCTTGATCTTGAAGTCGAAAGTATTCTTGCCAAAAACCTGGACAGCATCCTCGTCATCTCTTATCGCTTTAAGCGTCCTCCCAAATGGGGAGTCAATAATCTTCTCGGCAAAAATATAACAGATCAGGAGCAGGCCATAAACGAGCAATGCGTAGAAAATCATATAATTATCCATGAACACCGTGTACATTGGCTGCGGGATTCCCCGGATGCCCATGGGACCTTCCGTGAGCCACTGCTCGTTCAGGAAGACAAGCCGCAGGATCTCACCTGAGGCGAGAGTGACAATTGCCAGATAGTCAGCTCTCAATCTCAAAGTGGGGAGCGCGACAAGAAGGCCTAACAGGGCAGAAAGAATGATCCCGGCAATTAGACCGATGATAAAAGGCACGCCTGCAATCGACAGGAGAGTGGAGGTATAGGCGCCGATGGCAAAAAAAGCCACCTTCCCGAAGTTCATAAGCCTTGTGTAACCTGCTTCAAGGTTCAGGCTTATGGCAAGTATTGCATAAATCCCGATGTAGATAAAAGTATCAAGAAGATAATCGAATATCAAGAGCCCTCCTCCCTCTTACCCATGATCCCCCACGGCCTGAATATCAATACAATAATCAATATAATAAAGGCGATTGCAGGTCTGTAACCTGTGGATATGGATAGCTCAGATAACAGCACGACCCCGAAATTCTCTGCAAACCCAAGCAGGTATGCCGCAAGGATCGCACCGTAAAAGCTGCCGATACCGCCGAGAATGACGACAGCAAAGGCAGATAATAATACCTCCCATCCCAGAAGCGGCACAAGTCTCGTATCCGCTCCACGCAATACCCCGCCAATCCCGGCGAGGCCACCGCCTATGAACCACACCCACAAAAGGATTTTTTCAGTATCTATACCGCTTGCCATTGCAAGCTGCGGGTTATCAGATACACCTCTCATGGCCTTTCCAAGCCTGGTTCTTGTAAAGAGGAGGTGGAGAAGGAAGATAAGGGCTGTGGAGATTGCAATAATGTATATATGTAACTCTGTTATCGACCCGCCAAGTAATTCATATGTCTTTGACTCGAACTCAAACCATCTTATCTGCGGACCCCATGCCTCTTGTATCGATTGCCTTACCACAAGGCCAATGCCGATAGAAGCGATCATCATGGAGATTACAGAAGAGCCTTTGCTCCTTAGTTTTTTAAAAACCAGCCTGTCGGAGGCAATCCCCAGAAGACCTGTTAAGAAAAACGCCGCAACAAGCCCATAAAAAAGGTTCAGGCCCAGCGATACATTGATAATATACGCAGTATATGCCCCAAACGTGACAAGTTCGGCATGCGAGAAATTCGCGAACTTGAGCACCCGGTAGATCATCGTAAGACCGATGGCTATCATTACATATATGATTCACGTGACAGTGCTATTGATAAAAATCTGCATGTCGAGGAGTGGCATAGCTATTACTTGGAGTTCATCATGAAAAAGGTTTGCAATGTTCGCAAATACATAAGAACTGTTTCATGAATATCTGAACTGAATATTGATATTCGCGCTTTTATCTCCAGGCTGGATTATGATTCCCTCGCCTTTTTTGGCAACGACGCTCCGGCTGAATACCCGTATCTGCTTAATTTCTAAAATTGAATTATAGTTCCTGTTAGACAGGAAGTTATCATACTGTTCTTTACCCGATACAATATATATATTGATGTTTTCTGATGAATCGATATCTATGGATACGGGAGCATCAAAATCAAACGGATATGTGGGGTCGTATAAATACCTGAATGCCACATAACCCGTGCCCAAGTCTACGTTTTCATTATGTTCCATTCCTGCAAAAACCATCACAGCGTAGCAGGTTTTCATTTCGCAGTACATTCCCGCGCCGCCATCGCTGAACAGTTCATCCCTGTCCATGATGGGCGACCTGTGGCCCGGACTTTCCATCCATCCGTTAACTATGGCTCTGCTGATATCTGTTGAACCATTCAATCCAGACAGCATGTAAAGGTTCTCTGCCGCTACAGTATAAATTATCCTGTTCTCTTTTAGCCTGTCCCCGACATCTTTCCCTTCTATGTCTTTATGGTGGAATCCCTCAATAGAAAGTGTTTTGCTGTAATTCCTGGCTATCCGTGATATTTTATCGTTCAATTTAAGGGTCTTTATCCCGCCCTTCTTTCTTTCCTCATTTATAAGAGAGAATACCTCATGTTCAAGTTCCGGGATATCAAGAACTGATGTGTTAAAAATGGCGCTTTTGAGTTCGTTTGTGTGAACTGAGAACTCAATGCCGCTGTAATTCAGGTTCTGTTCCGGGAATTCAAAAAAGAATTCAAATTGCTGGTTATCATAAGTCCCGTTCAGGGCAATAAGTCCGGGCCTTAATTTCTCAATATTCGTTGTAAAAGTCCCGTTAAGGGAATGACCAAGCAGGTTGCCATTATTGAAAATGTTACCGTCTAAAGGCTCGCCCGTTTCATTAATAAAAAATCGCATTGTGTAGGAGCTGGTGTATGATGTGCAGCCTGAAGTGAATATGACAGGTGCTATGATAAAGAATAAGAGAACTGCTTTTTTACGGTTCATGAAGTTAAAAATGTAAGTTTTCATATTTAAAATTGAGGATTTTCATATTGAACTTCCCATAATATATTAAGTACCTGTACACAATTATGTACCAATCATGCCAGACCTTGTGATCAAGAATGCCAGATTACTTATTAATGACGCTGTCCAGCCTGCTGAAATAGCGGTGGATAACGGCAGGATCTCAAAGATAAGGAAAAATGTAGCAACCGTGGAATTCAACCAGGTGATCGATGCAAAAGGCGCTCTCGTCCTGCCCGGGGCAATAGATGTGCATGTCCATTTCCGCGACCCCGGGATGACCAGGAAAGAAGACTGGTACACGGGCTCATGCGCCGCTGCCGCAGGCGGTGTCACCACTGTCATCGACCATCCCAATACCATCCCTCCTGCTATCGACCCTGATTCTTACAAGAAAAAACTGAAGGAAGCAAAAAAGTCCATGATCGATTATGGCATCAATGCCGGGGTAACAGGGAACCTGACCTTTTTAAAAGACCTCTGGGAGCTTGGGGCAGCGGCGTTTGGCGAGATTTTCATGGCCGAATCTACGGGTTCCCTGAATGTGAACGACAGAACTCTCAAAGAAGCGTTTGAAATTATCGAGAATCTGAGCGCTGTGGCCTGTATCCATGCTGAGGATGAGGAGACAAGGAAAAAGATCGTCCACCTCTTGAAAGGAAAACTTGAGCCTGAATCCTACTCGAAGTCCCGGCCGGGGCTGGCAGAAAAAATCGCGGTTGAAAAAGCGCTCAAGCTTGCCGGAAATGCAAAGCTCCATTTCTGCCATGTCAGTGCCCATGAAAGCCTTGAAACCATAAGAAAAGCAAAAGCAGGGAATAAAAATATTACATGCGAGGTCGCGCCGCACCATCTTTTCCTGTCCATCAAGGATTGGAAGCGCCTTGGGACGCTCGGTAAGATGAACCCGCCGCTGCGTGATTTCCATTCGCAGCAGAGCCTGTGGGAGGGTTTGAGGGACGGGACTGTTGATATGGTGGCCTCGGACCATGCGCCTCATCTTGAATCTGAAAAAATGACCGACATCTGGACAGCTCCAGCCGGCGTTCCGGGAGTGGAGACCATGATGCCGCTTATGCTGATGGCAGTCAGGCGGAATCTCCTTACACTGAAACGGCTGATAGAGGTCACAAGTATCAGGCCCGCAAGCGTATTCGGCCTCAGGAAAGGTGTGATAGCGCAAGGTTATGATGCAGACTTTATGATCATTGGCGATGTGAAGGAGATCCGCAAGGAAAAAATGCACAGCAAAGCCGGATGGACGCCATACAACGGAATGGAGGGGATATTCCCTAAAATGACCATCTCAAGGGGGGATGTGATTTTTGAAGAAGGTGAAATCACAGGGAAACGAGGCAGGGGCAGGTTTATTCCGGGGAAGGGCTTGAAGAGCGAAACCGAATAAGCTTTTTTATACCAGTTCCACCTATATGATATTATTGGAATTGAAACACTTTGAATCCAGGAACCTACATCAAGGGAGGGCTTTAAAGGTATAAGCGGATAGCACTGGTCACAGACGACTTCCCATTATATCATTCCATTATAGAGGAGGCTCGTTCCCGCAGGCTGAAATTACTGGTTCTAACACCTTCCCAGCCGATACCGGCATATGTAGGTGCAATTATAACGACTGAGAATGAATTTTTCCAGATAGACTATAGCCGCGACAAGATAATCATTGCTGACGGCAGGCCGCAGGCCGCTCTGGATAAAGCCAATTCCCTGCTAATAGGTGAGGATTTTGAGCGGATAATAATCGGGATCGATCCCGGGAAATATCCTGGTATAGCAGTGATGGGGAACAATAAAACCATTTCAGTCCACCATGTATCTGTTGGCGAAGTCTGCCCGCTGATAAAACGGATCATGCGGGATTACAGGGATAAAAAAATCCTTGTCAGGATAGGACACGGGGCAAGGCTCGTCCGTTCCAGGCTTATAAATGACATCCTTGACCTCGGCCTTGATGTCGAAATGGTGGATGAGACAGGAACGACGCCCCACCTCGGGAGAGGGGTTCACGGGCAGGTAATTTCGGATATCATAGCAGCGATAAATATTGCAAAAATCAGCGGGATAAATGTGGGAAAGCAGTTCATAGAACCATCGCATGGCGAAGTGCGGGTCATCCAGGAACACAGCCGTGAATACTCAAACGGCCGCACCACCATACCGCGCCTGCTTGCCAGGGCCGTGGCAAAAGGTGAACTCACCCTTGATGAAGCTATGGAAAGACATAGCGGTCATTAGTTCTTCAAAGCCCTGTTTTTGGTGATTTTGTTGACAGCCAGGCCCCTATTGTCGCTATAATGATCGCACCGATGCCTGTTGAAAATAAAAACTGGGACCTGTTTTCGATCACAGGAAAACCTTTCATTGCCTCGCTAAGTACCAGAAGATAAGTGCTGCCTGCCCAGAAAAAAATTCCGACTGCTATAATAAAGAACGGATGTGCCCAGTTCTTGCCGATTTTTTCTTTAGCAAAATGTTTGTCTATTATTTTTCCTGTGGTTATCAACACCCCGGCCAATACATACCACCATATGGACGCATTTACGTATCCCAATAGCGGTACAAGCACACCCTGCCAGACGGCCTGATCATAGTAATACCAGGATTCTATTGCTCCCTGGTAAGTTCCTATCAAGGACAAAATTATGGCCGCAAGATACATGACAAAAGTTGTTTTTCCGCCCTGGAGGGAATTCATCATTGATTCCTTGAAATCGCTGAGCGCATCATCAAGGCCCCAGCCCCTGAAGAGCAAATAAAATCCAACTGCTCCGGTAATAAAAATAACAGCAGCTTCAGGGTTGCCAAAATACAATGAAATGGCGTAGATCATGAAAGCAAGACCTATCGGGATGAAAAATGTACTTGAGATTTTGGGGTTGTTAAAAGCCTGTTTGATAATGTAATACGTGCTTTCGAGGTTCTCATGCTGCTGGACAATAATCCTGCGTACAGAATCCACTTTTATTCTGGACTGGATGATGGGAAGAACGGATTCATCCTCCGCGCCGTCAGAGACAAGTATTGCCCTGTGGGGTTTTAATTGTTCAAGTATACTGTCAAGCTGGTCTGAGATTCTCCTGTCCGCAAGAATACCGACCATCTTGTCCCCTGCTATTGAAACCAGTTCAACATCATTTTTTTCAGCCGTTAATTTATCATATAAGTTTATCCCGCCGAAAATCGTGTTTGTATCAGAATCCTCAGGATCGCTTGAGGCGAGCCTGATAGCGGCGTCAAGGTTCGCGGCCCGGCCTATTATGGGGCTTGTGACGCCTGCTTTCTCCCCGAGATCGTTGTCCCTATCAATACATATGATAAGTGTCCTCATCGTACTCTTATATTTTCATGTTTCTATAAATAGCCTCCGAATCCTTGGAGGTTAGTTCTCCCTGCGCAATGCTATTAATCTTGTCTATTCCCTTTTGTGGCAGAGTGGATATTCTGGTTTTCTATGCTCGGCAGTATCTTCCAATTTCCCACAAAAAGGGGATAACACCAAAATACATATATATGAGCATGTGCATGTAAATTTTGATTATGATGATTATTTAATCAGGAGCGAGCAGAGGGCAATGAAACTCCTTTAATTAGTACACTTTATCAATAAATGGTGGTGGCTAAAACGATAGTATGCGGAGTGGTCATCAAGGGTTGTACATTATTAAATTTTGTCAATATGTCATCGGTTAAGAGAAAAATCGTGAGAAATCATTGTATCTTGGAAAATAATACATGTCGAACTAATCGAAAAAGTAAAGGAGGTAAGCCAATGTCAGAAAAAAATAAACGGGCAGTAAATGCCCATGCTATCGGGAGGCTGAAGATTTCGGCATCTCAGGTTAGTATCGTTGAAGACTATAATGCGATCGAGGCACCGATCTTAACGAGGAGGATTTAAAATGCCAATTTCACCAACCTATCCGGGTGTGTACATTGAGGAGATTCCCAGCGGCGTCAGGACTATTATGGGCGTCAGCACATCGGTGGCCGCCTTTATTGATTATTTTAAAAACGGACCGATGAATAAGGCGGTCCAGATTTTTAATATGGGCGATTTCGAGCGTGAATTCGGAGGACTTGATTCCAGCAGCGAGGCAAGCTATGCCATACAGCAATTTTTCCTTAACGGGGGAAGTGAAGCCTGGGTCGTCCGGACAGCCACAGGCACGGTTTCCAAACCTCTTGCAAAAGCCAAAGTTACAATATTGAGCTTAATAGGTGGGGCAACCGCCTTATCTGTGGAAGCGATAAACGAAGGCGACTGGGGGAACAATCTGCAGGTAAAGATTGACTATAACACAGCCGATCCGGCATCCTTATTCAACATGAAGGTTTCGGAATATACAACTGTCCGGGGAACCCTGCGCTTATCCAGATATGAGGTTTTTTCCAACCTTTCGATAAATCAAACCAGCCCGCGCTTTGTTCAAACTGTAATAAACGATGAAGACTCAGGTTCAAAATTGATCAGAGTGTCGGATATTGGAACTTCCCTGCCATTGCAGAACGGCACTGTTTCCGGTGACCTTTCGACTTTCGCCGGTTTAACAAAAACAAAACCCGGTATTACGGTGACTATCGGTACCGGTACCAGTACTGAAGGTACGGCCGAAGCGATTCTGGATATCAAGGGTGCGAACCCGTCTACCCTGACTCTTGATAATATAGTTCCGATGCTGGAAAAAGCCATCAGGTCAAGTAAACCGGACAATCCCGCTTTTGCTTCGGCAATTGTAGAAAGACTGCCAGCAGGTATTCGCGTTCTTGCCGGACCTACTTCGGCATCTTCGGTTATAACTTTCAGTCCGTCCGGTGCAAATCCGACATTGAAAGAACTGAAGCTTGATTCTTCTCCCCAGATAGAAGGTGTAATTTCCGGGGATCTGAGTACCTTCCCAACATTAACGAGTGATCCTTCATCCCTGAACATAACTATCGGAGGGGAAAATCATGAAATCACCTTCGCGGCACCGACAACCCTGAGTGAAGCAAGGATAGCACTGGAGACCTCAATCCGTGCAGCAGCTTCTTCAAATGCTGCCTTTTCAGGTGTCAGGGTATCAGAATATAGCAACGCATCTGAAAATAGACTTATTATATTGCCTGGACTTTCAAATCAGGACATTTCCTTTACATCCACTCTATCGGATACCACAACGCTGAACGAACTGAAGCTTGGTACAGCTGACATCGGATCTGTTAATGGAGTGGTTTCAGGAGATCTGTCAACGTGGGCGTCATTGACCGCCGATACTGCTTCACTTGATCTCAAGATTGGAAATGAAGGCCCGCACACAGCAACATTCACCTCAAAACCTTCAAGTTTGACTGATGCAAGGGCAAAACTTGAGACTGTGATAAAGGCGGCTCATTCGAGCACAGCATTCACAAGTGCCAGGGTAGCTATACATGATTCCAGCAGGCTTGTTGTTGCCATTGAAAATGGTAGTAATGCGGTGGTTTTTACAGCAACGCCTCTGGATTCCGCGACTGTTTCCGAGCTCAAATTGGGCACCGGACAAGCAACAGCAAATATTCAGGAATACAAACTGGGATCTACTGCAGCAATCCTGAATACTGCGCAGGGGGCAGGAGTAAAAGGAAGTAACGGCGTTCCGCCAGTCGGTAATGCACTGATAGGGAATCTTGCTGATAAGACTGGTCTTTATGCTCTTGAGGATGTTGACCTGTTCAATATTCTGTGCATTCCCCGCACTTCAATTGTAACAGGAAATAATTCATTGACAGCTACAGAGGCAAATATGGTAATGTCAGTGGCCATAAAGTACTGCGAAAACCGGAGAGCCTTTTTTATTGTAGATACCCCCAACAATATAAGCGATGTGCAAAAGGTCAAAGAGTGGCTGGGAAAAACCAACATACGTCATAAGAACGCTGCACTATATTTCCCGCGGATCAAAGTGGCGGACACCCTGAACGAGTTCAGGCTCAGGTCTTTTGGCGCAAGCGGGACTGTGGCGGGCCTGTATTCCCGCACAGATAGCAATCGAGGCATATGGAAAGCGCCGGCAGGTACCGAGGCAGCACTGGTAAATGTCCAGGGGCTTGACTATACACTGACTGATGACCAAAATGGCACGTTAAATCCACTTGCGATCAACTGCCTGCGTAATTTCAGGGTCTATGGAAACGTATGCTGGGGAGGACGCACCCTGGATGGAGCTGACCAGATGGCTTCAGAATGGAAGTACATACCGGTCCGCCGGCTTGCTCTTTACCTGGAGGAAAGCCTGTACCGGGGCACCAAGTGGGTGGTATTTGAACCCAATGACGAGCCGCTCTGGTCGCAGATCCGCCTGAACATCGGAGCCTTCATGCACTCTCTTTTCAGGCAGGGGGCTTTCCAGGGGCAGACTCCCAAAGATGCGTACTTTGTCAAATGCGACAAAGAAACTACAACCCAGGATGATAGAAACCGCGGAATAGTCAATATAATGGTTGGCTTTGCTCCATTAAAACCGGCAGAGTTCGTAATCATCAAGATCCAGCAGATGGCAGGTCAGATACAGACATAAGGAGGAAAAAATATGGCACAATTTAGCGTAAATGCATCCAGGTTCGATCCGTATAAGAGCTTTAAATTCAGGGTAAAGTGGGATGGACGATACGTGGCAGGGATCAACAAAGTCAGTGCCCTTAAGCGTACAACAGATGTGGTAACATACCGCGAGGGGGGGGATCCGAGTTCGGTCCGCAAGTCCCCGGGGCAGACTAAATACGATCCTGTAACACTGGAGCGCGGTGTTACTCACGACAAGGATTTTGAACAGTGGGCAAACAAGGTATGGAATTACGGGTCTAATATCGAGGTTTCGCTCAAGGATTTCCGCAAGGACATCATTATCGAAGTCTACAACGAAGCAGGACAGGTGGTCATTGCCTATAAACTGTACCGGTGCTGGGTATCCGAATTCCAGGCCCTGCCCGGTCTTGATGCGAGCGGCAACGCCGTGGCGATACAGACCTTGAAGCTTGAAAATGAAGGCTGGGAGCGTGACTACGAAGTAAGCGAGCCGGAAGAACCCACATTCACAGAACCCAGTTAACCATGCAACCCCTGTCAGCGCAGGATATCCTTAATATCTGGGAACGGGGTCAGAATCAGCATCCTCTGGATAAGGCGCTGACCCTGCTTTCCCCTTCTTTCCCTGATTCGACAAAGGATGAGCTGGCGATGCTCACTATCGGACAGCGGGATGCATGCCTCCTGTCGGCCAGGGAACTCGTATTCGGAGGCAGGTTAAATCTTTTTGCCAGGTGCCCCCATTGTCAGGAACGCCTTGAGTTCTCCATGTCAACAAAAGATATTTGCGCGGTGCAGGAACCGTATGAACCGGAAAGTATCTTTGAACTGGCAGCAGATGATTTTGTCCTGCGTTTCCGCCTGCCCAACAGTATAGACCTGGCAGAAGCGGCAGGATACAGGGATGTTGCCGCTGCGCGTATGGTGCTTGTTGAGCGGTGTGTGCAGCAGGCATTCCATAATGGTAGGGAAATTACCGGCAGGGAGTTGCCTGAAGAGATAGTAGGGTGCCTCTCGATGCGCATGGCTGAATGCGATACGCATGCTGAGGTTCTGCTTGATTTGCGCTGCCCGGCATGTGACCACACCTGGCAGATGCTTTTTGACGTTGTATCGTTTTTCTGGACGGAGATAAGTTCACACGCCAGGCGGCTGCTTGAAGAGGTACATACTCTTGCCCGCGCATACGGGTGGAACGAGTCTGACATACTGTCAATGAGCCAGAGACGGCGGCAGTTTTATCTCGATATGGTGGAATGATGGCTGATTTTCTATCAAGACTGGTTGAAAGAACCTTTGGTTTGATACAGGTGGCAGAGCCTGTGATCACCCCATCCTTTGCCGCCGCATCTATCATGGAAAACATGGAAGGTTCGGTATTTGAGCCGGGGCTGCATCAGGGTGTCTCTCAGCTGGGAGCGCCGCGTGGTATAACGCAGATTGTTGCACATCCGGGTTACGGTGCGGGCATAAAGGAAAGGGGTACAATCGCCGGGAGCAGCCCTTTTGAAGTAAAGCCTGCCGGACTTCAGGTGATATCAGGGCATGAACAGTCCGGTTTTGACTTGACCCCAGGAACAATGTCTGAAAATGTGGGATTTGGCAGAGATATGACTGATGTTACTCAACAGTTGCCTGAAGATGCAACATGGAAAAATGAAAAGACCGTTTATCATCCACAGCCAAGACCAATGATCTCCGAAACACCTGTTAAAGATGAAAACAGCCCTGAAAGCAGGAGAGCTGAAATTATGGCGGCAGAGAAAAAGAGCCTCTACCAGCTTGGGAGAAGCCTGAATATTACAGGGACGCCGGATGATGAAGTGCCCGGGAATCTTAAAAATGCATACACAGAAAATATGAAAACCTTGAAAAATACCCCAGGTGTTTTTCATGTTCAACCAGAACGCATATCTCATGAACCGCAAACCGATCGCGCCGATCCGGGAAATCTCCAGAAACCGGGGGATAAATATCAAAGGATAGAAACTGGCAATCAAAGCGAATTTCAGGTTGCTGCAAGTGGCGAAATCCCTGAAATGATTAATCTAACGGATTCTGCTGAAAAAAAGTCTGCGAAACAGGGACATGTATATCACAATGTCACAAAACCGGGAAATGAGTTGCAGATTCAAGATCCCGGAACATTGATTTTAAGACGAAAAGAAACTGGTGTGCCTGACAAGAAAATGTTTCAAACATATCACACTTCCGAATCATACATCTCCACTCAGAAAAGGCGCGAAATCCAGGGTTCCCTGGTTTCAACAACCATTGCCGAGACTCCTGTTTCAAGGAGAAAGCTTTATCAAAATGCCAGCGCTTCGTCCAGCAGGAATCCTCCCGAGAAACATATTGCTGAATCATATTCAACAAATCCTGTTATCAAAGTGACCATAGGGCATGTCGAAGTCAGGGCTGCAACAAAACCTGCACAGGTGAGCGTCCCTTCCAGGCAAAACCCCGTCCTCTCATTAAATGATTATCTGAAAAAACGGAACGGGAATACATTATGAGCAATTTCCTTGCTATAGCTACAGTAACTGCAACCCTTTGCCGGATGCTGCAGGCCGGCATGATCAAAGATGTAACAGGGGCAAATGCAACATCAGTCCGTCCTAATCCAACAGATAGCGGAACCCCCACTACAGGGGTGAACGTATATCTTTACCAGGTCACCCCGAATGCATCCTTACGTGGCTGGGACCTGCCCACCCGTTCATCAGGGGGAGAGCTCATCCAGCGCCCTATGGTAGCCCTCGATCTTCATTATTTATTGACCTTCTACGGTGAGGAAATCGAACTTATGCCGCAGCGCCTTCTTGGAAGCGCTGTAAAGACTTTGCATGCACAGCCTGTCCTGACACGGAAAATGATTGAACAAACGATACAGGAAGCCACATATCTGGGAAAATCCAACCTTGCGGATGCGATCGAGACCGTTAAATTCACTCCCATCGCCTTATCTCTTGAAGAAATGTCGAAACTCTGGTCAGTTTTTCTCCAGACTACATACAGGCTATCGGTAGCCTATCTGGCCACGGTTGTCATGATAGAAAGCGAAGATTCGCCGCAAAAGGCACTCCCTGTCAGGGATCGGAATGTTTATGTCATGCCTTTTCGCCAGCCGGTGATTGAAAGGATCGTCTCAAAGGATGGTGAGGAAAATCCCATATTTGCTGACAGCACCATCCTGATTCATGGAAGAAAGCTGCGGGGAGATATCACAAAGGTTAGAATAGGAGGGATTGATGTTCAGCCTTCTTCTGGAAATGTACGTGATACACAGATCAGTGTGCAACTGCCACCAGGTTTACATGCAGGAGTCCTGGGTGTCCAGGTATTCCACCAGTTCATGATGGGAACTCCGCCAGTTCCTCATAAAGGTGTTGAATCGACCATCATGCCCTTTGTCCTCTACCCGTCCATCATGCAAATCGATGTATCCGATGACCCTGAAGATGGCCTGGGTCTGGCAATCAAACTTAAACCCACAGTCGGGAAGAAGCAGCGTGTGACCCTGATGATGAACCCCATGCCTGGCAGTGAAGGAAGATCGTATTATTTTACTGCCCCGTCAAGAGAAGAAGATTCGGATTCCATAACCATCCGTGTTCCTGGCGTTGAGACAGGCGATTATCTCATCCGTGTGCAGGTGGATGGTGCACAAAGCCAGTTGGCAGTGGACACGAATCCTGCCAGTCCTGCATTCAACCAGTATACCGGGCCAAAGGTGACCATCCCATGAACGACTGGCATGAGGCAAATAAGACATATCTGATGTCTGAACTTGCCATCGTTCGCTCGTTACTTGAATCCCGGAACGATGCTTCACATGACATGCTTGAAAAGAGCCGGATATCCAGGGAGAATCTGGAAAAAGCCGCCTCTGCCATGTCTGCCCCGCCAGCCCTTGATACCCTGTGTGCGGTTTTTAGTCTTTCCAGGTTTGAGCGGAATGTGCTCCTGTTGTGCGCCGGAGTGGAACTTGATTCCACATTTGCTTCAATGTGCGCCCAGGGTGATCCAAAACGCGCATTCCCCACTTTCAGCCTGGCACTGGCAATCCTTCCAGAACCCCACTGGAGCGCGCTTACACCCGTTTCACCCCTACGCCATTTTCGTCTCATAGAGATAGGGCCAGGGGATACAATTACCCAGAGCCCCCTGCGTATAGATGAACGGGTACTGCATTACCTTACAGGAGTGCAGTACCTTGACGAGAGGCTTGCAGGCATGGTCGAACCTCTTACCTGGGCTGCTACTGATGTGGAATCGCACCGGGAAATTGCAGGCCGGGTTGCCAGGACATGGCAGCAGAATGCAGGTAATTCAGGTCTTCCCGCATTGGAGTTGTGCGGGGAAGATGCATCGGCCAGCCGCGCCATCGCTGCAATGACATGCGGCTTGTTGGGAATGAATGTGAGCGTGATATCTGCCAGTGCTGTTCCGACTGCATCCGGGGAGATAGATGCCTTCATAAAGTTATGGGAACGCGAGGCTGCCCTGGGTGGTATTGCTCTTTTGCTTGATTGCGATGGAACCGACACTTTGGAACCGGCACGGGAAAAAGCGGTTAACCGGCTTATTGAAGGAATAAGGAGCGCCCTGGTAATTACATGCCGGGACAGGCGGCCAACCGGCAGGCGTTCGATGATAATATTTGATATTCCATGCCTGACTCCGGGTGAACAGCGCGAGATATGGAAGAGGGAACTTGGAACACTGGTGCCCGGGCTTAACGGCCAGGTTGAGGGGCTTGTTTCACAGTTCAACCTGGGCGCCCAGGCAATAAGTAATGCCTGTGCTCAGGTGAGGGGCTGTAAAGACTCGAAAAATCCAGATGAAACAGGTAATGTGCTCTGGGAAGCGTGTCTTTCACAGGTAAGACCGCAAATGGAAAACCTGGCGCAGAGGATCAAACCCGCGGCTGAATGGGATGACCTTGTACTTCCTGAAAAACAAATCCAGACACTCAGGGAGATCGCGGCCCAGGTGCGCCACCGGGCGACAGTATATGAAAAATGGGGATTTTCGAAAAAGGAATCACGGGGCATGGGCATAAGCGCTCTTTTTGTTGGAGAAAGCGGCACGGGAAAAACGATGGCGGCCGAGGTTCTTGCAAATGAGTTGAGGCTTGATCTGTATCGCATCGACCTGAGCCAGGTAGTAACTAAATATATAGGCGAGACTGAGAAGAACCTGAGGCGTGTTTTTGATGCTGCTGATGAAGGCGGGGGGCTCCTGCTGTTCGATGAAGCGGATGCGCTTTTCGGAAAACGCAGCGAAGTGAGGGACAGTCATGACAGGTACGCGAATATCGAAGTGAGCTACCTGCTTGCACGCATGGAAGCGTACAGGGGACTTGCAATACTGACCACCAACATGAAAAATGCCCTGGATCCGGCATTTCTTCGCCGCATCCGGTTTATTGTTCGGTTCCCGTTCCCTGATACTTCGCAGCGCGCAGAAATATGGAACAGGATTTTCCCGGAGAAAAAGTTTACTGAAGGGCTGGATACGAAAAAACTGGCGCAGCTTAATGTGGCTGGAGGGAACATCCACAACATTGCCCTCAATGCGGCATTTCTTGCGGCTGACGGCGGTGAGCCCGTACGGATGTCGCACATTCTTCGCGCCGCCCGTAACGAATGTGCAAAGCTTGAAAAGTCTCTTTCTGAGGCTGAGATCGGAGGATGGGTATGAGACCAAAGAGTATTGAACTGCATATAGAAGAACTTGTCCTGGATGGGCTTTCCAGGCATGGCAATATCAAAGAAGCTGTGGAGACCGAATTATCGCGGATGTTGGGAGATCAGGGGCTCCCCCAATTGCTTGGGCAGGGCGGTGAGATAGAAAGCTTGGAGGGAGGGAGTCTTGATGTTAAAGAAAATTCAAGATATGATGTGATCGGTGCTGCGGTGGCGCGCTCGATATATGGAGGTTTAAAGAGATGAATCTGCAATTTCAGACAGAGATGAAGTCTCAAGTGACTTCTACACCTGTTATCTCAGGCGTTCTGCAAAGAAAATGCGGGGATTGCCGCAAGAAGCGATTGATGCAGCGCAGTGCCCGCGATAATACGGAAACTTCCGGCGTGCCGTCGATCGTACATGAGGTTTTGAGATCATCCGGCGAGCCGCTGGATTCAGGAACCCGCGCCTTCATGGAACCAAGGTTCGGGCATGATTTCAGCAAGGTGCGGGTGCACACTGATGCGAAGGCAGCAGAATCAGCGAGAGCGGTCAATGCCATGGCTTATACTGTAGGGCAAAATGTGGTGTTCGGCGCAAATTTATACGTGCCCGGAAGCACGGAAGGACAGCGTCTTCTAGCTCATGAACTTACACACGTGGTGCAGCAACAGAAAGCAGGGAGCATTCATGAACAGTATAAATTGCAGATCAGCGAACCCCTGGGCTCAGAAGAATATGAAGCCGAAAAGTTCGCAAATAAGGTCATATGTAACAGTGACGGGATTGAAAATAGCATCACTCCGGTCAGCCAGTCACTGCAGCGTGCCTGTGGACCCTCAGAGATTGGCAATCCAAGCGGTTGCCTCGGTCAATCCGGTGAAGTCGCCGGCGAAAACTTCCAGTTCGTAGTAAACTGTGATAATTTCCAGCCTGGCGAAGATACTCGTCTGCGCATTTTCGCTGCGACGATTGGACCGGATGATGTACTCGATGTTCATGGGTTTGCTAGCGAAGAGGGGGCGCCTGTTTTCAACGAAAAACTTTCGTGTATGAGAGCACACAAAGCTGTATCTGCGCTGATTGCTGCAGGTGTACTTCCTCACCAGATCCGCAGGCTCTACATGCATGGCGCCACGCCTGGTAGTAGACCAGGCAGGCGCTCTGTCGTGATTGATAAGGTAACACTCCCTCAAGTATTCGCCCCTGCACCAGCGCCGACGCCTAACCCTGCACCAATGGCGCCGCCTGCCCCTGTTACCCAAGACTGTCTTCCGTGGCAGACGACAATGCTTACAAACCACCTTAATGATGCCCGTACCTGGTTAAATGATGCTGAGGCAAAAATAAGTGCATTTAGGGCAGGGACTGCGTCTCCCGCTGATGCCGCAATCGTAAGTTCTGCCTTAACGACTAATTTTCATACAACAGCACCTGCTGATGTTACGACCATTGCTTCTAACTTCGCTTCTCTCAAGACTGCTCTCGGTGGAACATTTAATTACGAATGTGCGACTGCATTTTGGTGCAATCCGAATGAATTAGCTTATGTTCGTGGAGCATTCGGTATTATTCGCAGATCGTTCGATATCAATGTGTGTCCGCTCTGGTTCAGCTGTGCCAATTATTACAAGCGCGTCTCAACGCTTATTCATGAGAGAGCGCATCAATATCCAGGCGCCACAGATAATGCGTACGAGTGGCAGCGTTCCTACACCACAATATCGGCTGCAGACGCTATAAACAATGCGGAGTCTTACGCTGTGACAGCCCGTCAGATTTATCATGCTGGATTCCGTGGACCAGGAATTACCTGCTAATCAGATTGGTGATTGGAAAGTAAGTAGCGTCCCAGAAATCTTAATCGGGAGAATTCATGAACACTGCATTACAATCTAAAGCGAAACCGGTATCAACACCTGCATTAGTCTCCATACCGGTTCAAAAGACGCTTCAGACAAAGCTTTTAATCAGTTCACCGAACGATGAATATGAACTTGAGGCCGACCATGCTGCTGAACATGTGACTGCTGGTTTTGATTTCAGCAGGGTGCGCATACATACTGGCACGCCAGGGTTCATGCTGCAAAGGGAGCAAGGTACGAGTTCAAATGAGCCGCTGATCCCGATTCCGGTATTTGACCAGTTTGATCCTGTAATTATTGTGCCTGACATCGAAGGGATACCCAGTTTCCTGAGAGGCAGGCAGGTTCCTCTAAGCACACTTCGAAGTGCACTGGATGTCTTCATGGGCAGATTGCCCTCTCTTTCTCCCTCTCCTGGAAGGGACTTTTGCAGCGAGATCCTTCCAGGTTATGAGACCGCACAAAGCGGCGAGTTAGCAGGGTTTTGCTGCCCCCGGTTCCGCCGTGATCAGGAAGTATGCTGCCGTCAACAGGATATCGGAATTATGAGCTTCAGGTGCTGCAGAAGAGATGAGGTAGTGGTGAATGACCGGTGCGTCAGGCCCCAACCAGCCCCTGCGCAGCAGGTTGCCCCGCCTGTACCAGGACTACCTCCCATACCCCGCCTTGAGCTGCAGACGCCCCGCATAAGGTTCGGGACTATCCAGTCCGAAAGCATCGACCACTTCACTCTCAATGAATACTCGCTGCCTTCGGGGGCTTCAGAAAAACTTGACCGCCTGGCAGGCCAGTTAAACCTCTACCGTGAGGTTGAAGTACATATTGAAGGGCATACAGACAGCAGTTATACGCGGGAATACAACCAGCGGCTTTCAGAACAGAGGGCGCAGGCCGTGCGGGATGCCCTGGTGCGGCGCGGTATTGATGCTTCCCGGCTCATTGTAACGGGTTATGGTGAAACCCGGCTTCTCTTCCCAGAGGAGCGAACACAGGAAGAGAAAGCGAGGAACCGGCGTGTGGATGTGTGGTTCTATATCCCCCCTTCCCGAAGCATGAGTGATGAACTGCTGATGCGACGACCTTAGACTTCTGCACCCAGATAATGGTAAAAAATGCGTTTCAATGCTGCCCGCGATTAGGCCTAACATCAGTAAAATCAATCATTAAGAAATACGGATATCAATATGACATTTCAGACAGAAGTAAAAACAACATCAACGCCTGCATTAGTTTCCATGTCGATTCAGAACGGCCTTCTTCAGCGTAAATGCTCTCGTTGCGGCACCCACAGCATTGACGGGGAAAGCGATGTTAATCAAAAGAAACAACTGAAGTTGCAGCGCAGGGCAACAAATGAGGCTGCTGCTTTACCTGCAGTTCCACCGATAGTTCACGATGTATTGCGCAGTCCCGGTGAGCCCCTTGACCACGAAACACGCGCTTTCATGGAACCCCATTTCGGGCATGATTTCAGCAAGGTTCGGGTGCATGCGGATGCGGAGGCTGCCGAATCAGCGCGGGCAGTGAAAGCATATGCCTACACAGCCGGTCAGGATTTGGTATTTGGGGCAGGGAAATATGCACCCGGGACAAATGCAGGGAAGATGTTGTTAGCTCATGAACTTACTCATGTGGTGCAACAGGAAGCCGGTGAAAAAGGCATGCAGGCCAGGCTTGAACTGATGCAACCGGATGGTTCGGCAGAGAGGGAAGCTAAGATGGCTTCCAGGGCCGTGATGAGGGGAGAAAATCTCACTTCAATATCCCCGCATCCGATGCAGATAGCGCGTGAGATACCGGACGCCGGCGTTCCCGATGCCGGCATGCCGGATAATAATCGTGTCCGTCAGGTTGAATGCGTCAAGCGCCAGGGCGGCTGTCCGAACACAAGACCTGCAGGAATACCATCTCCCGAAGAGATTACACAGTACAACCAGCGGTGCCGGGGTGAAACAGGTTATACCGGCGGGGATGTTACCCCGACCTCGGAAGAGTGCGCATCGCCTCAACCCTTAAGAGGTATATGCGGCCCCAATATTACGGCATCTCTGGCAGGTGCAGTGAGCAATACTAGATCCATGTTTGCAGGATGGACACCCACACAAAAGCAGGATGCGTGCTCTGCGCTGGTTTCGCTTAGAACAGGCGGTTATGCATGGGATATCGTTGAACTTCACAACAACGCATGGATATTGAATTTTCGTCCTCAATGCGCAACTCAAGGGGCCGAGCCCAGGTGCGGATCGACCGTACAGGTTGGTTCAGACTGCCACTATGCGGGCTCTGCGAATTACGTTATCTTCGGGGTGATGTGCAAATTGTGCTACGACCATTTCATTTCATCGGGTTCTCTGCTTGAAGCTTTGAAATTCACTGAAAGCGAGATGCTTGGGTGGGTCAATTTCTACAAGGGCTGGAGCATTTTTACTATATTTACACAACTTGGGCCATCAAGCAACTTTGAAGCATCAAAAAGTTGGGCAAGCGCAGGATACAGAGGGTGGCCGGGTGCGGCTGCACCTGCAGGTGACAGGTCAAATTGTTTGCCCAGATGCCCAAGACCTTACACCGGGACGTTCCTTGTTCACTGGGTTCCGCATATGGTTATAGAAGGCAGGTAGGTATTCCGACATGATAAAATATGATCAGATAAAATCCACAACAACGCCATCCCCTGATACAAACAGGCTTTTGTCCCGTAGCTGCCGGCCGTTCGGATACCAGGTCAGTGAAAATGAAGGCCCGCAAAAGGAAAAACTGACATCGCATTGTGAAACACGGGGGCACGATTTTGGCAGGCTGGCCCTGTTTAAAAACTATTCTCAGCAGCAGATTGAGATGCCCGGATTGGGGCAGACTCTGCCAGGGACCGGTGCCGGTGCAGCGGGTACGGGCAGGGGACCGTGTGACGACCACCATGTCAATGACCTGATAAATCCGGCTTTCGCCGAGGCGCGCAACTGGCGCAGGCAAACCCTGAACTGGCTGGATGCGCATTTGGCGCACCTCAGATCCCGTCTAATTACCAGTGAATCCATTCCTGTTGGTGCAACGATCTTGAATGAACTCAGACTGCTCAATAGCCATTTTGGGATCAGCAGAGTAATTAATGAAGCCGGCGGCGTATTCCCGCGTTCACCTGAAGAAAGGGTCAACGGCAGGGATATTGAGCGTTTCGGACAGGCAAGTTACTGGGTCCGCCGACGTTTCAGCGAGGTCGATCTGACCGGCCTTGCCTTTCAATGCCAGCCTTCCTGCCCCAGAGGCAGGAGGGGAGGAGACGCACTGGGATCCGTCGATCGTCCGGGCTCCAGCAAAATCACATTCCACACCAACTGCTTCGATCCGCAACACCCAAAAACAAGGGCAGGAGTTGCGATGCATGAGGCTTTCCACGCAAGTTTTTCTGAGTTTGATCACGACACTTATTCTTTCGAATCCAACTATCCTGGAGATAATCCGCTGACAAATGCCGAATCCTTTGCAACTTTCTCTGCAATCGCCGCAACCGGAAGCGGTTACCGCATCACAGTCATCCCGGCGATATCAATCACCGGATCACCATGAGAATTAAATAAAATATAAAACCAAAGGAGGTACATATGACAATTTTCCCCAACACCCCCCGTTTTCTAAAAGGCGCAATCGTGGGTATTGACCCGCTTAACCCTGTGCCAAGCATTGTAATTTTCCAGTACAATCCTGAAAGGCTCACGCGTTCACTCAATGCCCAGACAGTAGGCGGCGAAAGCAGTTCCGAACCGATGCGCCTCAAGGGAGCCCCGACTGAAACGATCACGCTTGACACTGAGATAGATGCGGCCGACCAGCTTGAAAAAGGAGAGCCCAAAACTATCAGCATGGGTATATATCCTCAGTTATCAGCCATGGAGATGCTGATTTATCCCAAGACCTCTGTGGTGATAGCCAACTCGGCCCTGGCACTTGCCGGGTCGCTGGAACTCATAGCCCCGGAAGCTCCCCTGACGCTTCTCATCTGGGGGCCCAATAGAGTACTTCCGGTCAGGCTCACCCAATTCACTATTACAGAGGAAGCCCATGATGGACAGCTTAACCCCATCCGTGCCAAAGTGTCGCTTGGCTTGAAAGTGTTAAGCTACAACGACCTGCCGCCCTCCCACAAAGGGTACGGTTTGTTCCTGGCACACCAGGTCACCAAGGAGGCAATGGCCATGATAGGAAGCATGAACACCCCTGCTGCAGGATTCGGTGTCAGTTTATGAGGTAGTCACCATGTTCGAATATACAAGCCGCTATTACGATCTGGAAAATGCAACATTCATAACTCCAGACGGTCGGAAAATGACTTACAAACGAAGGCGTTTTCTGCCCCAAGGTGAGAATATGCCGCTCCTTACCGAGATCACACCTATACAGGGCGATCGTCTAGACCTCATCGCATTCCGTACACTGGGCGATCCTGAACTGTTCTGGCGGATATGTGACGCGAATAACGCCATGAATCCTGAAGACCTGATCGAACCCGGCAGGATAATTCGTGTGGCAGTGCCGCAGATATAGGAGGTTGCGATGAGCCTGCTTGGAATCAACCTCACAATGATGATAGGACCTACTGTTGCAGTTCCGGCGCCCCCGATGCTGATCGAGGCACTGCAAAGCGTGGAGGTTACCCATTCGGATGAGGCACGTTCGGGTTTCCAGATAGTTTTCCAGGCAGGGCGATCCGGGCAGGCCGATATGGCGGATTATGCACTTCTTCGAAACCCGTTGTTAAAGCCCGGCAACCGTGTCATCCTTTTGATAAGCTTTGGCGCGATGACGAAAGTGCTGATGGACGGCATAATCACCCACCAGCAGCTGGCACCCGGCAACGAACCGGGTTCTTCCATCTTTACGGTGACCGGGGAAGATGTTAGCGTAATGATGGATATGGAAGAGAAATCCGTTGAGCATCCTGCCCAGGACGAGACCGTCATAGCCGCCAAGATCATTTCAAGTTATGCAAAATACGGGCTTATCCCCGATATCAAGCCGCCTCCTGTCATAGACACCCCGATTCCCACAGAAGGCGTGCCCGTGCAGGAGGATACTGACCTGCAATATCTTCTCGAACTGGCGCAGCGCTATGCATACGTGTTTTATATAACACCCGGTCCTCTCCCTGCTATGAACACAGCATACTGGGGTCCTCCCAAGCGCCTGGAAGCACCGCAGCGTGCCCTCTCATTCAATTTTGGGTCTGTGACCAATGTCAGGTCTGTCAACTTTCAGAACAATGCGTTATCGCCCACCGCGGTTTCGGGAAATGTACAGGACCGCCAGACAAATAACAGCCAGTCAGTACAAAACATGCCAAGCACGCGACCACCGTTATCCAGCCAGCCTTCTCCTCTCAACCGCAAGAAACTGTTCCGTGCCGAGGCAGGATTGAATACAATGCAGGCAATGGCGCGTGCCCAGGCGATGACGGATGCCTCAACAGACGCGGTAACTGTTGAAGGAGAGCTTGATTCGGTGCGTTACGGGGATATTCTCCAGGCACGGGGGCTTGTAGGGCTTCGGGGTGTCGGGAACAATTATGACGGGATATATTATGTTAAACGAGTGACCCACAGGATCAAGAGGGGAGAATATGTGCAGCAGTTTTCCCTTACAAGAGAAGGTGTGGGTGCTATATTACCGACGGTGATATCATGAAAAAGTTCTTAGGAAAATTTCGAGGAAAAGTTGAAAATAATGTCGATCCGATGCAGCTGGGCAGGATCCAGGCAAGCGTACCGGCGGTGCTTGGCGAGGGTAAAATGAGCTGGGCAATGCCGTGCGTTCCTTATGCCGGGAACGGCGTGGGTTTATTTGCCATCCCGCCCGTCGGGGCGAATGTCTGGGTGGAGTTCGAAGGGGGAGACCCTGATTATCCTGTGTGGAGCGGTTGCTTCTGGGGTTCCGGCGAAGTGCCTGCCCAGCCCGCGGTCGCTGAGATGAAAGTGTTAAAGACCGATACGGTAACCATTACTGTAGACGACACGCCTGGAGCATGCGGCATAACCATCGAGACTGCGTCGGGTATGAAGATCGTTATCAATACACAGGAAATAGAGATCACCAACGGGCAGGGAGGGAGCATCAAACTCTCAGGTCAGCAGGTATCGATCAACAGCGGCGCGCTTGAGGTGACATAATGCCCGGTTATTTACTCCATGTCGGGGCTACCGCGATATGTCCTCACGGCGGGCAGGTTTCCATAATTTCTTCCAATACAAGGGTGATGGTAAGCAGCCAGGCGGTGGCTACCGTTAATGATACGTACACAGTGGCGGGGTGCGCTTTCACGATACCGCCTAAACCCCAACCCTGCGTAAAAGTCCAGTGGCTCGTCCCGGCCTCTCGCGTGAAAGTCGGGGGGCAGGCCGTGATACTCCAGGCAAGCACGGGACTGTGCCAGAGCGCTGAGCAGATACCCCAGGGACCGCCAAATGTGCTTGTCACGCAATTAAGGGTGAAGGGGACATGATGCAGATAGATCATCCGTTAAGAATAGACGGCAGCGGAAGGACTGCAACTACTGACCAGGACGCCCATATCCGCGATCTTATAGAGCAGGTGCTTTTCACTTCGCCGGGCGAACGCGTCAACCGCCCCACTTTCGGCAGCGGGACAATGCAGCTTGTTTTCGCACCCAACAGCCCGGAAGTTGCTGCTACTACCCGTTTTCTCATACAGGGTGCGCTCCAGCAATGGCTTTCGGATCTTATCCAGGTAAGGGATGTAAAGGTGGAGAATATTGACTCCAGGCTGGAAGTAACGATACAGTATGTTGTCCTTCGCAACCAGCAGCAGAAGACCGCGCAATTTTCAAGGGGGGTCTGAATGGGAATACAATACTCGTGCAGGAATAAGAATCGCAGGAATAAACTCCTTTCAACAAAAATCGAAGGAGAACTGGAACTGAACGGGATAGATTACCTTGAAGTACTGGATAAGAACGCCCCGCAGGGAAGCCCGCGCCAGCGCACACTCCTTGTACGCTGCTTCAAGCCCGTAACATACCTGAGCGGTAATAATGTAAAGATCAGGGGGGGCGTGCGCGACGACCCCAGAATCAATCCGGTAAGAGTTGAATGGGCATATCCGGCAGACCCTACTGACTGGCATAATCCGCCGGATAATGAACATATCACCGCTGAAGAAATAGATTTATTCGAAAAACTCCCCGATCCCGGAAACGTACTTGTCGTCAGAACCAGCAGTTACGGGGACTATTCAACTTATATTCTTTCACTGACCGCAGACGGCGACACGCTCACAGGTTTTGATCCACAGCTATCAAGTGTAGAGTTCTCTTTCAAGGTAGAATGCCCGAGCGGGTTTGATTGCAGGCAGCAGGAAGAGTGCTCTGTCGAGCGGCTGCCCGAACCTCCCATCGATTATCTTGCCAGGGATTTCGCAAGTTTCAGACGCCTGATGCTTGACCGTCTGGCAATAATAATGCCTGACTGGAAAGAGAGGAATATCGCAGATGTCGGCATAACCCTTGTAGAACTGCTTGCATATGCCGCAGATCACCTTAGTTATTACCAGGATGCGGTTGCCTCGGAAGCCTACCTTGGCACGGCACGCAAGCGAATTTCGGTTCGCCGTCATGCCAGGCTTCTTGATTATCCCATGCATGACGGATGCAATGCAAGAGCATGGGTCTGCATTGAGATCAATGACGATGAAGTATTTCTGGCTAAGGAAGATGAAATAACAAAAAGCAGGACACGGTTCCTGACCAGATTCGAGGATGCTCCTTTTGTGGACAGGAACAGGTTACGGGAGGTGCTGTCACTTTATCATCCAGAAGTTTTTGAACCAATGCACAGCACCACCTTATACAGGGCTCACAACACGATATCATTCTATACCTGGAGCGATGACCTGTGCTGCCTGCCCGGCGGCGCAACGAAAGCCACGCTTGAAGATAATATTGCCAACCGTTTGCGCCTGTGCAAAGGTGATGTGCTGATCCTGGAAGAAAGGCTGGGACCCGCCACCGGGCTTCAGTCAGACGCCGATATTTCCCACAGGCATGCCGTGCGTCTCACAAGTGTAACGCCGGAAGCTGAAGTTCTCGGGAACGGAAGAAGGGTTCCCGGCAGCCTGAAAATTGATCCCCTCACAAAAACACCTATAGTAGAAATTGAGTGGTCAGGACTGGATGCTTTACCGTTCCCGTTCTGCATTTCTACCGTAATAAATGATGTGCCGCATGAGGACGTAAGCGTAGTACACGGAAATGTCGTACTTGCGGATCACGGTATGACCGATGACGAAGAACTTGAAGAAGAGGAATTGAAATTCGAAATTCTTCAGGAAGGGCGATATCGGCCCCGGCTTACGAGAAGCGGCATAACCCACAGTGTTCCTTACAACGATGAAACGGTGCGCATCAAGCCTGAGCCTGCCTCAAATGCGTTGTTACAGAAAGTCCTTGATGCGTTGCCTGCCGTAAAATTGCATGAGAATTCCGAGGTCTGGACTGCAAAACGGGATCTTCTGAACAGCGACAGGTTTGATCAGAGTTTTGTAGTGGAAATGGATGAGGAGGGATTTGCCCATTTGCGTTTCGGGGACGATATAATGGGAAAAAGACCGGTAAGCAGCATGAAAGCTACCTATCGTACGGGCAACGGTACCCGGGGAAACGTGGGATCGAATGCGATCCACCATATCATGCCGGCAGATGCCGCCCTGAGCTCCGATAGTGTCGGGAGGATATGGAATCCCCTGCCTTCACAGGGCGGGACCGATCCGGAATCCATTGAACAGGTGCGCCTTTACGCCCCCTGGGCATTCCGCACCCAGAAACGTGCAGTCACTGAAAACGATTATGCCGAAGTTGCCCAGAGGCACCCGGATGTCCAGAGAGCGGTTGGAACCCTCCTCTGGACAGGGAGCTGGTACACCATGTTCGTCACTGTTGACAGGAAAGGGGGAAGACCGGTAAATGATGAATTCAGGGCAGAACTGTTTGATTTCCTGGAAAGTTTCAGGCTTGCAGGCTACGACCTGGAGATAGAAAGCCCGATATTTGTTTCACTTTACATAAAAATGACGGTATGCGTTAAAACCGGCTATTTCAGGCCCGACGTTGAGTCTGCCCTATTGCGAACATTCAGCAATATTGACATGTCAGGCGGAAAGCGGGGTTTTTTCCACCCCGATAATTTCACATTCGGAAAGCCGGTATATCTTAGCAGGGTAGTATCTGAGGCGATGAAAGTGCCCGGCGTTCTCTGGGTGGATGTAACGGATTTTCGCCGCTGGGGGCAGCCTCAGGGCAATGAACTGATAGATGGTGAGATATCTTTCGGCAGGCTTGAAATAGGCCGTCTGGACAACGATCCGAACGGGCCCGAGAACGGCAAGATAGAATTCGAAATGAAAGGAGGATCATGAACGACAGGGAAAATGTAAATGTCGATAAAACGAAGCTGGATACCTGCGGATGCTGGGAGAGAAAGGAATCACTGAATGAGCATCATAACCGCCCGGGTCTTCCTGCCATCGATTACCGCATCGGTACACATTCCACCTTCCTGCGCCGGATGCTTTTGAGCCTGTCGCTCAATATTATCAAGGACGGGCCAACCCTCGCCAGGCTCACCACCCGCAGCCCGGACGATCCTGCCATCGCCATGCTGGATGCATGGGCTACAGCAGCTGATGTACTTACCTTCTACCAAGAACGCATCGCGAACGAAGGTTACCTGCGTACTGCTACTGAGCGCCGTTCAGTGCTCGAACTGTCAAGAGCAATAGGCTATGAACTGAGTCCCGGCGTTGCAGCCAGTGCATACCTCGCATTCACGCTGGAAGATGCCCCGGGGGCTCCCGGACGCGCCACGATCGAGGAAAGACTCAAGGTCATGAGCATTCCCGGACAGGATGAAAAGCCCCAGACCTTTGAGACTGTTGAAAAAATCGAAGCCCGGAAAGAGTGGAACAGGCTGAAACCAAGGCTAACGGTGCAGCAGGAATTAATATACGGCGCCACTGAACTCTATCTGTCGGGAGTAAATACCCGCCTGCTGCCGGGGGATGCGATACTGCTTGTGGGGATGGAGCGCGAGAAACTTTTTGTGAGCGAAAGATGGGATTTCCGCATCCTTAAGACCGTCACACCCTTTCCTGAGAAGGAAAAGAATTATACCATTGTCACCTGGGAAACTGGCCTGGGTCATGATAAGCCGCCTGTCGAACCGTCTGACAAACCAAGGGTCTTTACTTTCCGGCAGCGTGCCGCGCTTTTTGGATACAACGCACCCGACTGGAAAGGAATGCCTGATACGGTTAAGAAGGCTTACGATCCTTCATACAATAAAGACGACTCAAGCACCTGGAGGTCGGACTGGCCCGACTTTGAGATCAGGATCGGGAAAAAACTTTTGTTCAACTGGGATAATGTTCCCGGGAGTGATTGGGAGAATTTAAAAGAATATCTGATACAGACTTATGGTACTAACTGGATAGGTGCGGTTACGCCTGTAAACGACGGCAGTGAAATTAATATTTCCCAGGAAGGAAATCTCCTCAAGATCCGGCTTAACAAAGAAAAGTCCAAAGCGACCAGGGCATACATGACAATTTCTGATGGCAGGACTGATGTATTCTTCGCAAAGATGGACAGTGAAAAAAAACTGAAGATTTATGAAAAGAATAAAATAGACCTGGATGCGGTCTATCCCAGGATTCTTTCCGGCAGCTGGGTAGTCTTGGTGAAGCCCGGTTACAAAGAACTATATGGAGCTCAGGAAGTTGAAACGGATGCACTTGCCGATTTCATGCTTACTGCCAAGACCACGCGCATCACGCCCGATACGGTGAAACACCTGAGCTGGTTCGGGTTGCGCGATACAGTGGTATTTGCCCAGAGCGAAGAACTGGAAATGGCAAAAAGACCGCTGACCAGAACCATAGATGGAAAGAATATCGAACTTGATTGTCAGGTAGAGGGGCTTGAAAAGGATAAGAAACTCATAATCAGCGGAAAAAGGATGTGCGTCAGGATCGCTGATGAAACTGAAGGATACTCACTTGTTCCCTCATCTGATTTCATGAAGCCCAAGGAGCTTAAACCCGGAGAAATTCTCAGCATCATCGAACTTCCCGTGATCGTCGATAATAGAATACGATGGCACCTGATGGACAGGGAAGGCTTCGATGGCTCCTTGGATATTGAACCTGGCGGGAAGCTTATAATAAATGAAGGGATGGCACAAATTAAGGCGGATGATATTTCCTTTGTAAACAAGGATGGGAATATAGTGAGGCTGGATAGTGGTCAATTTTACTTCCAGGACCCTCCATTTTCGGTAGCTGAAGGCAGACTGGAATGGCACCTGACGGATAACGAAGAAATAAACGATATAATTGTATCCATCGAGTCCGAAAAGATCATACCGGTCCATTCGGAAAAAGATGATGAAACGATAAGTGAGGCGGCATTCATAGAATATGTGACCACTGGCCTTGAACGCACTGCCATAACATTAAAAGAATCTCTTGCCACCATCTATGACCGCCACACTGTATCGATATATGCCAATGTGGCCCTGGCAACGCACGGCGAGACCGTTTATAATGAAGTTCTCGGCAACGGTGATGGAACCCGCCCCAACCAGAGATTCAGGCTGAATAAGAATCCTCTTACTTATATTTCCTCTCCCACGCCAAGAGGTATCCAGAGCACCATAAAGGTGTATGTTAACGACGTGGAATGGAAAGAAACACCCTCCCTCCTGGATCTTGAGGCGAACAGCCAGGACTTCATTCTTCGCAATGACAATGATGGTAAAACATACCTGACTTTCGGGGACGGTAAAAAGGGCGCCCGCCTGCCGAGCGGCAGGGAAAATATCGTGGCGACCTACAGGAGCGGTATAGGCCCTGAGGGGGAAGTGGGAGCCAATAAACTATCCCTCCTCCAGAAAAGACCACTTGGCGTGCGTGAAGTAACAAATCCCATAGCCGCGAGCGGCGCAGCGCCGCCTGAAAAACTAGAGGATGCACGCACTAACGCTCCTTTTACGGTGCTCACGCTGGAACGAATAGTATCGCTCAGGGATTTTGAGGACTTTGCACGGGCTTTTTCCGGCATTGGCAAATCGCAGGCTGTAACATTCTGGATGGGTGAAAAAAAGATAGTTCACATCACGGTGGCTGCATCCGGCGGCAAACCTGTGGATCCCAGATCAAACCTTTACAAAAACCTTCGCAAAGGAATCGATGCCGTGAGGCTTCCCGTGCAGCATGTGATCGTTGAAAGTTACCGGCCTGATTTCTTTAACCTGGAAGCAAGGGTGAAGATCGACCCCCGCTTCATAAATGATAAAGTCCTTGCCGCCATTAAAAGCGCTCTTGAAAAAACATTTTCATTTGAAAACCGCTCCTTCGGGCAGGCCGCCACAGCCTCTGAAATAAATACCGTGATACAGGATGTGGAAGGCGTAATATACGTCGATATTGAAAAACTTTACAAATCAACCGGATTCTCCGCTTTGAACCAGATACTGACCGCATCCAGGGCATTTCTGGATGACATGGGGAATATCAGATCCGCTGAATTGCTGCTGATAAAACCAGGCGGAATAACACTGACGGTGATCTTAAATGAATGAACAGGACAAAGAACGATTATATAAACTGATGCCTGCAACCCACCGCATACGGGATGCAGCCGAAGGGGAACCCATCCGCGCTCTGCTGTCCGTGATAGAGCGCGAAATGAAGAATATCGAATACGATATCGAAGGTCTCTATGATAACTGGTTCATCGAGACGTGCGAGGAATGGGTAGTGCCTTATATCGGTGACCTCCTGAAAGTCCAGGGGATCAGGTCTTTAGATCTAGAAACTTTAAGCCAGCGTGCATTTGTGGCGCATACTCTTGCATACCGCAGGGGTAAGGGCACGGCGGCTGTACTTGAACAACTGGCTTCCGACCTGACAGGCTGGCGTGCGAGGGTGGTTGAGTTCTTCCAGCTCCTCGCGCTGACGCCGAATTTAAACCATATAAGGCTCAGGAAATCCCGCGCTCCTTCTCTTTGCAGCACCGTCAATCAGGAGCTTCTGGGAGGCACACCGGATCTTCGTGATCCAAATAGCCTGGAACTCCTGGGGGGACCTTTTGAGATAGCTGCACACAATGCCGATGTGCGAAGCGTTGCAGGCTGCAGAGGCAGGTATAATGTCCCGAATATCGGCATTTTCATGTGGAGACTCCAGAGCTACAGGGTAGAAAGGAGCACGGCGCGTGCTGTCGCCGATATTCCGGACGGGAGATATTCATTCGATCCCCTGGGCAGGGATATCCCCCTTTTTAACATTCCAAGACCCGAACCTGAGATCGCGCACCTGGCAGAAGAATTCAACGTCCCTGGAAAACTCCGCCGCCGCATGCTTTATGACGAGCTTGAAAAATACCGGCCGGTTCCTGAAAAAGAAAGGAAATATATCTATTTTGACAGAGATGAGCCCGTGCTAAGGGTATTCAAGAACGGTGAACCGGTATCTCTTGATCAGATGCTTATTTGCAACCTCGGTGAATGGAAGCGCCCTCAGTCCTTAAAAATTACAGTAGATCCAGAACTTGGGAGGCTGGCATTCCCTGAAGATGAGATACCTGAAAAGGTGGAAGTCAGTTATGCATACGGCTTCAGCGACGATGTGGGCGCAGGGCCGTACAACCGTTCTGCTTCAGTGAAGAGGTGGGTAAATCCACTCGATCCCGATTTTCGTAAGGTCACGTGGCAGAAAGGAGTGACAAAAGACAGGGAGGCATTGAATAATGACAGCAGCCATCTGGTGGAAACAATGGAGGAGGCGGTAACTGAATGGAACCATTATATGAGTAATAGTGCAGATCCCTTTCCATTCGGTCTTATCACGATTATGGATAACAGCACATATAAAGAAGAACTGACGGGGGCGAATCGAATAGATATCATACCGGGGAGCAAGCTTGCAATTATTGCGGCAGACTGGGCTCTGGTAAATGAACCTTCAGGGCAAAAAACACGCATTGTCGGGCAGTTGACCCCTGATGCTTACCGCCCGCATGTGCTGGGAAACATTTCCGTGCAGGGAGGAGACGATTTCAGCAACAATCCCGGGCAATTGATCCTGGACGGGATCATGATCGAGGGTATGCTTAATGTCCTTGTGGGAAACCTGGGCAGCCTGACAATTGCACACTGCACACTTGTGCCCGATAAAGGCGGGCTTAAAATTAATCCTTCTGCCGTAGAAGAAAGGACAAATCCCCGGCTTCATATCTCCATCGACCATAGCATCTGCGGTCAGATAATTGTGCCTGAGAACGTGCCTGAATTGAAAATCCGGGACAGCATAGTGGACAGCGTTGAGGAAGATTATGCCATTTATGCCGGTGAACAATCCGGGAAAATCATGCCCGGGCCATCAACATCCCTGGAGCGGACAACTGTCTTCGGAAAGGTGTTAGTTGATCAGATGATACTTGCTTCTGAGGTTATTTTCACAGGCCAGGTGGAAGTGGAGAGGTTCCAGAAGGGATGCGTGCGTTTCAGCTACGTCCCCGGTGGTTCAAGGACACCCCGCCGCTACAGGTGCCAGTCAGACAGGGCACTTGATTACCTGTTCAGCTGGGATGAAATTCGGGATATCAAATACGAAAGATTGATTGAACTTTTAAAACCGTATTTCAACTTTAAATGGTTAAGTACCGGAAAAATAGACAGCATCACATCCACCATGATTGCTGTATCTTCCGGGGATTCTCAACCCAAAGATGTTCTATCGCTTACGCTCAACACTGATAAAACGAGAGTAATCATTATGCTAAATTCCGCCAGGCTCGATGAATTCGTAGTTAAAACTGAAAATGGCATGATGAACGTATACGCTGTGAAGAAAGTCGGCGCTGCCTGCGGTTGCAGGATCGGCTCAGGTCTCAAGCCGGCGTTCACGTCCATCGTATATGGCGATCCCGGCTACGCACAGCTCGGTCGCAATTGCGCCGAAGAGATCCGCACGGGGGCGGAAGATGGATCTGAGATGGGGGTTTTCTGCAGCCTGAAACAACCTCAACGCGAAGCGAATTTTCGGACATCTCTGGATGAGCACCTCGGCTTTGGTCTTGAGGCGGGGATATTTTATGTTACTTGATAGATAAAAGGAGGTAAATCATGAAAACAAGGAGAGCATTTTTTGACAATCTAATGGATAATATTGGAGGCAGACAATGAAAGGAGATTTCAGCAGATCCACATTCAAGCGGAAAAACCATTACAGGAGCGTCCGCATGCAGCAGGGTCGCGTCCAGCTCGATTCGGACTGGAACGAGCAGGCAGACATTAATAATTACCACATCGAGACCGACGTGAAGGATGTCATTGGAAAATGCGGGGCACCATTCCATGAAAAGACCGGGGTCAATGATAACAGGAACTTCGAGATCAGGGTTACGGATGACGGGAAAGATTTTGAGATCGCCCGCGGGCATATCTATGTGAACGGGATATTATGTGAAAACGACCTGGAGAGTCCCAGAGGTTCGGACCAGCCCGACCTTCCTCCTCTTCCAGAGGATGTTGATCTTACCGCAGACATGCCGTTCATACCTTTGAGGGACCCACAGGTGTATTCCGGCGGGAAATATCTGGCCTTCCTGGATGTCTGGCAGCGGCATATCACATATCTTGATGACGAAAATATCAGGGAGGTGGCTCTTGGAGGTCCTGATACGGCCACCCGGGCAAAAACAGTCTGGCAGGTAAAGCTGTTGAGCCTCGGGGAAGCGGAAGGGGATGTTAACTGTCTCCTGGACGACCCGCGATTCAATACACTGGTGGCAGGCAGCACAGGCATGCTCAGCGCAAAAACGACTGATCCTGGTACCTTTGGTCCGGACCCATGCATCCTTCCATCCGGAGGCGGATACCGCCGTCTTAAGAACCAGCTGTACAGGGTGGAGATACATGACGGAGGCGGCAGGGACACAGCCACGTTCAAATGGAGCCGCGACAATGGAACTGTTGTTGTAAAATGGAAAAGCATCAAGGATGGAAACAAACTGACCGTTATAGACCCCGGACGGGGCATACTGTCCTGTTTCGCAGCGGGAAAGTGGATTGAACTGACAGATGATATACACGAATTATGGGGACTCCCCGGAAAACTTGTCAGGCTGGAAGATGTCCAGGATGAACTATTCACTATCGATCCTGCCTCAATAACAGGCACCATTGATATGGCGGATTTCCCGGTGAACCCAAAGGCAAGGATGTGGGATTCAGAAGGTGCGGAGAAAGTCTACCAGATACCCGGCGAAGACTGGGTACTGCTCGGGGATGACGGTATCCAGGTCAGGTTTGAAACCGGGACGTACAGAACAGGCGATTACTGGCTTATCCCTGCCAGGACAGAAACGGCTGATATCGACTGGGTCAAGGTCGGAGGGGAGCCCGAAGCTCAGAGACCTCATGGAATAAAACATCATTATTGCAGGCTGGCGCTTCTTGAGGCTAACGAGGGCGGTGACCTTACACATATAAAAGATTGCCGCAACCTTTTCCCTTCCCTGACAGAACTTACAAGCCTTTCCTATATAGGCGGCGACGGGCAGGAGGCGATGCCCGGAAATCAGCTTCCCGAACCGCTGAAGGTCGGGGTGTCAAACGGACAATGGCCGGTGGAAGGTGCCCTTGTCAAATTCGTGGTCGAGGATGGAGGCGGCACACTGGCAGCAGCCGATCCTGTCGACTCTCATCCCCTGATAGTTAAAACAGATCCCAGTGGCGTTGCGCAATGCGAATGGACTGTGGGTTCGTACCCGTATCCCGGCCAGCCGGACAACCCACCGCCTCACCAGCGGGTGAAAGCAACACTTGTTGATGCCAACCACGATGAAGAGTTCCGCCTTCCTGTATTCTTTAACGCTAACCTCAGTTTGGCAGGTCAGGTTGCTTATATCCCCCAGGGCTGCACCAGTATGGGCTCAACCACGACTGTCCAGAATGCGATCGACAGGTTGTCCCACCTGACAGGTTTCTCATATATGTGCGGTGACGGACAGGAAGCCATGCCCGGTGAGCCTCTTCCCCAGAAGCTGGCAGTGATCGTGACCAATGAATGCGGACCTGTGAACGGCGCCGTCGTGAGATTTGTGGCTGAAGGAAATGGCAGAGTAGCAGCCAGCAAGGTCCTGCTGGGAAACCCCGCTACCACAAACACATTTAATGCCACGGCAGGTCCGGACGGGATAGCAGCCTGTTACTGGAAGCCGGATGCCAATGGCAGTTCCAGCCAGACCTTGACAGCAACTTTGCAGAGCGCAGGCGTCAATCCGATCCATGAACAGGCTTCAATGATTTTCAATGCCAGCTTAAGCATAGCCGCAGAGGTTGCATACCGTCCCACCGAATGCGGGACAGATGCGAATCCGACGGTCAGATCAAGATTGGATATTCATGCCGATGAAGACTCAAGTGTGGCCGATATTCTTGACAAACTCCTTTGCGACTTCAACGCAACGCATCTTCCGATCCTGAAGGACGACGATTCGCTCTGTGGTCTGTTAAAAGACGATCCAAATGTTAAGACCGTCCAGCAGGCACTGAATGCATTATGCAGAATCCAGAGAGGAAGCGGATGCTGTACTCTGGTAGGAACGGCCAGAGATATTGGCGAAACATTCAATAATCTGAAAGACGGTGATGTCATCTGTCTTCTCAAAGGTGAACCTTATGACGGAGATATTAAGATATCCGGTCTGAATAATATAGTAATACGGGGTTGCTCAGGCGGCAGCAGATTGAATTCGAAAATCCTGATAACAGAATGCAGCAACGTTACCCTTGAAAACCTGGAGATTTCGGGAAGTCTTATTTCTCAAAAAGTGAATGGGCTTTTCTTGAGAAAAAATAACATCTCGCGTGGCGAAAGCCAAGGTTTTAATATATTGTCATGCGAAAATGTGAGGATTGAGAATAACACTTTCAACAGCCAATCGGCCATTCATTTTCAATCTGGAATTGATATCGAATTTTCCGATAACACTATTGATTATCTTGGAAACAAAGAATCTTTTTCATCGGGGATTCATGCTGTGAACTGCGATCAACTGAAGATCCGGGAAAACAGGTTGAACGTGGATTCATCAGTGATTGTGGAAAGTTATGCTCACATTGAAATCTTGAATGGGCAGCAGGTTGAGATCAGCGGCAATTGTATCCAGACTAAGATTTCAGATAATATGAAAGAGAAAACCATTTCCGGGGTGAATATAACTGAATCGGGAATATTGATTGTCAGTAACAATACAATAGAAGGTTCAAACAGAAGTGCAATATACGTTTACCAAAGCCACGATGTCAGGATCCAGGGGAATAATATTTCAGGTCCTTTCATACGCTGTGCAATAGAAGCCGGTATAACAAACAGATTGGAATTACTGGACAACCACATCGTTTCAGATGGCATGGCAATTGAAGTCTATATTAATGGATATTTGAATATGGGACAGAACCTGATTGAAACAAGCGCAATATCATTTGAGGAAGATACAATAGAACGAAATTCCGTTGTATATATTCATGATCTGATTGAAGGGGAAATAACCGGAAACCATATTAAGATCGCATATTCAGGCAGTCTATCGAATAAATCTGTCTGGGGATTGTATGCCGATGAAGTAAAGGGTTTTTTTTCAGTGAACCACAACAGGATTGATGGATTGAATGCAAATACCATTTTTATGGATTTTTTATCTTCTGAAAAAAAAGGAATTTCTGACCTCCAGGGAAATTTATTCAATTCTTTATGGTATAATGACTGCATGCTTAACAAACTTTCCAAAGAAGAAATTGTTTCTAATGTACGTGTCCGCGCGAATGATATCTCCTTTATCGGGAACAGATGTTCACTCGAAATAAAATACAATGAAAGCTTGTTATCTTTTCTGAAACAATATAAAACCCCTATCGTTTTTGATGTATTATTTTCAAGTAATTCGGAAGAAGGGGCCGTAACTGAAACGGGGAACTATCCAGGCGACTGGTACCAACCCCACGCCTTGTCCGAAGAAGGGGCCGTAACTGCTACGGGGAACAGATGCTTCGAGAACCTGGTAGAGGCATCGATTTGTTCCATCAGTGCTGAACATCTAAAAGCAGCGATCCTTCTTGGAAACATAACCTCAAATAAAATCAGTCCGCAACCGGATCCCCTGAAGCTTAACCTGATAGGATAATGGAGTCCTTGTCTAAGGCATCCTTTTATAAATGCTCATCATATAATCAAATCATAAAATTTATTTGCTTGAGTTTTTATAAACAATAAAAAGGATTATTACTGTACTGACAAGGAGAAGGTGGAATTGCAGGTAAGAAAAACCGTAATCTGTACCAGGTGCGAGTTGCAAATAGCAGGTGAGTATATCGTGCTAAAAAAGAACAGTAAAGAGGAGTTTTTCCATCCGCAATGTGCCAAAAGCACCGGAATGTTGAAGCTGCCAGTGCAAATAAGATTTACGCAAGAGCATAATGAACCGAAGAATGGTTCCAGTTAAGTATTTTAACGGAGCGCCATTCCTTCAAGAGATATTGTGTATTCTCTGGCCACAGCATCATACGTCACGCTGTACCTGGTTGGATAGTAGGAAAGCCTGAGAAATCTTTCAGGTAGTTTTATGGCATCGGTAGTGTTCGTTTTCGTTTCAAGAAAATCCTTTGTGACCATCGGCCCCATAAACACCATCCTGCCATTATAAAATCCATAGATGAAAGTCCTTGTAAACGGTTGCCTGTTAAATTCAGGTGAGTACGGGTCTACCCAGTGTGCTCCTTGTGTCGGGACGCCTCCGGGGAGGGGTAGATACCCTGCCGGGATATATTCGGGTTCCGGTTTTTTTTCCACATTTGCCCTGTCCAGGCCCGTGGCTGTAATGTACTGGCGTGCCTGCGGGCTTAATATGTAAAAAAATACATCAAAATGAGGCGTCTCATAGATTCCCAATGGTGGATGCCCCTTTGCATCCCAGCCAAGCCCGATATGGTTAAATGCCGTAGTCGATGCCTTTTCCGGCAGTGCAAGTATATATTCTGTTGTAGATTCTCCTGGCAAACCGGATAGTGCACTTTCAGAAAAAGTCACGCCAATAGCTGACGGTTTTCCATCATTGTCGAATGTGGCCCACGAACGAACCTTTCCGTTTCCGAGAGTTTTTTCTTCTCCGATCAAGGTTCCTGATTTGCCAACGCATCCCGCAGCTACGAGTGCAAATCCGATGAGCAGCAGGATGAGCAATGATATTTTCATCCTGGATATAGAACTATGTTTTTTCAAGCGCCCGATCACGTTTCTTTAGCTCCTTCACATCAATACTGAGTCACGGCTGCATTCCGGCTCATACTGCGAGGAATGAGGATGTCCGTGATTCTTCGCCCTTCGCATCAGCCTGTGTCAAGATAATGGTTTTCATATTCGCCGCTGTAATATTGTAATATATCGGGCATAAAGATATGTTGTTTTATTCAGGTTTGGGAATGGAAAGAAATGAACATACAACAGAAATGAATATACGACAGCTTATTCAAAAGTACGGCAAGCCCTACTCAGAGGAACTTGGCATAGACATAAAATCATGCCGTTCAGAAGAAATCTCCAAGTGGTTTCTTGCCTCGATTTTATTTGCTGCCAGAATAAGCGAAAACATAGCTAAAAAAACATACAGGGAATTTGAAAATAGAGGCATCACAACAGCGGAAAAAATTTCAGGTACAGACTGGCGCGACCTGGTAGCGATCTTAGACACCGGCGGCTATGCGCGTTATGATTTTAAAACTGCAGATAAACTTCTCGAAGTTTTTGGAAATATCTGGAAGCATTACAACGGCGATCTGAATAAGCTCTACCAAGAAGCAAAAGATTCCAGAGATCTGGAGAAAAAACTAAAACTGGGTAAAGGAATAGGAGATGTAACTATAGCCATCTTCTTAAGAGATATGCGCTATTGCTGGGAAAAAGCAGACTCAAAGCCCACTTCACTGGTTCGGGAAGCAATGAAAAATTTCGGTATCAAAAATTTAAACTATTTTGCGTACAAAAATTCTATAGATATAGTGCAGCTTGAAACTGCGCTGCTCAGATTTAGCAAAAATCTAAGGAAAAGGCAGGCAAGGACTTAATTGTATTGTAAAATGGAGGCAAAGTCACTTCAAACTGCCACTGTAAGGGAAGCTTTTAGGAGGCAGCGTCGTCTTTTGAAAATTATCATCCCATCTCAATAAAAACTCAAGTTGCGGAAAACTTCGGACGACACAGCAGTTCCTGTACAGTTGCTCAGCATCACTGAGGATAGAAGCCCTATGACTTTTCCTTCCTGCTCGATGGGCGACCCGCTGTCCCCAGGCTGCGGCATGTCAAAACAGGGAAAAAGAAGAGAAAGAAGCGAGGTACCGGCGCGGATAACCCGACATGCTATGCTGTGTTGCTCATTTATGAGCAAGGCATCTTCCATTACAACCGCATTGCCAAGCTCAGTGATATGAGCCTCACAACCAGAAGGAAGTTCAATCAGCGCCACATCAAAATCTTCCAGAAATCTCTTCATAATACCTTCTCTGCCATTTACCTGTACCCTGTTCCCTGTCTTATGAAATATATGAGCAGCTGCGGCTATATATGTTCTTCCATTGATTGAGAGTATCGCGCCAATGGTATAGCGAGTTTCTCCAAAGAAAAAAGAGCCGCCGGATTTTATCATATACTTTCAAATGTGCCATCCATTTAATATATTACTATCATTTCCTTGCAATTAAAGTTTTTTCCTCAAGACCCTTCCAAATTTCAATGAAAATCAGCTAACTTTCGCCACAATCACAATGTCAACATTTATATCGGCGAAATAAACTCTATTAGCTATGCAAGAAAAAGTAAAAGGCCTGCTGCAAATTCTTTTTGCGATTTTTATTGTTATAATTGTCCTGTATGCCAGCAGCTATCTTGAAAAGTTCGCGACTTTAGGCTATTTAGGAGTCTTTATAATTTCTTTATTGGGCGCAGCCACTGTATTGATCCCGGTCCCCTCCTGGGCACTGGTAGTCAGCATGGGCAGGGTATTGAATCCTTACCTGGTCGGGATCGCAGCCGGGCTTGGCTCAGGGATAGGAGAAATTACAGGATACGTAGCCGGGCGGGGTGCTTCAAATTTAATCCATAAGAATTTCAAAAACTATAAAGACTGGATCGAGAGAAATGATATGCTGGCTATCGGGATCCTTGCATTTATCCCGAACCCGTTATTTGACGTGGCAGGCCTGGCCGCAGGAAGTATCGGTATCAAAATGTGGAGATTTATTATAGCCTGTATAATCGGAAGGACGTTAAGGTATATCCTGCTGGCTTATCTTGGAAAATTCTCAGCCGGATATCTTTGAATTCAATAAAAAAGCGGCAGGCCCTGAACCTGCCTTTTATTACTTGACGTACAGCAGCCCTTTCCCTGAGATAATGACATCGCCGGTATATTTCCTGTAAGTGACACCGTCCACAGCTTCATTGCCTTCAAGCTTGAAAACAGGCATCATTTCTTCTACTGTCCCGTTGACAATTATCGTGCCTTTGGCCATCTCGCTTCCGGGCCTGCTGGTATTGCCCTCGATCACGATCTTTCCGCCGTTGTTGCTCAGGCCGGGAAGTATCCCCGCGTTGCCCTTAACGACAATCTCGCCGCCGCACATGTGATCACCAACATAATCAAGGGCATTGCCCATAACCGTGATCTTTCCTCCGCGCATGCCGCATGTCTCACCCCTTGCTCCTCCTCCGAGGTAATATCCTGCATCCCCTTCGATGATTATCTCGCCGCCTTTCATTTCCCTTCCTGCCCAGGAATCGGCGTTTCCTGATACGGTAATTTTACCGCCGTTCATTTTGGCGCCAAGATGCATGTCAACGTTTCCTTTGATGATTATAAGCCCGCCCGTCATACCTTCACCGATCCTCTTGATGCGCGAGAAATCGCCTTCCATAACGATTTTAGTGTCCGCAGCAGCGCCTGACCCTTCAACATTGATGGAAAAAAGGTCTCCAAGCGTTGTCCTCTGATTTCCCATCCAGGTTTCTATGGCCTTTATCTCGCTTTCGGATTTGCCTGCGAATCTATCGGGTGAGATATTCTCAGCTTCAACCGATATTTTTATTTCTTTTTTGGGTTTTAATGTTACTGTCTGCATTTTAGCTCACCTCCACAGGGATAACTCCGGCCTTAACGACCTGCGGGTGCGTGAGGTATGCATCCTGCACCATATAGTTTGCAAGATTTATTGAGTAATAATTCTTGAATTTCATGCGGATATCCTTCATCATTATTTCGGTATGCTGCTCAGGCACGGATGCATCAACCCAGTATGTCCTGCCCATGGGTGTGGCTGTTATCTGCCCGTCTTTCACAACAACCTCGCCGCCTTTTATAGTGTACGCCGCAGATGAAAGAGCGCTCTTTACTTTTGCATATTCAACCGATGGGTCAACCTGGTCGGGTTTGATATCGAATATTGATATATCCGCATCTGCGCCGACTCCAAGATGCCCTTTGGTATCAAGAAGCCCGAGTACCTTTGCAGGGCCTGCCCGCGTCATTGCTGCTATCTCGCTCCAGCCAAGCTCACGGTCAATTCCTGGTATCTTTGTCCTTTTATGGACAGCCTCATGGAGCGTCTTGATCTCTTCCTGACGTTTCTTATTGCTCATCAGAAGTGCGACGACCTCTGGATAATTCACGAATGGCCCTCCATTCGGATGATCCGTGGTCAGCAAGACTTTGAATGGGTCTTTTGTAAGCAGGGCAAGTTCAAGCCCCATAGCCCACATGATAGCATGGACTGATATCTGTTTGACATAGTAAATGGGTACAACACCTGATGCATCTTCAAGCTCAACGTCGCCGTTAGCCCACTTTGCATGCAATAATTTTGCGTTTGCATACTGGACGGGGCCGTCTGCGGTCATGGTCGTGGCGCTTCCGAATATTAGCTGCCCCATATCAGTGGTTATATTTTCATTGTTGTTCAGATAATTGGCGATCTCATCTGCACGGGAATCCATATCACCGTAGTTCGTCCCGCCCCACACGTTGAACGTGAGATGTGTCACATGCAACACCTGCCTGTCCTTGCTGGGTTTCACCTGTTTTGCAAGCTCCAGGCTCGCAAGTGTGGTTGTATAATTGCCGGGTTTTCCAAGATTATTGCAGTGAAGATGCACGGAATGCGGAAGTCCGAGCATCTCGTTGACTTTCATCAATGATACGATAATTTCCCGTGGCGTGACATCAAAATTCGGGACAACATCATCAAGACTTGTGACGTTCTTGCCGAATCCCCACATCTCGCCACCTCCAGGGTTCACTACCTTGACGCCGAAGCCTCTTGATGCAAGCAGTCCCCATGCAACGTAAGCTGCAAGTTTATCCATATCCTTTTCGCGCACGTAGTCCATTGTGGGCCAGTTGCTTCCGAAAAGGGTGAGCGCGCCTTTGTCTATTATCGGGATCTCCTCAAGTTCCTCATGGGTATGCCGCGCTTTCATTATTGCCTGGGCGGCCTCAAAAACCGTGGTATAGCCCATCTGAGCATAGCGATATCCCATAGCATAGACATTGGGAACCGTATATCCCGTCCAGGGTCTTGTGATCTTGGTCCTGGGCTTTATTCCTGACCGCGTATCTTCGGGGCGCATAATTCTCCCTATATTCACCTTTGCCCCGGCTATGTGGGAGTGGGCATCAACGCCTCCTGCCATGACAAGCCTTCCGCCTGCGTCTATCACCGCGGCTTTGCTGCTGACATTTTTCACGATTTTCCCGTCTTTGATCGGGATATCGGTCTTGTCGCCTTTGATGCCGTTCACAGGGTCAAATACGGCGCCGTTCTTTATTAGAAGTTCCATGATTACTCACCCCTTATCTCTTTAATGCGTTCAGTTAATTTTTCAAGTATCTCAATATCAGTCGGATGTGTGGGTTCGATCATCTTCCTGTACCGCAAGGATACGCCATCCATCCTGTAAGCCGTTCCCTCAACTTCAACGCCGCAGATGGCCACAGGTATCACAACATTTGCCACTTCTGTCGTAGGATTCCAGTACGGGTCAACCTGAACCACAGGTATCCTGGAAAGGTGGCGCACCGAATCCGCCGGGAAATGCGCCCCTGCATCGCCTGCGATGATCATCGCTGCGTCTGTTTCTTTCCTGGTCAGCAGATCGTTAGCCGCTGTCTCGCCCGGATTATAATATGGAGCCCCGCGTGCGAGATCGACGGCAGTTGCATACCCTGTCTCCCATGTGCAGACCTGCCCGAAACCCGTAACATTGTAGTGTCCGCGCATGGGCGTGATAACATGTTTCCCGAACGAGTTCAATTCTGTTATCAGGGATACGGCATTATCGATATTCTTATACCTTGTCTGGCTCTGTGTAAGCCCCATACCAAAGAAAGTCGCGCCAAATTTTGCAGCTTTTAACATTTCAACAAGTTTTACGAGCTGTTCTTTCGGGACGCCGCCCACGGAATCCGGGAAAACATCCGCATGCCCTGAAAGTATTGCCCGCATGGCTGAGATGACAAGGTAATCGCTTCCCTGCTGCACCTGTACGAATTCATCGGCCACGTTAACAGTGTCCGTCTTTCGCACGTCCACTACGATGATCTTACGTCCCCTCCTTCCTTTGTCCTGGAAAAATCCCTTTGCAAAAACTGAATAGCGTCCCATGTGCCTGGGATGGGCATGGACTGGATTGCATCCCCAGAACACAACTACATCGGCTCTGTTCTTTATCTGGCCAAGTGTAGAAGACGGCAGGCCTTTCTCGTGGACTGCAAGCGTTGAGGGACCGTGGCAGACAGTAGCGGTATTGTCTATTATCGCGCCAATTTCTTCGGCAAGGAGAATGCCTTTTTTATGGACTTCGCATAATGCGGAGGCCCAGCCATACAACAGGGGTCTTTTTGACTTAGCAAGGATATGCGCCGCTGCATCTATGGCCTCATCATATGAGACTTCCTTGAAATCGCTTTTCTTGTCTGTCCTCATCATGGGCGCTTCTATCCTGTGATGCCCCATTATCTTTGCCGCACCGATCCTGCAGGCATGTTTTGCCTCGATTATCTTGTTATTCTCTGTCACGACCGTGATATCATCGCACATGCAGCCGCAGAAAGGGCAGAGAGCATCGGTTATTACTGTCATTACTTATACCTCGCGATCAGTTCTTTCATTAATAATACCTTATCCTTCGTTGTTTCAATCTCAGCCTGGATTCCTTTAAAACCTGGCATCCCGCATCCCTTTGTATCGGGATCAACCACAGCGTTCGCCCAGGGGCCCATGGGGATAAATGCCATGCCGTCAGGATTGCCGTTGTTCTCTTTCAATCTAACGACCACGTCCCCGTGTTTTGTCTCCACGCGCACGTTGCTCCCTGCTTTTCCTAAAAGCCCTGCATCTTTTGAATTCAATTCACAACACGCTGTTGCATCCATATAATCAGAAGAAGTCTTATTTTCAATAGTTGCTCCCTGATCGATGGTTCGTCCTGTTATCAAAGTTACTTTTAATGTCATCTGAACCCTCTTTTTTAACTATAGTTTCGTTAATTACGTTCTTACTTAAAAGGTGTGTTATTCTGTTCAAACATAACGGGTGGTTACCAATGCGTACTCAAAACCATTGGTAACCACCTAAAGGACAAAGAAAAAAGATTATATTTCAACATCTGCCGTCTGTTGAGCGGCATATTCCGCCTTTGGCTCAAACGTCAGGTCCACTTCAGGCAAAATATCTACATAATTAACCAGTTCATGGAATATTTCATGCCTTGGACTTACGATTATTACGTGGGCCGGCGGATGGATCTTCCGAAGCCTCCCTATTGCTGCGCTTGGCTCATCGGCCAGGGGCACTATTGATGCGGCTTCGCAGCATGTCCTTAGCGGGCTTTTCATTACCTGGATCAGGATATTATCTGCAAAACCCGGTTCCAGCCTCCTGGCTTTGTCAGCAAAACTCAGATGGCCATACCTTACCAAGTCACATAAGGCGGTCTTGACTTTAGACATATCATCCGCCCTGACCACTGCCAAGGAATTGATTTTTTCACCCTGTTTTTGAAATACTTCCATTTTTTCACACTGTACTATCTAGTAACACCAATATATACACTGGTACTAATTAAGTAGTACAGGTTTATTACCTTTATGTTCGAATATCGAATAAACGCACGGTTTATATCATGCCAGCTTATTATACCCCCTGATGAACAGGGACTATACAGCTTATTTCCCAAAAAAATCATGCTACCCGAACCAGCTTGAAGCAATGGATTCCATACACCTGGCGCTGACCAAAAAACAGATCGTCCTGTTCGAGGGGGCATGCGGCACCGGGAAAACCCTGAGCGCGCTTGCACCTTCCCTTCATATCGCAAAACAGGAGAAAAAAACAGTGGTCATTGCCACCAATGTCCACCAGCAGATGGCGCAGTTCATAGAAGAGGCGCGGGAGATACAAAAAAAGAACGATATCAGGGTCGTCGTCCTGAAAGGTAAAATGCTGATGTGCCCCAGGCCGAACATGGACTATGATACATGCAGCCTGCTTCGGGACAACACCTATAAATTGATCGAACAGGAAAAAGACCACACACAGCTTAAGAACGAAATAAGGTCTGTCAAAGACAAGCAAAAAAGGATAAAAGATACGGGCCTTGTCGATCTACAGAGGGAATTGAGCCGGGAATCTGATAAATACGAGCGGCAGCTCCATGATCTAAAAAAGAATTCATGCGATAAGCTCCTTGAATTATTGAAAAACGATAACGACGATTTTAGGAGCTGGCTCTTTTCAGGCGTCCGGACACCTGAAGAAGTTGCAGAATGGGCTCTGTCAAATAATAGCTGCGGGTATGAATTGTTAAAACGCTACATGAAAGAAGCAGACCTTTTGATATGCAATTACCACCATTTTCTCAATGAGGATATTCGCACGAACGTTCTGGGGTGGATGGATAAAAGCCTGAAAGATATTATCGTCATTTTTGACGAGGCCCATAACATCGAATCTGCCGCTCGTTCTCATTCATCCATGACGCTTACTGAACTCACAATAAACCGGGCGCTTGACGAGGTAGAAGCGAACAGGGACACCCTGACGTCAGAAGATATTGAGACATTTTTACACGTTCTTCTTGATACGATGAAATCCACTTATAATGCACGGTTCAAGTTCGGTGAACGGGAAAGGGTGGGAAGTGAATGGTACGACCTGCGGATAGCAGACCCGGATGAACGCATCGATCTTTTCAGAGTCAAGCTTTTAAAAGAAATGGAGAGAGCCGGGATCAAGAAACCCGAGGAAACAATAGAACATATCCGAAGCTTGGGGTTAAAAATCGATGCTTTCTATGAGAAACAATTCGCAGAAGGGAAAAGCCCTGTCAAGAAATTATGCAGCAGCTTGATAGCGGCTGAGTTTTTATCAAATTACATGAAATACTCAAATGACAGGAACTATTACCCCATCCTGAGCGTCAGGCGCCAGAACAACGAGATATACGGCAGACTTGAGTTATTTACCTGCATACCGAAAAATGTAACTGCGCCCCTATTTAACCCCGTACATTCGGCCATACTGATGTCTGCCACGCTTGCCCCGTTTGAGACCATAAAGACCACTCTTGGTATAACCAGGGAAACCTGCGAACTGTCTTTCGGTTTTTCGTTCCCGAAAGAAAAAAGGCTTACGATTGCAGCATCCATCCCGGCTTTATTCGCCAAGGACAGGGACAATCCTGCAACAAAGGAACTACTTACAAAAGTACTGACTGAAATAATAGAGCAATCGGATGGCAATGTGCTCATCTTTTTCCCGAGTTTCAACGAAGCCAGCCATTATAAAAAGAGGCTTAAATGCGATGTCCCGGTTTTCCTTGATGAAGTTGGGGTTTCAGCGCAGGCCATCAGGGAAGAGTTCTTCAGCATAGGCGAAGCAGGCAAGAAAGCCGTACTTATATCCTACATGTGGGGAACGCTGACCGAGGGGGTGGACTATAAGGACGGACGGGGCAGGACCGTTGTCATCGTCGGTGTGGGTTACCCTGCTCTCTCTGACAGGACACGCGCCGTTGAATCTGCTTATGAGGCAGAGTTCGGGCACGGCTGGGATTATGCAATCGAGATCCCAACGATACGAAAAGTAAGACAGGCGCTTGGCCGCGTTGTCCGCTCACCGGGGGACTACGGTGTCAGGGTGCTCCTTGACGGACGATATACATCCTCATCCGTTAAGCGCTGGGGGAAATATTCAGTGTTCAATATTTTTCCTGAGAATGAGAGAGCCGAGATCATCGATGTGGAACCCGGGCGGGTGAAGTACTCGCTCATGAACTTTTTCAATGATATCAGGAAAAATAAAGACAATGCATAATGAAATTGATCAGGACCTCTATAAAGAAGTAAATCCCGCATACCTTATGAAACTAGAAAAAATAAAAGAACAGAAAGGCATTAGATTCAAAAGTACTGAAGAATTTGATGAATATTTTTAAAATGTATAATAGTAACCAATCTCTTACTCCTCCACCCGCGCCACATTCATATTCCTTGAAAGCCCCATCGCTTCTGCCACAGACTCGCATTTTGTCTTCAGGAGGTATGCTATCGGCCTGAAACCATACTCTGACATGGTCTCATAGTTAGCCATGCCCTTGCTGATAACAAGCGATGCACTGCCCAGTGCCTCAACAAGCTCCCCGGGCGCTTCTTCCAGGCATACTCCGATGGCGTTTGAACCCGTCGTCAGTACCCTGTCAACCTTTTTATCAAGGCCGAGGTCGATTACCTCTATCATGGTAACATCATTGAGTATGGGCGCGCCCCTCACTACGAGGGTTATTCTTCCCCCCATTTTTTTTATCTCTTCGAACAACAGGGTGTCAAATATTATCTCACCGCAGTTGTCGGCAAGATATACAACATTCCCCAGCAATCCCTTCATCCTATCAGAATCATTCACATCAAGCCCGTGCTCGAATTGCTTCAGTATCATTTCTTTTCCTATCTCTTTGTCAGCATCAAAGCCGAGCACCCCGAAATCGAACGAGTTGCCCACGATCGATACGAGCACCGCGCGCCTGAAAGAATCTTTTTCGGACACGAAATCCCTTGCATAAGGCAATAGCTTCCTGGCAGCTTCATTGCTCTGCTGCTTTTTTAATCTATAAGGATCGATGTCGCCGAGTATCCTGTAGGCTTCCCTGTGTATCCTGGTGCTCAGGTGTGTTGCAGGCGCGCCGTCGGCGAGATATTTCCGAAGCACTTCTATTCCCGCAAGCACTGCCTTCTTTTGCAGGGCTATATCATCAGTTGAAAGCTCTGCCTCAAACTGCACCCTTGATAACAAGCACGGTGCGCACCTCGGATGGATTTTCACTTTTATCTCCTTAGAATTCGAACAATTGCTTCTGCTTTGTTTCGGCCTGCATCTTCTTTTCTCCCATCCATCTTAACATTTCCCCAGTCACACCGAAATCAGATAATATCCTCTCAACAGGTGGAAGTATCTGTTTATTTATGTAATAATCCACATCCAGGGGCAGGTTTTTTTCCCGTGCATAATCCGGGTCTTCCGCACGTTCAACGAACAAGCCTTTACCTGCAAGGATCACAAAAGGTATGCGGTCCCCGATATTGGCTATTATTCCGCGGTTTCTTAATTTATCCACAACGGTTATATGCGGCTGCCTGCTCCTGTAGCTGTCCGGCTTTTTTGTGTACTGGCGGGTCAAGATCAGCTCATCAAAAAGCTTGTTGTCTTTACCTGTATCCATTGACCTTAAGGTACTGATGGTGTTTTTGACAAGTTCCACTGCATCATCCACTTTTCCTTCTTTAAGCACAAGCTCAAGGACTTTTTCCACGGTTTTCGTAGTCAATTCGCACCAGTCGCGGCGGACAGTCTCCATTCCCTTCACTTTTATCTTTTCTTTCACTCCCTGCGCCGTTTTTTCCATTATGAGAAGTGCATACCGTTTCTTGGCAAGGAATATGGCGCGCTTGGCAAATGAGTCAAAAACAAGCTCCATCGGCTTTACAAGTGAACCTGTCACCGTATTTGCGATCGAATTTCCCACAAGCTGCGCCTCGTCAAAAGTTATCCCTTTATCAAGGAGATGCACAAAAACGCTATCCGTATCCCCATAGACCACAGAAAGGCCGATGTGTTTACCGCCTGTGGTTTCATCTTTTTTGAAAGCTTTCCCGTCCTTCAGGATTATTTCTCGTATGTCTTTCTCTATCAAATCCTTCGTGCGCAGGATATTTTCGCGCCCGAAACTTGTCACGGCGCCTGCAAGTGTCAGACTGTAGAGCCGCGCCCTTGTATATCCTGAATAGCCATAGAAACTGTTAAGAAGTATCTTGAGAGCAAGCTGCGTGGCGTCAAGTACACGTTTTTCTTCCTCGCTGGCGTCCTTCATTCTTGCGCGCGTCTCCTGCCTGCGGTTTAATAAATCTTCAAGTATGGAAGGCACAATGCCTTTTACAATATTGCGGGAAACAAAAACCCCGCCTGTAGGCGCAACGACTACATCGTCGGGCCTCTCTCCTACCACCTCTGTGGTATAGCACAGGTTGTGCGCCATCATTATGGTCGGGTAAAGCGACTTGTAATCCAGTATCACGATATGCTCAAGCAGTCCCTTCTTCGGCGGAAGCACCTCCGCGCCCGCCAGTTCCTCCCCTTCATCATAGCGCTCATCCGACATCTCGCCCGTGGGGCGTGCAGGCAGGACACGATTGTTTTTCATGTACTCCCGGAGCATCAGGTTCTCGACCATCTGGGTCTGGCCCCCATCAAGGATGTCCTGTAGCAGGGTCCCGCTTACCTTTGCAAGAGCGATGTATTTGTCAATGAGCCTGAGTTTTAAAAGGAAAAGAAGCGCAAGTTCAGCGTCTCGCCTTGCATATTCAATGAATTTTGAAAGCTTTTCGCCGCCGTCGTTCCAGTATGTTTCCATCTCAAGGAACGGGATCTCAAGTTTCTCACTGGAAAGGAGTTCTTTTGCGGCGTTCCTGAGGGTGTATTGTTTAAGTGAGAATTCCCTGCGCAGGAGCGGAAGTACATCCACTGCGATGCGACCCATTACACTTACTCTTGTAACATTCCCGATTTTGCGGTAATAGAGCGACCTGCCGTCCCGCCCTGCTGCCGGCTCTATCCGTGCTCTTTTTTTGTTCAGTGCTTTTATCCTGTCAACAATATACGGAATATCGAAACTGTTGGAATTGTAGCCCACAAGTATGTCGGGATCATATTCTTTAATAATATCGAAAAAACGCTGCAGCATAACTTCTTCGCTGCCACAGCTCTCTGTCTCTACGCCGGTTTTTGCATCCTTCCCAATGAGCACAAGTGTTTTCTTACCCCCAAAATCAGGCTCAAATGCAAGGCTTATGAGGATAATAGGTGATTTTTCAGGAGTCGGCATTGCGCCATTTACCGGCAGGCACTCGATATCGAATGCAAGATGGCGAAGCGGGGCATTTCTCAGTATGTCCACAGGCTCGACCTTTTCCGAGGTTATTTTAATGCTGCTCTCTACTTCTGTTACTGTTAGATTTCCTTCGGGTTCCGCGATTGCCCAGCCCATCCCGCCAAGCCCTTTGTCAACCATGTACCTGTTCCTGAAAAGGATATCGGTCTCATATATCTCATCCACCATTTTTTTCACTTCATCGCGGATGACGGGCACGCCCTTCGGGTCAAAAAGAGTTATTTTAAGCATGTTTACCGGATTTTTGAAATAGCCGACAGGTTCAAACCGTAAAACAGGCTCGATATTTTTTATATGCTCCTTGAATTTTTCCTTCAGGATCTCTGCCATTTCAGGCTTTGCTTTTGCATAAAAATAAGGCTCAAAACCAGGTACAAAGCAGCAGACACTGTTCCCGGATCCATCTCTCCCGTAAAGCCTTACAACAGGCTTACCGTCGCTGTATGTGTAATCGGCGTCGAGGATCTGGAAGTTCATGATGGTTAGATTTGGTTTAATGGGTTTATAGGTTTCTTAATATGTGTACTATGCACAATATTAATTTTATGCATAAATTTTATGCATAGTATTATTAATATGAAAACTAATCTACTGAATATATGGAAGAAAGACATCGGGCTTTATTAGTAAAACAGAATCCGTGGTGGGTCGATAAAGAAGTGAAACTGCCGGATTTTGAGAGAGATATTATCAATACTCTCATAAGATATGTTGAATATAAACAAATAATAGCTGTGATCGGCCTGAGAAGGGTTGGCAAGACAATTTTGATGAAGCAGATGATGCAGAAATTGAAAGCACTGAAAAATAACCTGTGTTATATTTCCCTGGATGACATTGATTTTCAAAAGTATAACATTGTAGAAGAATTAATAAATTATTTTCTTGAATTCTCTGATAAAGACAAAATGAGATACCTGTTTCTGGATGAAGTGCAGAAGCTTCCAAACTGGCCAGACCTGCTGAAAACGTATTATGATTCTGAAGAAAACCTGAAGTTCTTCATTACAGGTTCAGCAAGCCTGGAGTTGAACAAATTTAAAGAAACACTTGCCGGAAGGATACTGACATTTCATATGCCTATCCTGACATTCAAGGAATTTGCGAGATATTTCATGTTTGATGATAGTCTGAAAGGAGAGAAATCACCAGTTTCATCCATAATTGAATTTTCATCATCAAAGGAGGCTTTCATCAGGGAATATGATCTCAAATTCGCCGGGAAAAAAGAGAGATACAATGAATTATTTGAAAGTTACCTGTTAAAAGGGGCATTTCCTGAATTGCTTGATATAAATAATGAAGAATTTATAAAAAAATACATAAAAGAATCAGTAATAGAAAAGGCAATAGTTGATACAGCAAGGCTTGCAGGTGAAGATGAAAAAATTATTTACGAGCTTTTCAGGCTTCTGGCAAACAGCAATGCAAGATTATTTGAAATACTGAACCTTTCGAGTATATTGAAAATCAACAGGAACCTCGTATCGAATTATGTGAATTTGCTTGAGAGATCATTCCTGGTAAATGTTGCTTATAATTTCACGGCAAGTATCGCAAGGCAGGTAAGAGCAAGCAAGAAGCAGTATTCTGCTCACAGTTCAATCGTTATCGCTTTACTTGACTATCCTTTTGATATCCTTAATACAGAAGTTGCAGGACATCTGGTGGAAGCTGCGATAGCGGGAAATCTTGGAAAGACCTCATTCTGGAGAACGCCGCAAAAAGACGAAGTGGATATCGTTCTGAAAGAGAAAGAAAACATTCTTCCCATCGAAGTGAAATACCAGCACTATATAACCAATTCCGACGCAGCCTCAGTCTTGAAATTCTGCAAAAAATTCGGGGTCAAGAAAGGGGTCATTGTAACCAGAGATATGATGGAAACGCGCAAGGTCGATGATATCGATATCCGGTTCATTCCAGCATGGCTGTTCCTGCTGCTTGATCAGGGATAGAATCCGGAAATCCGAATAGATCAAATCGTCTTTATCTCAAAACCCTCAAACATCTCTCTCATTATTGTGTCCTGGCATGAGCCAAAACCTGTTGTGGCGATCTTGCGGCCGTTGAAGTCATCAAGGGACTTTATATTAGAATCCTTCCTCACCACAAGTGCCGACCCGCCCGTATTCACCCCGTTTATTATATGAATCCTTCCATTATCGTTTATCCTGTACCTTAACAGCACCACCGTGCCCAGGTTTGCCACGTCCAGTTCCCTGTGCTTGAAAGCGTCTGTCATTGCCCGGCCGTTTCGGTAACCCGTGAACTGGATATTTTTTCCTGGTGTAAGTCCGACTTTATCAAAATAACCCTCTTTCCGGGCTATGTACATCCCGAGATAATGTATATTGCCCTCAATATATCCGAACCTGAGGCTGCCGTTGACTGCTGGAGGCGTCCACCCGGGGTCCTCTTCCAGTTTATTCCTGATCTCTTTGTAATATTTATCAACGAAAATATCGGACAGGAAATCATCAACACTGTTATATCCCATTGAAGTTACGGGATTTTTGAACGCGCCTGCTGTATCCAGTATCTCAAATCCTTTTTTAGTCTGGTTCAGGTCAGGGAATTCAATATACATTGTATTATCGATCGCCTTGGTCGCCGTGTCCCTGTCAAGCCCTGAGAATTCCTGGGCGTATCCAATGACTTTCTCCCTGTTTGCCGGATCGTTGATAAATCTTGTTCCTTTTACATGCACCCAGACAAGGGCTTTGATCGTGTCTTCATCTGTTATGTCATCCGAGATTGCCAGGTCGCATGAAGGATGGTTTTCCCAAGCGTCTTTGGAATTAACAAGATACCTGCCAATACCTTCATATTCAGCTTTTGCCGGGAAAGGTTCCCATATGATAAAACCATCGATCGTGCCGTTGGCCAGGGCCGCCGACATCTCATTTGCAGTCATGGAAACAACATAAATCGACTTTTGGACGCGTGATCTCTCGTATCCGATAAACCCGGCGGATAGGAGTATTAGAACTAATATAAGTATGTAAAAATATTTCCTCATCATCCTGCCTTTTTCAATCTGAAACTGAATGAACTTCCTTTTCCAGGTTCGCTTTCCACTTGGATTTCACTCCCGTGGGCTTTTATGATCCCGCTTGATATTGAAAGCCCAAGTCCGCAGCCGCCTATTTTCCTCCTCGACGAGCTATCCACCTGGTAAAATTTATCAAATATCTTATCCAGTTTTTCTTTCTCTATCCCGATACCCGTATCTTTCATACTGACCACTATACTGTCCCCGTCATCTTTTGCAGATAAAATTATATTTCCTCCAGCCGGGGTGAATTTCAATGCGTTCTCGAATAGATTATTCAACACAATAATAAGCTTATCCCTATCTGCCATTACAGGAGAAAGCTCCTCCGGGATGTTCACTGAAACTGTGATATTTTTTTTCAAAGCGAGCTGGCCGATAGTTTCAAGAGCCACTTTCGAAATTTCATTGATGTCCGTGTGGTTCAATTGAAGTTCCAGTTTCCCGGCTTCGATCTTTGAAAGGTCAAGGATATCGTTGATCAGGCGCGTCTGTCGGTCGATATTCCGGATTATTATCTGCAGCAGTTCTTTCTTTATGTCGGTATCCACATTACCCTGGGATTCGAGAAATTCTGCAGATATCCTGACGGCTGACAGGGGAGTTTTTAATTCGTGCGAAACAAGAGAGATAAAATCGGATTTTAGTTCATCGAGTTTTTTTAACTCTTCATTGGCTACAATAAGTTCCCTGTTTTTTTCTTCCAGGTCTTTATTCGCAATTTCGATTTTTGCTTCAAGTTTTTTTCTGATCTCCAGGAGTTCGGAAGCCATCTCGTTGAATATATCTGTCAGTTTGCCGATCTCATTTCTTGAGGATACGGGGATGGGTTTGAAGTTCCCCTCAACAAGACCAAGAGCCCCGTCTTCAAGGGACTTTATGGGTTGTGTAAGTCTTCTTGAAATTATAATGGCAAGAAAAACGACCCCTGTAACCGCAAAAGACGATATGAGTATCATCTGTCGGCCAAGGGTCAGAAATCCCGCATAGGCCTCATCTATATTCTTTTCAACGACAAGTCCCCACCTGTACAGCGGTAACCAGTAATAGGAAGCTACTACTTTTTCACCCTCGTTATTTACATATTCGGCTATCCCGTTCTTTTCGTACGTAACTTCTTTTACAGCGAAATTATCCTTGATGTTTGTAAGCAGGATCCCGGATCTGTTCTCCTGGAAGATTATATCCCCTTTATTATTGACTATAAATACCTTCCCGGATCTCCCGATGTCTATACTTTCAATTATCCTGTAAAGGTTTTCCATGCTTACTCTTGCAGCAAGGATTCCTTCTGTCGTACCATTCTTTTTAATAGGGTTTGTAATAATAAGTTCCGGGGAATTTGTGGATTTTGAGAGAGATACATCGGATATATACATTTTTCCTTTTGCAGCTTCAGTAAAATAAGGTGCTTTGCCTTCGTTTCCAGTGCGGGAAAGGGTCGAGAATGTTATATTCCCACTCATATCGAGTATAAAGAACTCCCTGTACACTCCCTGGTATTCGTTTTCAAATGTTCCCAGGTATTCGTAAAGCTGTTTTTTTTCGGTGCAATTGACTATCCTGGACTGGGAAATTACACGGATATCGTCTTTTCTTGCATCCATCCAGTTATCAATTGCATTCCCGGTATTCTCGGTCGCGCCGCGCAGGTTTGCAATAACAGAATCACTGATGGGTTCTTTGCTGTATTCATATGATAAATAAACCACAAGGGACAGTGGTATCACTGATATTATCAGAAAAAAGAATATCAGTTCGGACCTGATGCTCACATATCTCTCCGGGGTTTAAGAATTATTAGTTTCCAGATCTTCGAAGCACGCTTTTTATCCGGGCTTTTAACTCGTTAAGATTGAAAGGTTTTGCTACGTAATCATCCGCGCCCGTTTCCAGGCCTTTTACGGTATCTCTTTTTGTGTCTCTGGCTGTTAACATGATTATCGGGATATTTTTTGTAAACTCATCTTTTTTTAACCTGGCGCATACTTCATAACCGTCCATCCCCGGAAGCATAAGGTCAAGAAGTATAATATCAGGTATTTCGGTTCTTGTCTTGTTAATGGCCTCCTGACCGTCAAATGCTTCAATAACAAGATAATCCTCGACTTCAAGTGATCTCTTTAAAGGCAATAGTGTATCCATCTCATCGTCAACTATCAGTATCTTATATCTGGTATCAGAGAATTTCCCTATCCGTGCTGCAACTTCTTCCTCGGGTATTCCAAGTATCCGGGATATCTCTTTATTTGGTATCTTTTCATCCTTCCTGACCAGTTCAAGGATCTTCTCATCAATAGCATCCTTGTTCATCGCTTATCACCGCCATGATTCAACATGTTTTTTAAATCACTATTGATTTTAAGTAAATACTTTGTTAGTTCATTTTCCTGGTTTAATTTAAAAACGCGTATCTGCTTGCCAAGCGGCGTCTCTTTTATAATATGCATATCCAGGAGCGGCTCGATCACTCTTGACACCGTGGAATGCGAAAGACCTGTCTCAGCAGCGATCCCTGAAAGATAAGTATCTGTGTCTTTATTATTGAGCAGGTATTCTAAAACTATGAGTTGTGCGGTTTTCCCAAAGATTTTTTCAAGAAAATTGGAGACTGGCATATCAGTGTATTAATTTGACCTCATTGTTATATAAGATTATCTTTTTTGTTATATAACATTATCTTTTTTTAGGAGGTCTGGATTTTTAGACCAAAGCTTAAATACCGATTAAAAAACTTATATTTATTTATACATGCTACAATTTTTTTGTGCTGCCTTAACCGCAAATATTAAATACTATAAAATCAATGTGTGAACTTGTCGAAATATAGTTGGTGCAGGTTGGGGATGTGGTGGTCTGCCACATCATTTCTTTTTTTATGGAAAAAATCTATACGGAAATATTGAGGTTTTAAATCCATGAGTATCGCCATAAAGCCGGACAGGTTCTCCAAAGATGCAAAAAAACTGCCTGCGTCCCCCGGTGTTTATATTATGAAAGATAAGGATGGAAGGGTGATCTATGTGGGAAAGGCGGTATCGCTCCGTGACAGGGTGAGCCAGTACTTCAGGGGATACGATTCCCCAAAAACCCGGATGCTTATGCAGAATATGGAATATTTCGAATACATAGTGACAGAAAACGAAGTCGAAGCCCTTGTGCTTGAATCAAACCTCATAAAAGAACACAGGCCCAGGTATAATGTGCGCCTGAGGGATGATAAGGCATATCCTTTCATAAAGATAACAGATGAAGAATACCCCCGCATCTGTATCACTCGCAGGAAAGAGCATGATAGCGCCCGGTATTTCGGCCCCTATCCGGATGCAAAGGCGGCACGGGAACTTATAAAAATGGCATCAACTTTCGGCATCAGAAGGTGCAAAAAAAAAATACCATGTCCACCATGCCTGAACTATCACATAAAACAATGTGCAGCCCCCTGTATCGGCAAGGTGAGCAGTGAAGAATACCTGGATATTATAAAAAACATTTCAGACTTCCTGAAAGGAAAACGCACAGAGTTCATCCAGTCCATGAAAAAAGAGATGGACAGGCTGTCGGGGATGCAGGAATATGAAGCTGCTGCGCGCTTACGCGACCAGATAAACGCACTTGAGGAATTATCTGAAAAACAGCGTGTGAGCACGGCAGGCCGGAAAGAACAGGATTTAATAGCATACGCGGTCTCGGGAAATACCGGCAGCTTGCAGATATTCCATATAAGCGAAGGAAAACTGAGAGGTCGGAACACTTTTTCGCTAAACACGGCAGGTTCGGATGAGAATGAAGTGCTGTCGAGCTTTATTAAACAGTACTACCAGGATGTAAACCCCCCGGAAGAGATTATCATCCCGATCGAACTCGCTGATGAGGCAATATCACGCTGGCTCTCGGACAGGGGTTCAAAACTGAAAACGCCGAAAAATAAAGCCGAGCGGGGACTTATGGACCTCGGTCAGGAGAACGCCCGCATGCTGTTAAATCAGAAAATGATCGAGGGAACAAAAGACAGGAACGGGGCGATCCTTGATCTGCAGAAGGCTCTTGGACTGCCTGTTGCGCCTTCGATAATCGAGGCTTTTGATATTTCAAACATAGGAGGTGCATACGCGACCGGTTCTCTTGTAGCATTTGAGAACGGTGAGCCGGATAAAAAGAACTACCGGAGGTTCAGGATAAAGACAATCGGCGGTGCGGATGATTTTGCCATGATGGCAGAGGTGGTCTCGCGCGCATATTCGCGCCGAAAGGAAGAAGGAAAAAGGATGCCAGACCTGGTATTACTGGATGGGGGCAAGGGACAGTTAAATGCCGCTATTTCTTCACTTTCCGGGCTTGACCTGAAGCTGAACACGGCAGCGCTTGCAAAAGAGTTTGAACATATTTTCATTCCTGAAAGGGATGCGCCTGTAATTCTCCCCCGGGATTCACCTGCTCTTTCACTTTTGCAAAGGATTCGGGATGAAGCCCACAGGTTCGCACTTACATATCACAGGAAATTGCGGGGGAAAAGTCTAACGGAATCCGAACTTGAGAGGATAAAAGGGATCGGTGAAACGAAAAAACATGCGCTTTTGAAATATTTCGGGTCAGTTGAAGCATTAAAGAATGCAGAGGTTTCCATGATAAGGAAAGTTCCCGGGATAACGGCGAAAGATGCCGAGTCGGTTTATAGATATTTTCATACCTGAGAATAATAGTTCCAATCATAACATTCATATGACCAAACATTCATTAACGGCGCTGGTGATTTAATGAGTGAATGTTTCCTTTGCCATACTGCCCTTGAACCGGTTAACGATTCTGAGATTGAAGGGGTCGATCTGTGCATTGACTGCTGTGATAATCTTGATACAGTGGTCAGGGATTACCTTGCTTCGAGTCCCGGAGGTTTAGACCTCATTCTCGATGTAATAGCAGAAGACCTGTCAAACCCGGAAGGCAGGCTGAAAGATGCCCTGAAGGACCTTATAAAAGAAGTAATGGCAGAAAAATAAAGGTTTTATTCAGTTTAATCTGAATATTTCCTTTTAGTACGGTAATTTTTTTCACAAAAATATCACAAAGGACTTTAAGTAGTTAGGAAGATTCTCTCTCATGTATGAGAGGCATTGGTTTTTCCTCCATAGATCAGTACTATGTGATTCTCACCTCTGGTCAGTACGGGGAATGGGCCAAAAAATGGAACATCGGCGGAGGGTGAAATGTGAGAACAATAATAATCTTTGCGCTGCTGTTAATTCTGATAGCCGGTTTTTCAGGTTTTATCAAAATCAAAGATGGCAGGCCCGGCATTGGTGATTTCAGTGTTGAGAATATCTCAAACAATTACCGTATGGTCGCAGGCGACCTCTCGAAAGTCTTCGATATAATTATGGGAAAGATCTCAAAGCCACCCCCTGATTACGAACTTCATATAACAGAAACCCGGTATCTTAAAGAGTGTATTGAGATAACTATTGATAAAAAAGAACCATGTCTTTTTGTCAATCTTGAAATTTTTAATAATCACAGTGAAAGGGTGGATTTTGAGATGGCAGGGAAAACAATTGTTACCAACGATGGAAAACAGATTGAAAGGTACGGCGGATTGTTCAACACCAAGCAATTGAACGGGGAATGCGATTCTTCTGTTTATTTTAAATTGTTCCCAAACGCGCGCACAAATACTGGCCTTTGTTTTCCAACAGTAGACAAAAGCGATGACCCGGTAATGTATATTAAGATGATAGCGAATGGGAATCAGAAAGAGCATAGTTTTGATCTGAAGCCGCTTATTCCATAGCATTTTCTTATCCTCTGCATACTTTCTATCCTCATTTTAATATACTCCCCCGTCCTATCATAGCCCATCATGCCCCCAATCTTTGAAATCACACACAAGGACATCTGCGGCCGAATCGGGCGACTTGAAACACCGCACGGCATCGTTGAAACGCCTGCCATCATGCCTGTTGTCAATCCCAATATACAGACACTCAAACCTGCCGAACTTCGAAAGTTAGGAGCAGATATTATTATCACTAATTCTTATATAATTTTTCGCAAGCCTGAACTCGCTGCGCGCGCCAGGAGCCATGGGTTGCACTCGCTTCTTGGTTTTGACGGCCCGATAATGACTGATTCCGGTTCATACCAGTTATCAATTTACGGCGAGGTTGAAGTAAATAATGAACAGATAGTGAAATTCCAGCAGGAGATCGGCTCTGATATCGGAGTGCCCCTTGACATTCCCACGCCGCCTGATGTTTCGCGCGAACGCGCGGAATCCGAACTTGATATTACAATAAAGAGGGCAAAGGAAGCCCTGGGATTGAAAAAGGACATGCTTCTGGCTGCACCTGTGCAGGGCTCCACATATCCCGATCTCAGGGAGAGAGCGGCGCAGCAGCTTGGTGAATTTGATTTTGATGTGTATCCACTGGGTGCAGTTGTGCCGCTCATGGAGTCCTACCGTTATTCCGACCTTGCAGATGTCATCGTGGCCTCAAAAAAGGGCCTCCCGGCTTCGGCACCGGTCCATCTTTTTGGCGCCGGGCACCCGATGATGTTCTCCCTGGCAGTGGCGCTGGGGTGCGATCTGTTCGACTCGGCCTCATATGCACTCTACGCAAGGGAAGGGCGTTACATGACAGTGCGCGGAACTTATCATGTGGATAAACTCCAGTACCTGCCGTGCTCCTGCCCCGTGTGCGCCTCTAATGATGCCGAAGAATTGATAAAGAGCGAAAAACAGATAGAACTGCTTGCGCGCCACAACCTGTACGTTACCTTTGCCGAGATGAGGGAAGTAAAACAGGCAATAAAGGAAGGAAGCCTGTGGGAACTCGTCGAGCAAAGATGCAGGACACATCCCCGTCTCCTTGATGGCTTAAAACGCATGCTTTCCCATTCGGATTGGCTTGAACGGTTCCAGCCCGTGCCCAGCTCCACGTTCTTTTATAGCGGTCCCGAGTCATCGCTTCGCCCTGAGGTGATAAGGTACAGGAAAAAGCTTAAGAATTTTGATTTAAAGGGCAGGGTATTGATAAGGACCCACAGGCTTTTGGAAGAAGATGATTTTGACCGGGTGCTTGATTTTAAACCGCCTTTTGGGGCATATCCTATGGAACTTAAGGAAACCTATCCCTTTAACGCGGAAGTGACAGATGAGCCGGATTATGAATCCCTGACAGTTGCTCTTCAAAATACCCTGGAGTTGGTGGAGTTGAATCCGGATGCCGAGTTCACGTTCGTGTATGAGAAAGAGCATCCGCTGATGGCCCGGATAGCACAAAAAGCTCTAATTTATGACAACAGAGAGTGGGTGGGGTAGAACCCAAGAGATGTAGATTCTCTGTTTATTAAGCGGATTAATGGATAGATGAAAAATAACAAACTTGTAAATGTTCAAGCGTATAAGCTTACATCTATGAAATATAGCTATTTTGTAAAATTTTCATATATTATATAGTAATAAAATATATACATTATAGTCTCCTTCAGGATACTGATCCAGGTCGGAGGTAAATAAATGTTTGTAATATCAAATGACACCACAATCTTGAAAGACAAAACGAATAGGTATAATACAAATCAGTTCCAATGTATTTTTGGAGCGGCGGGGTTTGCTGCCTGTAAGATTTAGGAGGATATTATGGAAACCGTTAGTGCACACCAATCAGTAAAAGAACAATATAATATATTGAAAAAAGATAAGATCACGAACACATTTGACAGGTTCGATGCCCAGGGAAAACGATGCTCATTCTGCGAGCAGGGTATAAGCTGCCAGCTTTGCAGCAACGGCCCGTGCAGGATAAAGCCTGGGGCAGAACGCGGGGCATGCGGCATAGATGCGGATGCTATGGCTATGAGGAACATGCTGTTCCTGAACACAATGGGGACCTCAACGTACACCTTCCATGCCAATGAAGTAGCCAGAACCCTGAAAGCAACTGTCCTTGGAAAAACGCCATTCCAGATCAAGGACGAATCAAAACTCAGAAGCCTTGCAGGAAAGTTCGGGATAAAAACCGATAAAAGCACGAAAGATCTTGCAATCGCAGTGGCCGATGCCATTTCTGCGGGAATAAATTCAGATTCGGATGGCGAACTGTCCAATGTCCTGATATTTGCCCCGAAATCGAGGATAGAGTTGTGGCGAAAACTCGGTATCCTGCCAGGAGGCCCTCTTCATGAGATAATGGATTCGGTTTCAAGCTCCCAGACCAATGTGGACGGGGACTACGTTTCGCTCGCGAAAAAAGCCCTGCGCCTTGGCATATCCTGTATATATGGCGCGCAGGTTCCGCTTGAACTGGGACAGGACATTCTCTTTGGCACGCCCGCGCCCCACAGGATGGACGTTGATATTGGAATAATAGACCCCTCGTATGTGAATGTGGTTGTGAACGGCCATGAGCCCTTCATCGGCGCAGCCCTCATCAGGGCCGCGCATGAGGCAAAGAACCAGGAAAATGCCAGGAAAGCGGGCGCCAGGGGGCTCCACATCATCGGTTCTATCGAAACCGGGCAGGAGCTTGTCCAGAGATTCCAGGTTGATGATGTATTCGTGGGCATGACAGGGAACTGGTTGTCAATCGAGCCGGCGCTTGCAACAGGCGGCATCGATGTTTTTGCCATGGACATGAACTGCTCGCCTCCGGCAATGGGCGAATACCAGGATAAATATAACACCACCCTTGTCTCAGTTTCAAAACTCGTTAACGTCCCGGGAATGAAAGGCCAGATAGTGTACAAACCTGAAGATGCCGCTACCCAAGCACAGAAACTCATAGATATGGCTATCGAGAACTTCAAGAAACGAAAGGGAAAAGCCGTAAACCCGTCAGGCAGGAAGCAGAACGCAGTGATCGGTTTCTCGGCCGAAGCATGCCTTGGCGCGCTGGGTGGAACACTTGAGCCGCTGCTCGATGTTATCAAGAAAGGAACGCTAAAAGGTGTTGTGGCCCTTGTAAGCTGTACAACGCTTCGCGATAGCGGCCAGGATATCAACACATTAAAGATGGCCCGTGAACTTATCAAGCGGGATATACTGGTAATCAGCGCAGGATGCGGGAATGCCGCACTTCAGGTAGGCGGGCTCACCACGCTTGAGGCAAAGCAGGAGGCAGGTCCGGGTCTTAAGGCAGTATGCGAGCTTCTCAAGATCCCGCCTGTCCTTTCCTTTGGCACATGCACGGACACCGGGAGAATTGCTATTCTTGTCACAGCCGTTGCGGATGCTCTTGGAGTCGATCCTTCTGCCCTGCCTGTTGCTGTAACAGCTCCAGAGTATATGGAACAAAAGGCAACCATAGATGCTATCTTTGCCCTGGCTTTCGGCCTGTACACCCATGTGGCACCCATGCCGCCTGTCGGAGGAGCCCCACGCCTTGTGAAACTGCTCACGCAGGACCTCGAAGGGATCACTGGCGGTAAGATCGCTGTCCAGACAGATATGGTGGAAGCTGCGGATGGGATAGAAGCCCATATAATGAAGAAAAGGTCTGCCCTGGGACTGCCAGCGTAAGTTTTAAAAAGGAATAATATGATGCCAAGCATCATATTTTTTATTTTTTAACAGGAATCCCATTTCAAATCATAATCTTTTTTAATCACCTCTGCCACTCATACAATATGATTCTCGGTATAGACATTGGCGGAGCAAATACCAAGGTGGCCTCTTCAGACGGCGGCATAGTTGAATTGCACTATCTCCCCCTGTGGAAGGAATCGAAGCTTCCTGAAGTGCTTGCGGATATCGGAAAGCGCCTGGAACCTGAAAGTGTGGGGGTTGTAATAACCGGAGAGCTTGCCGACTGTTTTCCTGACAAGGAGGCGGGTCTTTCATACATTATCGACGCAGTAAACAATGCCTTCAAAGATGCATGGTTCCTTGATAGCAACGGCATCTTTACAAAAGAAAAAAAACGCAGCATTGCGGCAGCGAACTGGATGGCGTCCGCCCTCCTGGCAGGAATTGATCATGAGAATTGCGTTTTCGTGGATATCGGGTCAACCACAACAGACATAATCCCGATAATAAATGGTGAACCCCTTGCAGGTAAAACTGATTTTGAACGCTTAAGAAGAAGCGAACTTGTATATTCAGGGGTTTTGCGCACGAATATCGCCTCCATCCTTGGCATAGTCGAGCTTGATGGCGGCTCCTCGCGTATCTCGTCAGAACTTTTCGCGATAACTGCGGATGCGTATCTGGTTCTCGGTATAATAAACCCGGAAGATTACACATGCGATACGCCGGATGGCGCGGGAAAAACAGTGTTGGACGCAAGAAGGCGGCTTGCCCGGATTGTGTGTGCCGACCTTACCGAGATAGGCGATGATGAAATTGCTTCGATAGCAAAACAGGTCATGGAAAAACAGGTGAAGGATATTGCGGCAGCGATCCGGGATGTTGTAAGGCAGCATAAGCTTGGCCTGATAGTCGCATGCGGCCTCGGGGAATTCCTGGTTAGAAAAGCAGCTGGTGAACTTGGATTGGAGATTGTCCTGATATCTGAAAAATATGGACAGGATATTTCGAAAGTTTTTCCTGCATACGCTGTTGCTGTACTTCGCGCCCGCATGGCAAAATCCAGGTGAAGCTATTCCCCAAGTGTAGGGATTAGGAACCAATCCTCTTGATTTCTTCAGTCAGATATGATATCCGATTAAGTTCATCCTTGAACTGGGAATAAGCTTCATGCGCCGACTTTGTTGCGACAGCGCCCTGCGTCGAAGGTGCAATCAATCCCTGCTGCTCAAGGACCCGCAGCGAGTACCTGACCCTGTGGTCAGGTATGCCTGTTTCGAGAGAAAGTTTCATTATTCCAATGGGGCCATCCTCCATCACTTTCTTTAGTACTATTACATGCCTTTTCAACAATTCGAGTTCGTGTTTGACTCTTCCTGCCAGCATAAAACCATTTAAAGTTGTATTTAGGGTAATATCTAATTTGGCATGGGATTCATTTCACGAAGACTCCATCCTTGCAAACACCCACGGTGCTGCCAGAGTCGAAGTTACGCCGAGGGCGGCATATTTGAAAAATATGAAACCTGGAAAAACAAGAGCTGAAATTAAATATATCATCGCCAGCATTAATACACCTGCAAACGCCCTTTTAATTCTCTGCTTATTATTTCTTGCATCTTCAAAACAGATGCGCTCTTCTTCCAGAAGATAACCAATACTGACGCTTGCCATAACTACACCTATCTCCATCTGTTCCATCAAAAAACTGCTCTGTAATGAAGCAAGAGCGATCATTATTGCGGGAATCATCAGAGCTGACAGGTATTTCGAACGGCGGCCAATCCTCTGCAACCTGCTGGTGATGACGGGTTCAGCCTCAAAAGAAATATAAGCTATCGCAAGTCCGAATATGATCCCCCCTGCAACATCCCCTGCATAATGAACACCAAGATATATCCGCGATATGGAAATAGACAAAATTACCAATGCTGCGACCATGATAAACCACGGTTTTTTAATCCGGCTGCCCATGTATCCCCAGAAACCGGATGAGACCTGCGCATGTCCGCTCGGGAACCCAAATCCGTTTTCCTGGATTTTATGAAGGTATTCGGGCGGCCTTGGCATGCCGAAGAGGTTCTTTGCAAATAATGCTGCAAATGCCGAGAAAAGGATAACATACATCGCTGTTATGCCAATTCTCTTGCTGTAGCACCAGAAAATGAGCGATGCGAGAAAAATATATACCTGTTCGCTGCCTGCATTTGTTACTGCAATAAAGAAAAAATCAAGAAAACTGTTCCCAAAACCCTGGAGGTAGATATTGATGTTTTCGCTGAACAGGAAATGTACTGGTTCAGGTATCATTCCAAAATCTTAAAACAGATAGATGCCAGGGGCGATCTATCCGAAAAAAAATTACGCTGCTTTTACAATGGCTTTCGGTGAGCGCTTGATCTTCTTGCGCTTTGCGCCTGCGGAAGTGTATCGCTGTGCGGGGCCTGGTTTCTTATATGTAAGCTCAGATTCGGGAACAAGTATCACATTCCCTTTTCTGCCTTTTATCCTGCCCCATTTCGTGGTGCCTGTCTTTCCCATATATTATTATCCTCCAATGAATTGTCTGGCTTCTCAATAATTCCATGTATTCATAAACCTTTCCCCTTTTCAATTCTTTTCTTTATCATGTACATCTGCACTTTCTTGGCTTTTGCCTGGTGCAGCACTTTTTCAAGGTCATGCCTCTCAAGCGGCTCGATCTTTATATATCCCCTGTCCGCCGCATCCTGGAAAAGTTCAAGACCCAGCCCTGTGCGGGCAAGTACTGTTGAATATCCTTCTTTTGATCCCACGCCGCCGAAAGACAGGTCTGATTTCTCTGCCGTCAGGTCTGTACAGACAGTGCATGAGCCGTTGCGGTGTACATCCAGGTCGCTTAACGGAAAAATATGCTCAACATCGGCCTTGACCTGGAATTTCCCTTTCCGTATCTTCATTTCCCTGATAGTTGGAAGCGGTATCCCTTTTTCTTCAAGGAATTGTTTCAACCCTTTATAGTCAAATGTGTCCATGCAGAAAAGTCCGAGTTTGAGTATATTCGCCCGCATGAACATATGCAATAACCCATACGGGGAATTCTGCATCTTATTCACTGCATCGATATTGCACGATGGCCCCACAAAGCCAATGGAGCGGGAACCTTTTTTTATTGCGCTCATCAGGGTTTCCATTGTCATGGAGTGCACATATATGGAGCCTGCGGAACGCAGTATGTCCTCCCTCGACTGCGCAATTATCGGCATGGGCCACCAAGGTTCTTCCTCGCTTTTCACAGTAACCACCGCGCTGTCTATCAATCCTTCTTCCAGGGCATACAGCAGCATGGATGTCACGACCCCGCCGTCCTGTCCTTTCACTTCAGGCAGCATGGTCTTTGCAGTAAAAACGTCCCTTACGTTCCCGATGAGGCTTGATTCCGTGGTTATGGTGCGCGGGCACTGGTTATAACAAACTCCGCATGCAGTGCACGGCCCCTTAAGCACGGGTTTTCCTCCGGCTACTGTAAGCACTTCGCAGCTTGCCACGCACGCCCCGCACAGCGTACATATGCCGGGATCGATGATCTCTCGCTTGAGCTTGCCAAAAGAGATCTTTTCCTTGTCTTTCAGGGAGCGCCTGACCCTTATAACACTTTTATCAAGCTCGTCGAATTTCTTTTTGCAATTTTCCGAGCAAAAATAATATTCTTTGTTCTTGTATATCGATTTAAATGGGGTTTTTTCATCAACCTGCATTTTGCAGATGGGATCTACTGGCATAAGCCTATTTTAGCCGAAAAACTTAAAAACGTTTTCCATAATTGAAAAGTACAGAAAGTTTCTTAACTCGATAAAGATAATAATGACATACATGATACGGCAGAGATTCGTTCTGGATACAAGCGCACTTACAGATACGCAGACACGCGAGCTTGAAGGCGGCACTCTTTGCGTCGCCATGGGCGGCATCCTTGATATCATAGCAGAGGCGCGCCTTCATCTGGGAATAAGTTGCTACATCCCGTTTCCTTCGGTATATAATGAGATGAGGGATTTTGCGAAGAATAACGGGTGCGACGAGGAAACACTTGCGAAGATAGACACCTGGCTTGTCAAGAAAACCCCGGACAGGTACGAAGTGAAGATACCATCCAAGATATTCTACGACTATGTGGATTTCATGCGCGGGCGCATCAATAAGGGGATGGACGTGGCAGAGGAAGCCATATGGGAAGGGGCTACCGAGTGCCTTTTCCGCACCACGAAAGCCAAAACAAAGCATGAGATCGAGCCTGAGATAGAGCGTAATGTCATAGGCGAGGTGATAAGCAAGTTCAGGGACAAATACAGGAACGCCCTGCGCTATGGTATCCTTGACAGCGCGCCTGACATCGATGTGCTTCTCCTTGCCAGGGAGCTTGACGCAGCCGTCGTGGCAAGCGATATGGGCATCCAGAAATGGGCCGAGCAGCTCGGTCTTCGCTTCGTGAACGCCAAATCCTTCCCCGCAATGATAAAAGAATACCTGAAGCGCACAAAACCCGAGAAAGTCGCAAGCATGGTTTAGCCGATGAACCTGCAAGAGATTTATGTCTTTATTTCAATATTCGGGTTTGTGTCGATCATTTTCCTGACCCTGCGCGATATCCGGATTTATCACAGGACAAAGTTTGAATCCTACAGGAAAGGCGCGCTGCGTGGTATGATCGCTGGCGCCCTGGCACTTGTTGGCATGGGTGTCACGGCCGCGAACCCAGACAATCCCCAGATAGGGCTGACAATAGTGCTTGTCGCTGTTTATCTTAATCGAAAAGGCAAGCGAGAGGACGTGTTCGGGGATGCGCCCATGATAAAAAGGGTGCTTGGGGAGACAAAGGTAAAAAATAAAAAGCAACATTAATCATCTTTTTTTTCGAATATGCCTGCCTGGGCTATTAATATCCCTATAACCGCCGAGATGCCGCCTATGATTTCCATTGTTTTATATTCCTGATACTTTTCAGGAGAATATACTGCAAATTTCAAAATCAATTCCTGCATACCGTTATATCCTGTCAGGTAAAAATAGCCGCCAATCGCGAAAATTACTATTCCGGCAATAAAGATCACATTTTTCATAATGCCTACTATATCATGTGTTCAATACCTATTTTATTTTATGCATTTAACTTGGCATTGTCAGGTTACTTGGTTGTTTATTCTTGAGTTACAAAGGGGGGGTAAAAAGGCTGATCTGATCTGCCGGGATATCTTGTGAAGTCGTGATCCATCGGGGTTGAACCTCGAATTTTTATGTCAAATTAGTTAAAAAAATTCAAACAGACTTGTTTAGTTAATTTAATAACCTAACAGGAAATTTAGAGGTATCGAAAAAAGGATGACTACACATGACCCAATACAATATCCCAGTTATACCCGGTGATGGAATCGGCCCTGAAATAATAAGAGAAGGACGCAAGGTGCTTGATGCCGCAGGTGAAAGATTCGGTTTTGATATCGAGTGGATAGAGTATCCGCACGGCGCAGACCATTACCTCAAGACGGGTGAACTGATATCCGAAGATTCACTTAAGGATCTTTCCAGATACAAAGCAATATATTTCGGCGCCATAGGCGATGAAAGGATCAAACCCGGGATACTGGAAAAAGGCATTCTGCTGACCATCCGTTTTTATTTTGATGAGTATGTTAACCTGCGGCCTGTGAAATTGCTTGACGGCGCATGGACCCCGCTTAAGGACAAAACACCCAGCGACATAGATTTCATGGTCGTGCGGGAAAATACCGAGGATTTCTATATCGGGATAGGGGGGCGCGCAAAGAAAGGGAAGAGCAAAAAGACTCTTGAAGTCGCACGTAACCTGTACAATGTAAAATTCGGGCTCGACATCAATTCTGATAGCGACGAGATAGGCTACCAGCTCGGCCTTATAAGCAAAGAGGGCACACGCAGGGTCATCCGGTATGCCTTTGAGCTTGCAAATGCCAGGAAAAAGCACCTCTCATCCGTGGATAAGGCGAATGTGCTATCCGATATTTACGGATTCTGGCGCGAGGAATTCACATCCATCGCTTCCGAGTATCCTGAAGTGAAAACGGATTTCAATTTCGTAGATGCCATTACAATGTGGTTCGTCAAGAACCCCGAGTGGTTTGACGTGGTCGTGGCACCCAACATGTTCGGCGATATCATAACCGACCTTGGCGCGATGATACAGGGTGGTCTGGGCCTTGCTCCTGGCGGGAACATAAACCCCGAAGGGACAAGCATGTTCGAGCCCATACATGGAAGCGCGCCCAAATACAAAGGCCAGAACAAGGTAAACCCCATTGCGACCATCTGGGCAGGGGCGCTGCTGCTTGACCAGCTTGGCGAGAAAGAGGCCGCCTCCACAATAGTCAGGGCGATCGAGCGGAATATCGTAAACGCAAAAGTGAGAACATACGATATGGGAGGAGAAAGCACCACTTCGGATGTCGGGGATGATATCACCCGACTTGTCAAAGACATCTGATCGATGAGCGAACCCGGATTATCGGAAACCGGACTGGATAATGTTTTTTCTTTTATCGCACAGGATGGTTCAAAGAGATTAGCCACGAGGAATCTTGTTCCAGGAGAAGAATTCCGCATATGGGACCCCTATCACAGCAAGCTTGCGGCATTAATACTGAAAGGTTCACCAGTACCTATAAAGAAGGATTCCCTCATCCTGTATCTTGGCGCAGCCAATGGGACAACAGCCGGCCACGTCTCAGACATCGCATCGCAGGGAACTGTTTTTGCTGTGGAATTCTCACCAAGGGCGATGCATGACCTTATCCGGGTAAGTGTCCCGAGGAAGAACCTTGTCCCTATCCTTGCGGATGCCAGGCGGCCCGGTTCATATAAGAACATGGTTCCTGAAGTTGATCTCATTTATCAGGACGTTGCCCAGCGCGACCAGGCGGGGATAGCGGTATTGAATTCTAACATGTTCCTTAAAGAAAACGGTTTTTTGATATTGATGATAAAAGCCAGGAGCATCGACTCTGCAAGAAAAATTAATGAAATTGTTAATAGTGAAATAAAGAAATTAGAGGATGTTTTCGAGATCAAAGAGATAATAAATCTGGAGCCCTATCAATCGGATCACATGGCTGTTGTGACGCAGAAAAAATAAAATATTTTAACTCATCATACACACCAATTATTAATGTATGAACCCTTATATATTCATTCTTCAATCTTCCTCACCACCACCGACCCATCCCTCATCCTTACAAACCTCTCCCTCATTATCCCGTATTTGTGATAGCCCATTGCCTCGACATGGCCCAAACCGAGGTATCTCATAATTAAATTGCCATCATCTTGCGCCATCGCAAGCTCCTCCACAGGTGGCGCTGTCTTTATCTTCTTCTTCGCAAAGATCAAACCGTCTTTCATATTGGCGCCGACAAAACCCCTGGCCTGCCTTAAAATAAGCGCCCCTTTTTTCATGTACGCACCTGCAAACTCGCCTGCCTCACCCTCAACGATAACCACTCCGCCGCCAAGGTGCGCGCCTGTGTTCATACCTGCGTTTCCATTTACGTGAACCGTGCCTTTCTTCATCAAAAGGCCTGTGCCGTTGTAGACATCGCCTTCTACTGTGACAAGAGCTTCACAGTCGCAGCGCGCAGCTACAGTTCCCCTGAGCATTCCATCATCCAGCAGCAAATGCTTTTTCTTCTCATCATAATTGTTCTTAATTAGAATTTCTTTCCCCGGCCCTTTGCACAGAATGTCGGTTATAGACCGGAACTTCCTGTAGCCCGGCTGGTCCGAGGCGACCTCAACAATGTTCCCGATGGGTCCTTCTATACTTCCTTTGACATATATGGCGCCTGAAACCATGCCCATCCCCATTTCAGATGAAACGCTACCGTCGATAAAGAGCTTGCCTGCATTTTCAGGTGCGCCCGTTCCCCCGAAATGAGCAAGATCGACACCCATGCTGTAACCAAGCCTTTTACCTGCGTTGGCTGTGATATGCACCTCTTTGCCTTTCCTCAATTCATCCACAAGATCTTTATAAGCGTAACCCGTGCCCTCCTGTGAAGGTATTATGCTTCCGGGTCGCAGTTTGTTACCCTGCCATGCGAAATTATATGTGTAATCGCACAGGTTATCTACAGGTTCTTTTAGTGTCAGGAACATAATATTTCCACTTTTTGAGAACACTTTGCGCCCCTGGCGTGCTGATATGAAGAACAGCACAATATAAACAACGAACTGGTACGAACTGATACGAACTCATGCAACCGGAGTTCGTATTGGTTCGTTGCTAATGTCTATTTTGTTGCTCTTTTTCATTTGTTATCTATGAACAAAGTTCATTGCAGACTTTGCGGTCTTGCCAATGCAGGGAAGGCAAAGATTATTGTTTTATCTTCAAAATATTGTTCCATACCTACTTCAAGTTTTTCGGGTCAGATACACCTGTCAGCACGGCAGTAACCCTTACACGGCCTGCAAGGGATCCATCCACTTTTGCTCCCCATACGATACGGCCTGTGTTGGGCGCTTTCTCAAGCATTATTTCGCCCGCCTGCGTGACCTCGCCCAGGGTCATATCCTCACCGCCTGCGATATGTATCAGGACGCCATAGGCTGCGCTTATGTCAGTAACATCAAGAAGAGGTGTGGAAAGCGCCTGTTCAACTGCCTTCTCTATGCGGTCCCCTCCCTCGCTTTCGCCTATCCCTATTGCAGATATGCCGCCCCTGTGCACAACGGTCCTGAAATCAGAAAAGTCAAGGTTCACAAGGCTTGCCTCTGTTATCGTCTCCGTCAAATTCTTGATAAAAACACCAACAAGCTCATTCACAACACCAAAACCCTCCTTAAGTGGGAGATAACCCGCTGGGACACTCAGTTTTGAATTATCAATCACAACAACCGAATCGCAATTGGCAGCAAGGGCCTTTATCCCTGAAATCGCTTTTTTGCGCCTCACAGCTTCGGAATGGAAGGGGAGGGTTACACATGCAATTGTCAGTGCACCTGTTTCATGTACCGTCTCGGCAACTATAGGGGCTGAACCTGTCCCTGAACCGCCTCCCAGGCCTGCTATTATGAAAACAAGGTTTGAGCCTGAAAGTTCCTGTATTATTTCACCGAGGCTCTCCCTTGCAGCTTCGGAACCACGTTCAGCAAAACCCCCGCAGCCCTGGCCTTTATAGGCCCGCTCTCCCAGCAGTATCTTTACATCGGCCTTTGTACCTAAAAGATGAGTTGCATCAGTATCTGCCGCAATTATTTTACTTCCGCCTATCTCTTTTTGCGCTATCCATGTAACAATATTACAACCGGCCCCGCCAAGGCCTATTACAGCTACTGTGGGCTTTGCAGCCTTTGCAAGTTCAGAAATTCTTGAGTCAAGTGTCATATAATCCCTCTTTTTCCTTCGATTTATTACGTCTTACTATTATTATGCTTCATAATATTATATTTATCCCCGGCGTCAGTTCTCTTTTCCTGCCGCCTCAACGATGATCCTGCCCCCTGGCATTGCAGGATGGAGGGAGCAATTGTATTCAAAAACTCCTGTCCTGTTAATTGAAAAACCTGAGTTTCACATCATTTATGATCCCGCATTCTTTTGCGTATTTAAAATATAGTTCAAGGCTTTCCACGCTCTGGGCGTCAAAGTCATAATTCAGTGTGTGCAGATAATCACGCATAAAACCGCAGTCTATTTTTTTCTTCCTGCCGATGTAATTGGCCACTTCATTAAGGTTTTTGTAAGCATAATCTTTTGAACGAAGGAGTGTGTCCAGCACGTATTTGACTTCATCAGGATGCTGCCTTGCGAAATCCTCCCTGACCGCCCATAATGCATAGACCATTTTTTTACCTGTCAGCTTTTTCCATTCGTTGCCAAGGTCTGCTATGATGCGGTATTTCCCGATAGCGGAAATGGCGCTATCGCCGATCAGGAGAGCCGCATCCCCTTTAGTTAACATTTGCTCGATATCGGTTCCTGAGCAATTTTTCATGTTAACATTAACGCCGTAAAGCCGGAATATGATCTTGATAAGGACGGCTGAACTTGCAGTGGTTTCGGGTATGCACAGTGTTTTTCCCTCAAAATCCGAAATATCAAAAACTCCGTTCGAGCATATCAACACGCTTTTTGTGAAATCATTGGACGTGATGGAAAGTCCAGGCAATATAAGGAGGTCGTCCCGCTTTGCGTACATAATCGAAGAGATGGGGCTTATGTCAAGTTCGCCATTAAAAAGGAGGCGTGCAAGCTCGACAGGGTGCGCTTCGGTGATACTGATGTCATGAGCTTCGATTTTATTTTTCTCTAAAGCATAATAAGGGAAATCACAGTTAGAGAAAGCGATCTTGCCAAGGTGGATCATAATTTATCGGATATTGTATAGTTGTATTTGCATATTAGTCTGTTGGATAACCTGGATAAAGAATTAAAGAACAACATTTCATATACATAACCTGTGATACCTGAGAGTATATTGGACAACTGCTGAAGATAACAATATCACTGAAATAAGCAGCAACACGATTTTTGAAAACTTTACGTATCTTGGATTCCAGTCTTTTATTAATTGCGGAATGTACAATAACAAAGTTAACATTACAAAGATTATTCCGGATATTAAATAAGGCAAGGTTCTTGCTACAGGATCATCCCCGATGCACATAATATCCCATATTTATCTGCATGTTTATATACATTTATATCTGAGAGTATATTGGACGATTGATGAATATAACAATATCACTGAAATAAGCAGCAGCACAACTCTTGAAAATTTTACGTGTCTTAGATTCCAGTTTTTTATGAATTGCGGAATGTACAATAACAGAGTTAACATTACAAAGATTATTCCGGATACTAAATAAGGCAAGGTCCTTGCTACAGGATCATCCCCAATGCACATAATACTCTTAATTTATCTGCATGTTTATATACATTTATACGGCTTTGCGAATTCATATGGTGGCGAACAATATGATTAAATATTACCAATCCCTTCTATAAGATCATGAAAGATGCGGTCAGGCAGGCCAAAGACGGGGTTATCCTGGATCTTGAGATATCACCTGGCGCAAAAGAGACCGCTGTGCATGGGTATAATCCCTGGCGAAAGCGTATCGAGATCAGGCTGTCCGAAAGGGCAGAGAAGGGAAAAGCCAATGCCGAGCTTATTTCGTTTTTAGCCAGAATATTTAAGGTCAATTCCAGATATATCCAGATAATAACAGGTTCAACCAACAGCAAGAAATCTGTTAAGATCGCAGGAATGAATGCTCCTGATATCCTGAATGCCTTAACCCAAAAATGAACACCCGAACACTCGAAGACATAGAACGCCTGGAGAAGATCGAGGAGACCCTTTTAGAACTCCGGGCGCTGGCTGAAGATGGGGCGATCATTGTAGTTGAGGGGAAAAAAGACATGGACTCCCTAAGGTACCTTGGAATAAATGGTGAGATAAAACTTGCTTCCCAGCAGCCCCTGCTTGAATTCACTGAACTTTTATCAAAGAGCGGCAAAAAGATAGTCCTGTTAACGGACTGGGATAAAAAAGGCGGTATCGTGGCGCACAAAATTATACAGCATCTTCTTTCTTATGGGATTATGCCCAACACTGATATACGGTCAAGGATAGGGTCTCTTGTGAAAAAAAGAATCAAAGATATTGAAAGCCTCAACAATTACGTAAAAAAGCTAAGATATGAGATCCACGGTATTACCGGATTTTAAGAGTAATATTCCAAAAATAAAAAGACGGGATGATCAGTTCATCCGTCTTCTGAACATGTATCCCGTGATCAGTATCCCTATTGTAAGTGCGGCTCCAAATCCCGGGATTTTTGCCCCGCCTGTCCCCTGGGGTGTGGATTCGGCTTTGATTGTTTCCGCAGGCGATTGTGCCTGTGTGGCCTGTGTGGGCTGTGCAGCTTGTGGGCCCGACGCCTGGGATATCTCCGGATGGCATATCGAGCACCTTAATCCGCTTTGCGAGTTCAATCTCCCTATCTTGTTAAATGCGTGAAGTGCATCAATATCATGGCATCGTGTGCATTGCGGCACGACAACCTTTCCGTTCTCTTCATGGCACCCCTTGCATTCTACTTTCGTAGCGTGGATGATGTGTGGTACCTCGCTGCCCTGGGCTTTTGATGTTCCTTTGTGGCACTCATAGCACCCAGTTTTGTTAGTGACGTCACCGTGTATCGTCGCCACGCTGGTTGCCGGATGGCAGTCCTGACATATAAGAACCATTTCCGGTGATTTCACTGGTTTAACGATATTTGGCGGGGTTTTGTGGCATTTTGTGCACGAATTATCCTGCCCGTGCACCGTGATGAGGTCTTTGTGGCAGTGGGAACATACTGCATCGCTGGTCAGGGCATTATGGACCCCCTCAATGTTTTTATGGCAGTATGAACAAGTCTGGGTGGCCACTTTCCCTGCATGTACCTGGTGGATCGGCCCGTCATGGCATTTCGTGCATTGCGGTATCGCCACAGAAAGTTTATCCCCGTGGCATTGGACGCAGTCCACAGATTTATTGGCGTGGATCACATGCGGAGTATCCGTATGGCATTTTTTACAATCTACATCTTTCGCTGTCAGGGAAGACGCTGAAAAATTTGCTTCCGCTGCATATGCTGCCGTCGTAAATATTGCGGCCAGAACAATGAGCATAATTGTCATTCTTATGATTCTCATACCATAACACCATCTATCTCAATACCTATCGTGCAATGTATATTATACTTTCGTTTTTTATTCTGGACATTGTGTGTCGCTAAATCACAAATTATATTACGTCATCCTCTCATTTTGATAATCCATGAACACCGAGAAATCAAGAAAATTATTCGATGAAGCAAAGAAACTCCTTCCGGGAGGCGTAAGCAGTCCTGTTCGGGCCATAAAACCGTATCCTTTTTACACGAAACGTGCGAATGGTTCAAAGATAACCGATATTGATGGCAACGAGTATATCGATTACGTCATGGGCTACGGCCCGCTCCTTCTGGGTCATAACCATCCGGCAATAAAAGACGCTGTTGTCAGGCAGCTTGAGGATGGCTGGCTTTACGGGACCCCGTCAGAACTTGAAGTGTCTCTCGCCAGGGAGATCATAAAGCTTTACTCAAGCATTGACATGGTGCGGTTTGTCTCGACAGGGACTGAAGCCACAATGGGGGCGCTTCGGGCTGCAAGGGGTTTCACAGGAAAGAACAAGTTCATCAAGATAGAAGGAGGATTCCACGGCGCACACGACGCTGCGCTTGTGAAAGCAGGCTCTGGAGCAACAACGCTTGGCACTCCCGATTCGGCAGGCGTGCCGGCGGATTTCACAAAAAACACATTGCAGGTACCTTATAACGATATAGAGGCAATGACAGAAGCGATCAAGACCCACAGGGAAGATGTTGCAGCGGTCATAATTGAACCCGTCCTCGGGAATATCGGCCCCATACTTCCAAAAAAAGGCTACTTGCAGGATGTCCGTTCAGTGACAAAAGAAAATGATATCGTTCTTATATTTGACGAGGTCATCACAGGTTTCCGCCTTGCTATGGGAGGCGCGCAGGAATATTATGGGATAACGCCCGACATGACCACGCTTGGTAAAATCCTTGGCGGAGGCTTCCACATAGGCGTCATAGGAGGAAAGCGTGAAATAATGGGGAACATCTCACCCGCAGGGGCGGTGTACCAGGCCGGAACCTTCAACGGCAGCCCGGTATCAATGGCCGCGGGGCTTGCAGTTATCAATACCCTGAAGAAAGAAAAAGTTCATGAAAAAGTGAACAAAGCGGGTGAATCCATGCGAAGAGCGCTATCGGATGTAATAAGCGACATGGGGCTGGATTACAGCATCAGCGGTGTCTCAAGCATGTTCAAGGTGTTCTTCGGGGATATGCCATACGATTACCAGGACGCGTTAAAATGCGATAAAGAAAAGTTTAACGTATTCTTCAGGAAAATGCTTTCTGACGGTATCTTCCTTCCCCCTTCGCAATATGAGACGAACTTTTTATCACTTGCCCACTCACAGGACGATATAGATAAGACTGTTCAGGCATATCAAAGGAACCTGAAATGAAAAACGCATCATCAAGCCCGTTCATCATAGGGACAAGGGGCAGTAAACTTGCCCTTGCGCAGGCGAACCTCGTATCCGGCCTGCTTGCAGAAAAAGGCGTCAGGACAGAACTCAAGATAATCAAGACAAGCGGCGATACGTTCACAGACAGACCCCTCTACCAGATTGCCGGGGTCGGGGCCTTCGTTCGCGAGATTGACGATAGGATGCTTTCAGGTGAGATCGATATAGGTGTTCACAGTATGAAGGACGTCCCCACCGAGCGCCCGGTGGAACTTACTATTGCTGCTGTTATGAAACGCGATTCTCCTTACGATTTCCTGCTCACGCGTGACGGGACTAAATTAAAAGACCTGCCTGATAGAGCAGTTATCGGGACAACAAGCCTCCGGAGGCGCTCCCAGCTTTTGCGGTTCAGGCCTGACCTTGAGATCAAAGACCTGCGCGGGAATATCGATACGCGTCTTCGGAAACTCAGGGAAGGGCAGTACGACGGGATACTTCTTGCAGAAGCAGGCCTTGAACGTATGAAATGGGACATTCCGGGAGAGCGTTTGAACCCTGACGATTTTGTGCCATCGGCGAACCAGGGCACTGTGGTGATAATTACAAGGAAAGACTCTGACGCTGAAAAAGCGGTACGGCAGCTTGATGATGAAAATACGCGTATTGAAACGAGGATCGAACGTATCATTATCGGGATACTGGGCGGGGGCTGTCTTGTACCTATCGGGGCTTTCGCACGAACAGAGGGCGATAAGATCCATGTGCGCACAGAAGTCCTTTCAACAGACGGTAAACGCCATGTAAAAATAGATGAATTTATAAATCCTGCCGAATATGAATACGAAGCGAAACGCATCGGGAACGAGTTGAAACAAAGAGGCGGAGGAGTACTCGTTGACGAAGCGGTAAAAATATTCGCAGCAAAAAGAGGAAAACATGGCTAAATCGAAAATCCAATCAGGTATTAAAGGTAAAGTGTATCTTGTAGGTTCAGGTCCCGGAGATCCTGAGCTTTTAACAATAAAAGCCAAACGGCTTATCGAAAGCGCAGAGGTCGTACTGTTTGATCAGCTTCCGGGTGAAGCGATTCTTGGAATGCTGCCAGAATCCGCAGAAAAAATAGATGTTGGGAAATACGCCGGGAACCACAAACTTTCACAATGGCAGATTAATGAATTACTGGTCAAGAGGGCAAAGGAAGGAAAGATCGTGGTGCGCTTAAAAGGCGGAGACCCTTATCTTTTCGGGCGCGGGGGCGAGGAAGCCCAGACCCTTGCAGAAGAGGGAATCGAGGTCGAGGTTGTGCCGGGCATTACATCGGCCATAGCAGTCCCTGCGTATGCCGGGATCCCGGTTACCCACAGGGATTTTGCTTCAATGGTGACTTTTATCACAGGCCATGAGGACCCGACAAAAGAAGAAACTGCCCTTGATTGGGAACTCCTTTCGAGGTTTGAGGGAACGCTTGTCATCCTGATGGGTGTCAGCATGCTTGAGCGCAATGTAAAAGAACTGTTAAAACACGGGAAATCCATAGATACGCCGGTGGCTGTCATAGAAAGAGGTACGCGCCCCGACCAGCGCGTTACAACAGGGACTTTAGCAGATATAGTAGAACTGTGCAGGAAGAGGAAAGTCAAAGCGCCCGCAATAACTGTCATAGGGGATGTAGTCAAACTCCACAAGGTGCTCTCAAAAGGATAATGATGAAATCCATCGCCATAATGAGACCGGCTGGGTATCTTGAAGAGTCCATCAAACTTGCCAGATCCGCGGGATTCAATGTTATTGCCGTGCCCATGATCGATGTACTGGATAAGACCGATTCAAATTTCGGGGGATTTGTGGAACGGATCATGGGCGGGGAAGTGGATTACGTGATATTCACAAGCGCCAATGGCGTTGAGTTCACGCTTTTAAAACTGGATGATCCCTCAGAATTCATTGAGCAGCTTAATAAAACAGATGTCGTTGCGATCGGCCCAAAGACTGAAAATGCCCTTTTAAAAAACGGGGTCAGGGTAAGTATGATACCTGGATCATACAGTTCGCAAGGGCTTGTTGACCACCTTACAGGGATAGAAGGGAAAGTCATCGAAATAGCAAGGAGCAGCCACGGCGCGCCCGAACTTGTGAAGGGGCTTCTGGACAAAGGGGCAGTGGTTCATGAGACGCAGGTTTACCAGATAATAACCCCGCGGGACGAGAGGCACAGGAAGCTCCTGGAACAGGTGCTCTCAGGAGAAATTGACATATTTGCATTTACAAGTTCGATGATGGTCAGGAATTTCATGGCGATAGCAGACGAAATGGGAATAAAGGAAAAGATTATCAGGATAATGAACGAAAAGACCATTGCAGCTATCGGAAAGCCCACTGCGGAGACATTATCGGGGTTCGGGGTAAGGGTCGGGGTAATGCCAGAACGTTACACTTTCGAGGAACTGCTAAGGGAATGCAGGGAGCATGATTGTTAAATACAGTAAATATCGCAGAAAAAACCTCTTTTTTAGTAGAGTCTTATTTCCGGTTTCATCGCCCGCCTTCCTTGAGCACCATGTCAACGCAGAAAGCAGCTGACAGGACAAGCATCTTTAATCCTTGCTCTGTGACCTGGGGATTCACATCCACTGCATAATTATCAGCAGATGTGAACAGTTCTTTCCCAAGCCCTGCCCATTTTTTTGTCACTTTTGCAAGCTCGCGTCCCTGTTTGTCTTTAAAGGTGAAATTCCATCCCTTCCAATCGCCCTGGAGCATAGCGATAGGCTGGTCGGTACTGTCATGGATCTCGAACTTTCCCCCAAGTGAAAGCAGACGCTGTTGATAACGGCCCAGTTTCTGGTCGTTTGCCCCAAGAACGTTCACGCTTGACCGAAACAGCGTAAAACCGCGCTTGAGGGTCATAAGCTTTTTCCCGTCATCATCGAAGATGTCCACAGTGAAGGGAAGGCTTGTTTTCATTCTTGTGAACTTGAGAAATTTGATAAAGAAATTCGGTATCGTCTCACGTACCGTGCCGATAATTTGCCCGGTCGCGGGGTCAAGCACGTCATAAGCATTTGCTGCTTTGAAATAGCCCACATGCTCTTTAACGAAAAATGTATTTTTATTTAGTAAAGACATTGTGTTTCATCTCCTTCATGTAAAGTCTCCTTCATGTAAAGATATGTCGAATAAATAATTACACTTATAATATAAATATTTTTTGAAAAAGAAATAATATATTAATGTTCAAGAAATCCGGTATAAAAAGATTTTTATAACATCTTGGTTATGCACCTGGTCATGAAAGAGATAATATTCGTTGGCCGCTCCAATGTGGGAAAATCCACCCTGGTCACAGCCCTGACGGGTAAGAAACTCCCGGCAGGTAAGCGCCCCGGTGTGACAAGGAAACCCCGGCATATCCCTTATAAGAATTTCCAGGTCACCGATATGCCGGGTTTCGGGTTCATGAGAGGCGCAACAGATGAAAGCCAGGAAGCGATCAAGGATAACATAGTCCATTATTTAGAGAAGAATGCAAAGAATATCGTGCTTGCGGTGATGGTCGTGAATGCAACGTCCTTTGCAGAGATCGTGGACAGGTGGAACGGGAGGAACGAAGTGCCAGTAGAGGTTGAGCTTTTTGAGTTTTTGCATGAACTGGATATTCATGTGATCGTGGCAGCGAACAAAATAGATAAAGTCGATGATGTGGACAGCACGCTTAACGGGATCGCAGAGAGGCTTGGCATGACTCCTCCCTGGAAGCAATGGATCGACAGCGTAGTGCCTGTGAGCGCAAAGAAAGGGATGATAGGGGAGTTAAAGAAGCTTATCCAGAAACGGCTGGGAGAAGTAAGATGAAGTATACTGATATATTTAAATAAAACGATTAGATAGAAAATTTAATACACAATAATTGTATATACATATTTATGGAAAGAACCATTGCAGTTTCGGACGACGTTTATAAAGAACTTCTAAAAATCAAAAGCAGTAGGAGTTTTTCAGAAATTTTGGGTGAGATAATAAAAGGTAAAGGAAATATAAAGACACTGGAAATCGGATTTGGAAGCAGAAATAACAGAGAAAAAAATGTTCTGAAAGCAGAGATTAAAAAAGTTGAAGAGGAGTTCCAGAAATGGATTTGATTTAAAAGAGAAAGAAGTGATAACGCTGGACAACCTTCCAGTGTGTGATTTTAATAAAAAGGCGGGACGAATCGGTGGAAATATTGTTAAGGATTTGAAGAAAGTGGGAAAAACGCCGAAAATAAAGGATTTGCTGATCGCTGCAACATGTATTGCTAACAATAAGCGCCTGATAACTGGTGATAGTGATTTTGAGGCTTTTGAGGAGTACGGGCTGGATATGGAAGTTATCTGAAGGTTAAATACGAAAATAACTATAAGCAATAAAAGGATATAAAGTTCCAAAAATATAACCAACAAATCACACTCGATCATGTCCTCAAATATCCTTACCAAAGTAAAACTTGCAAAATCCGCCTCAATCCCCCTCGCAAGCGTGCCAGGCGTCTTAAAGGACAGAGCCCTTGCAGCAATGGCTGAAGCCCTTGACTCAAAAAGGGAAAAGATAATCCTTGCCAACAAGAAAGACCTTGAAGCAGCAGAAAAACTCGTAGAGGCAGGGAAGCTTTCAAAATCTCTTGCAAAAAGGCTGAAAGTTGATGACACAAAGATAGACGAAATGATAACAGGCATAAAGGATGTCATCAAATTCGAAGACCCGGTCGGGAAAACTCTTTCTGCCCTTGAGCTTGATAACGGACTTGAGTTGTACCAGGTAAGCTGCCCGATAGGATTGATCGGTGTAATCTTTGAATCCCGTCCAGATGTCGTACCCCAGATAATGGCGCTGTGCTTAAAAAGCGGCAATGCCACCATCTTCAAGGGCGGAAGCGAAGCGGCGCATTCCAACAGGACTATCTTTGACGTTCTTGTAAATGCCATCGAGAGCACGGAAGGCATGCCTGCCGGGGCATTCGCCCTCATGGAAACAAGGGAAGAGGTCAACGAGATGCTAAAACTCGACGAGTACATAAATCTCCTCATCCCGAGGGGTTCAAACGAGTTCGTGAAATACATACAGGATAATACCCGTATCCCTGTGCTTGGCCACTCTTCAGGCATATGCCATGTGTACGTGGACAGGGAAGCAGATATGGAAAAAGCGCTCGATGTATGCTATGACGCCAAGGTACAGTATCCCGCCGTCTGCAACGCGATGGAAACGCTGCTTGTTCATAAGGATATAGCAGGAACATTCCTGCCGATAATGGGAAAGAAATACGACGCAGCAGGTGTAGAACTCAGGTGTGACAAGTTTTCATTCGATATCCTTGCCGGCATGGGATTCCTGAAAGCCATGCTCCATGCCACTGAAGAGGACTGGAGAACAGAGTATAACGACCTCATTCTTTCGATCAGGATCGTGGATTCGACGGAAGAAGCTATTGATCATATAAACAAATACGGCTCACATCATACCGATGCTATCGTTACTGAAAACAAGACCACTGCCTGTAAATTCATAGATCTTGTGGACTCATCCAGCGTGATGTGGAATGCCTCAACGCGGTTTGCAGACGGCTTCAGGTACGGCAAAGGAGCAGAGGTCGGTATCAGCACGAACAAGATTCACGCCCGCGGCCCGGTAGGTATGGAAGGGCTTTTGATATACAAATATGCACTTCTCGGAAACGGCCATAAAGTGGCTGATTATGTTGGAAAGAACGCCAGGAAGTACACACACAGGAAATTAAATTCAAGCCTCTCTCAAAAAATGGCCAGGGATTAGATGGACGCCGCTGTTAATAGAAAAGAGCTTTTCAAAAATATTAATAAAATAGTGGTGAAAATCGGAACTTCGTCACTCTCCAACAAGGATGGAAGTTTTAACCGGAGGTTGACTGAAGACATTGCCTCGCAGGTAACCAGACTCAGGGAACAGGGAAGAACCGTTATCATCGTAAGCTCAGGCGCCATCGGGATAGGATGTGAGGAACTGAAAATGACTTCGCGCCCTAAAGAAATCCCGCTCCGGCAGGCGGCAGCAGCCGTAGGCCAGAATATCCTCATGCAGGAGTGGAAGGCGGCTTTTGAAAAACACAACCTCAAAGTGGCGCAGATTCTCCTTACATATGAGGCATTCTCCAACAGGATGACTTATCTCAACCTTCGCAATAGCATCTCAGAGCTCCTGGAATTCGGAGTCATTCCTATCATTAATGAGAACGACCCTATCTGCGTGCACGAGATAGAAGCGACCTTCGGGGATAACGATAAACTCTCCGCAATGGTGGCAAGCAAGGTCGAGGCTGAGCTCCTTATTCTTTTATCCGACATTGATGGTTTATATAACAAAAACCCCAAGAAAAATGAAGATGCACAGCTAATAAGCATTATAGAAAAAATCACGCCTGAAATAGAGAGCTATGGTGGGAGCCCTACAAGTACGAAAGGCGTGGGCGGGATGAGAACAAAGTTAGAGGCGGCAAAAATTACATCCATATCCGGCTGCCATATGGTGATTGCTAACAGCGCAGCCGAAAATGTTGTTGCCAGGATCGTGAGTGGTGAAAAAATCGGGACGCTATTCCTTGCGCGTGATGGAAAATATAAAAAGAACAGGACGCGCTGGATAATACTTTCAAAAGCGTCGGGGAAGATAGCAGTTGACAGGGGCGCCGAGGAAGCCATTAGAAAGAGCATGGGGCTTTTGCCTTCGGGGATAGTCGGGGTGGAAGGCCAGTTTGACAGGGGCGACATAATCGAAATAGAAAGTGATGGGAAAATATTCGCCAAGGGTATCACGGATTATACTTCATCAGAGTTGAATAAGATCAAAGGGAAGCATTCAGATATGATCGAAAAAATGCTCGGATACAAGAATTACGATGAGGTCATACGCAAGACAAATATAGGATTATTGTGATCATTTTGGAGGCGTACCGAGCACATTTATCATCTGGATAAACTCTGTGAAAGCCTCTATTTCCTTTGCCAGGACCTCTTCCTTTGTCATGGAGATGCTCATTTCACCATCCACAGTAAGCAGGTCAGGTCCCCGCCGCACAAGCCTTTCTATCCCGTCGCCTGCAAGTATTTTCTTGATGTCAGGGTCATAGACGAACGCCCGGCCGGGGAAGAAAACGGTTTCTTTTACCAGGGACAGAGGAAGTGCTTTTATATCGTCGATAGTTATCAGGCAGCCTATATCTTTTTTTACCGGGATAACGTTCACTTTCCCGCCCAGCTTATCGAAAATCTCTTTTAGCATGGGCGCCGCAACTTCGCTTGAAATAACAGTCGCTTCTTTTACGGGTTTTGGCAGTCTTGAAAGCACTTCATTCTCGTTCCTGATGGCAAATGGCGAGCCGGTTCCGGGGTCGTATAAGGGCGTGCCTGTGACCCGGAACTTGAATTTCCCGCTTATTTCATCGACTATGGATTTGAAATCCAGAAGCGTATGAGGGACAACACCTTCGATCACAGGGGAATTATTCAGGATAAGACCCTGTTCTGCTGTGTTTGCAAACCGCATCAGTATGAGTCCTTTTACCCCCATCTCCTCAAGGTCTTCACACGTTTTTAAAAGTACGCTGCCGTCGTTCACGCCCGGGATCAGCACCGCTGCCGCATAAACGTCGCACGCCTGTGCAAAAACGCGAAGCGCTTTGAGTGAGTCCTCTGCAGTCCTGTCGTTCATGTAATTTTTCCGGAGTTCGGGGTCTGTGGCAAAAACTGTGAATGTTACCTCGCTCACTCCATGCTTTACGAAGAACGATGCATCGTCTTCATTAAGGCCTTTTCCGCTTGTGTAGCCAAGGTGTATCGGTTTGTTATACTGCGAAAGGAATTTCACAAGGGATTTAAGTTCAGGGTAGCAGCTCACGTCCCCTCCGCCGCTCACATTGAATTTTGAGAAATTCTTATTGAAATAAACCGACTGGTTGACTTCCTGCGCAACATGAGAGAACGGTTTAAAACCCGCGTAGCCTTCCCTCACGCTTCTCGTACAGTAATTACAGCCTTTCTGGAAAGGAGGGCAGTATTTGCAACCAAAGGGGGCGACTTCCTTTACACCTTTGAAATAACAATACCTGCAAAAACCCCGGCAATCATGTCCCGGCCTTCCTCCTATATCTGCGAGTATTTCCATGCCAGTACGAAATGCAAAGGATTATAATAAAGGTATTGTTTTCATAGAATACTATGAATCCATCACAAATTTACATCGCCATATCTATTGTTGTCTTGGCTATTATCGCCTTAATTGTTTTTTTCGTAAATAAAAAGGATAAAACTCACACCATTAGCTGGTCTTGCTTTCGGATTTATCCTGGCAGGAATTATTTTTGGCGATGATAGAGTAAAGGCTCCAGATTTACTCAGACGCCTGAATTTAAAGATATTACCTTATCTGCATCCTTGCAGCCTGCAGCGTGTGCTCCATCAGTATCGCTATCGTCATGGGCCCCACGCCGCCGGGAACAGGTGAGATCAACTTCACCTTCGGCAGGACATCATCAAAATCCACATCGCCATAGACCCGCTCGTCCAGCCAGGTTATGCCTACATCGAACACGATAGCCCCCTCTTTCACCATATCGGCTTTTACCAGACCGCGCACTCCTGTAGCCACGATAAGGATATCAGCTTCCTTTGTGTGGCTTTTCAGGTCTTTAGTATATACATGGCATATCCTGACAGTTGCATTGCGGTTAAGGAGCATGATAGCAGCGGGCTTTCCCACAACATTGCTGTGCCCCACGACCACGACTTCCTTTCCCTGGAGGTCGATATTGAATTCCGAAAGGGCCCGGACGATGCCTTTTGGGGTGCAGGGCACAAATCCCTCGCGCCCGATAAGCATTTTTCCCATGTTTTCGGGGCTGAAACCGTCCACGTCCTTTTCTGGCTTTATACGCATCATCACATCTCGCTCGTCTATGTGTTTAGGGAGGGGCAACTGCACGAGTATCCCGTGTATTTCCGGGCGCCTGTTCAGTGTATCGATCAGCCTGATTATCTCATCCTGCCGCGTCTCCTGCGGGAACTTGTGATCCTCGGATAAGATGCCGACACGTTTACATGCCCAGTGCTTTAGCTTGACGTACAATTTTGATGGGGGATGTTCTCCGACGAGTATTGTTGCAAGTGCGGGCCTGATACCATGTTCCCTGATGAATATTTCAACCTCTTTTTTAACCTCTCCCTCAATATCCTGTGCTATTTTCCTCCCGTCTATAACGCGGGGATCCGTGACCTCTGGAAGCGGCTCCATCCAAGGCCCTCACTCGTATGGGATCGGGTGCTGCCTGCACATCTCAAGAATAGTTTTCTTCACTTCTTTTAATCTCTCTTCATCCTTCATGTTGCGAAGGATATCATCTATCGCCCCGGCAATGGTCGCCATTTCCCCTTCCTTCATCCCTCTTGTGGTTGCAGCCGGCGTGCCTATGCGGATGCCGCTCGTGATAAACGGGCTTTTTGTCTCAAAGGGTATTGTGTTTTTATTAAGAATTATTCCCGCCTCTCCAAGCCTTGCTTCTGCTTCCTTGCCCGTGAGATCAAGAGGATTCAGGTCAACGAGCATCAAATGGTTATCTGTGCCTCCGGAGACTATTTCATGACCATCCGATGAAAGCTCATTTGCAAGCTTCTTGGCGTTTTTCACTATCTGTTTCTGGTAATCGTTAAAATCCCTGTTCATCGCCTCTTTGAATGAAACTGCTTTTGCAGCGAGGATATGCATCAGGGGACCGCCCTGTATGCCGGGGAAAACCGCCTTGTCAACCTCTTTGGCGTACTCTGATTTGCACATTATCATCCCGCCGCGCGGGCCCCTCAGGGTCTTATGCGTTGTCGTTGTAACAAAATCCGCATATGGCACAGGGTCGATATGTATGCCCGCGACTACAAGCCCCGCAATGTGCGCTATATCCGCAAGCAGCAACGCGTCCACCTCATCGGCGATTTCCCGGAACCTCTTAAAATCAAGCTCGCGGGGATAAGCGCTTGCACCCGACACGATGAGTTTGGGCCTGTGCTTCCTTGCAAGGTCGGCCAGGTTATCGTAATCTATTGTTTTTGTCTCCCTGGAAACCCCGTATGGAACTATGTTAAACAACTTTCCTGAAAAGTTCACAGGGCTGCCGTGGGAAAGATGGCCCCCGTGCGATAAGTCCATGCTCATAATAGTATCCCCGCACTTTAGCATGGCAAGATACACGGCCATGTTAGCCTGCGACCCTGAATGGGGCTGCACATTGACATGTTCTGCGCCAAAGAGTTTTTTTGCCCTCTCTATTGCCAGGTTCTCGGCAGCATCCACGAATTCGCATCCTCCGTAATACCTCTTTCCCGGGTAACCTTCAGCATATTTATTCGTCATTACAGAACCCATTGCCTGGAGAACTGCCCGGCTTGCATAATTCTCAGAGGCTATCAGGTTCAGTTTATTCCTCTGTCTTTCGGTTTCGTGTCTCATTACTTCATAAATTTCAGGGTCGATTGTTTTTAATGGCATAATGATTCCTTTTTTCAGTTTACGATCTTCACTTTCCTTCCTTCTATACGCAACCTGTTTTCGATGACCAATTTCACGGCTTCGGGATAAATCTTGTGTTCCTGTTCAAGTATCCTGTTCGCAAGGCTCTCAGCAGTGTCATTCTTCTTCACTTCAACGCATCGCTGCAGGATAATCGGGCCCCCGTCAAGCTTGTCATCCACAAAATGAACAGTGCATCCAGCCACCTTTACACCGTGGTCAAACGCCTGCTTCTGGGCATGAAGACCGGGAAAAGCGGGAAGCAGCGCGGGATGGATATTGAGGATGCGATTCTCATACTCAAGAAGCAAAGTCTTTCCGATTATCCTCATATAACCTGCAAGCAGTACGAACTGTGCATCATGATATTTCAGGATTTTTATAACCTCTTCCTCATACGATTCTTTTGAAGGGAATTTTTTCGGGTCAACAAAAACAGCTTCAATACCACGTTTTCTTGCCCTTTCCAGAGCATATGCGTTCCCGACATCGCTTATTACGACAGCGATTCGAGCTTTCAGATATCCTTTTTCGATATTGTCAATTATAGACTGAAGGTTTGAGCCTCTTCCCGACACAAGCACTGCTATGTTAACCATGTGGAGTGCCCATATAGCGTCAGGAATCTAATAGGTTTTGGTTTATCTTTGCCTGTAAAATTCGGTTAACAGGTCGTTCGTGCACTTGATCTGCGCTTTTGCCATCCCCACAGGGCAATCTGCTTGATGTTTGTCACCGCAATTTAAACACGCTTTTTCAAGGGCGCGGAGATAATCAATCCTGCATGACATGTTGCTATTCAAAAATTTCACCTTGAAAGCTGTCACGACCTGGATAAGAATAAAGGTTTCGTTCTGTTGTGCATATTTTTGGATTGACCGTAATAAACTCGCAAGATTTAATATACCCTTTGATTATTAAGTTGATTGGGAACATGCCTCCTGAATTAAAAAGTGACGAATACATATTATCTGCCATCAATACAAAAAATGAAGTCATAGACGTTGTTGTCTGCAAGTGCGGGCATTGCAATGAAAACGTCCCTAAGGTGGGGAAGTGCCCTGATTGCAACACCCAGTATGAGCATAAAAGCACAGTAGAGAATCCAGATACAGGTTTTATCCATTTTGTTTATGAATGTTCGGGGTGCCCCCCGGGAAAGAGGAAAGCCCAGAAGATCATAAAAATAAATGACGGTGGCAGTAATAAAACCTCAAGGGATGAGTTGATAAAGAACTTCCTCTAATCAACGAATAAAGGCTTATCAGAGTGCGGGAACAGGTTCATTTCCTCTCCAGTATCAAATAGCTTTTCAACCGCTTTGATACCCCCCCCTATATTCAGTGTATAATCATTCACATACAGGTTAATATGCTGGTCGATCACTTCATTTTCCAGTTCCTGTGCATGTTCCTTTATATAGCCGCGGGTGAGATCGCGGTTCTGGAAAGCATATTCGATACTTCTTTTCAGAAGCAAATCCACTTCCCGTATCACGCCTGTGCCCAGGTTCCTTTTTGCAAGTATTCCGCCAAGGGGAATGGGAAGACCGGTTTCCTCCTCCCACCATTCCCCCAGGTCCACCAGTTTTATTAGTTTGTAATCAGGGTATGTGAACCTGCTCTCGTGAATTATCAAGCCTGCATCCACAGTGCCAAGGCTGACAGCGTTCATAATCCGGTCAAAAGGCATCTCTACTATTTTATTTACATCGGGAGCATACAATTTGAGGAGAAGATATGCTGTCGTCATCCTGCCCGGAATAGCTATCTTTTTCCCACATAACTCATCTTTTCTTATGTGATTTTTTGCCACTATCAGGGGCCCGCAACCTCTTCCAAGCGCGCTTCCCGAATGAAGAAGGCAGTAATCTTCCCTGAGATGGCCAAATGCATGGAAAGAAGCTTTGGTGACATCCAGCTCTTTCTGAAAAGCCATCCGGTTCAGTGTTTCCACGTCTTCCAGTATTTCAGAAAATACCATGTCAGCCTTGATTTTATTATGGACTAAAGCATAGAAAATAAAAGTATCGTTCGGGCATGGGGAATAGCCCAGGGAAATTTTTCTCATTTCAACCTTCTTACCAGTTCAATTACAGCCTTACTGCAATTTGAGGCAGCTTTAACTATGTCCCATTTTTCAAGGTCTCTGTCTTCGACCATATTACTTATACCGCGGATTTCTATCATTGGAACCCTGTAAAAGGCGCACAAGTGGGCAACGGCAGCACCTTCCATGTTCTCACACAGGCCGCCGAAGCGCTCCCTTAATATCACCCCGCGCTCGCGTGTTCCCGAACACTGCGATACTGTAATAAAATTCCCTGATATTACATTAAAACCGCAATCTTTTGAAGCCTTTGCAGCGAGCTTTGATAATTCCGCTTCCATAGGGAAAGTATTATAATACTCTTTTCCATTTTTCAGTAAAGGTAATCCCATGAATTCCATTGGTCTCCAGCCTTCTTTGGTGAATACACCCTCTTCGCCGTAGTTCTCACTTTCTGCAACTGCGATATCACCGAGTTTTTGTGGCGTATAAGCGCCTCCGATGCCGAAAAGTACCAGGAAACCTATATCATAATTTTCAAGCATCAAAGTTGTGGAATGGGCAGCATTGACCTTTCCAACGCCGCAATGTGTAAAAACGATGTTTTTCCCATGCAATTTGCCTTCAAAAATCGTTTTTGTCTCTTCTTTCTGCCGGGGAACGATTTTACATCTCAGCTCTTTTGACTCAACAGGCGTAGATGTAATAAGTGCGATACTCGACATCTTGTTATATAATCTATTTCATGGAATAAAGCTTTTATACCCGGGGGGTTCGGGCTCAAAAAAAAATTAATAGACCGGTTTAACACCGGTCCTGGCAGAGGCTGATGCCTCGAATTTACGAGTATCAACGAAATCCCCGGCTTCTACAAATACAAACATCATGCCCAGGTATATGAACAGGATTTTTTCAGGGCTCATAAAAGGCAAGCCGGCCGCAGCCTGCAGATTCGCAATGGTTGCCATTATTCCCGCTAATGTAAGTGCCATAAGAAACCCATTGACCATCCAGTAGTTTCTACCCTGGGAACGCCAGTAAACAAGAAGCGATGCCATAAGGAGGAGGACAGTAAAACCGATTTTTGCAGTTATGACCCCTATAAGGCCACTGCTTGAATACATGTTTGCAAAGAATAAGTTCGATTCAGCGCTGACGCCCCTTTTGCCCATCATAATGGCAGATGTCAGCCCATCGCCTATCCCAAAGGTCAGGAATGCAAGTATGAAAAGAATATGCATTGCATTTATCCGTCTTGTGATATACCGGAATAAGAGGCTCATGATCTCAAAGTTCGTTTCATTTCTGACGTTTCCTTTCATTTGAATCACCTCATTATTGTAAGAGGGAAGTTGCAGAAGGGTGAAGGTGGTGGTGGAGGCGTATTGTGCAACTTCCTCACAATTGTATATATATTCTTAATAGTACTTAAATGTTGTGCAAAAAAGTAACAGTTGATTAATATATCGACGTATGGCATTTTAAGTTGTTATTTATATGATAAACATCAGCCGGCACTAAATTAATGCGTATTTTAGTAACTGATGAGTAGATTTATATAGTATTTAAGCACTTTATCTACATGTGTAAAGGTTGCTCAGGACTCTGTGGCCGCCTCTTGCATCGCACCGGAGAAGAAATGCATCCGAATACCGAAGCTGACACAAATACATATATAAAAGACCTTGAAAGAAAGCTTCAGTCACTTGAACGGAGGGTGGAAGAGATCGAGTCGCGCCTTCATCCCGTAATAGAGGACAGGGTGGCTATGTTCCTTACAGTGCCGGATTCTTTGAGAAAATCCCTTTTTGTAGTCTCTGAACTGTCCAAAGCCACCGCAGATGAAGTATGCCTGCGCACGGGCCGTCACAGGTCAATAGAGAACAAATACCTGAATGAACTTGTGCGTGCCGGCTGGCTCACAAGACAGCGGATCGGGAAAAAAATCTACTATTCGCCGCGCAAAAGGAAAGAGAAGGAATCCTCCATGGTTGCAGAGACCATAGACGAATTGGATAAAAAACTTGAGAAAATTCTTGGGTAAGTATGATGATGAAACATAATTTGTTTTAATGAAGGTGATGATATGTGGATAAGTTTTCATTCTTATAAAGGCGGTACCGGCAAAACTAACATGACAGGCAATCTTGCCTGTTATCTCGTAAAGGCGGGCCACAGGGTGGGCCTCGTAGATACCGATGTTTCAGGACCTGGCATCCATGCCCTTTTCAGCCTGAAGACCAACAAAACACTGGTGGACTACCTTCAGGGCAGTGCGGCTCTTACGGATATCGTGTACAGGCGCGGAAAAGATGATCTTTATATCATACCTTCCGATGCCACCGAGGAAGACCTTGTAAGTTATAATAAAGACCCGGCCCAGGCAAAAGAAAAGCTTGCTGCGCTCTTTCGGGAATTTGAATCCAGATACAAACTGGATCACATTTTATTTGATTGCAGCCCCGGGCTTAACAGATCAAGTCTCCTTGTCATGGGCATGACCGGATTCAGTATAATAGTATGCACCCTTGATAAACAGGACATCCGGGGTACCTATGTTATTTCCGGTGTGGCCAGGAGGATGAATATCAAACCGTACATTTTGTTCAACAAACTCCCCCACGACAAGTTTGAGGTCTCAAAGGAAACATTGGAGGACTTGAGCCGGAAGTTCGGGCTTATGCCTATCGGAGTGATATTACATGATGAGGCCATGGCAGGCACATGGTCAAGAAAAATCATGGTGCATGCCTATCCAGACTCAGAATACAGCAGGCAGATAAAAGAATTCTGGGAAAGGATCAGTCATTCCAAAAGTTCTTTATAAATATGCGCCTTCTCCTCAACTTCGCTCTCCAGTTTTTTCTTTTCCTCGGGGGTGAGGCTAAATAGCTCTCCTAAATCCTTTCCTATGTCCTCGCTGCTCAGGATAAGCTCACTACCGCTAAACTCATATTGCATTTTCAGTTCCATGCTTCCCATATGAGCATGTATCTTTTCCTCATTAACACTGATAACATTGTTAAGCAGCCCCACAAGTTCGGATTCCACACTGCCCGCCGCGGTCCTATTCGCAAGGATGGTCACAAGGCACCCACCAGCAATCCGTACCTTGGAATCCAGATATTTTATAAAACGAACCGTAGTCTCAAGATGCCCCAGAGCAGCAAGCATACCGATGCTGTCCAGCATCACAAGCGATCGGGGATATTTCTTCAATATATTCACTACATGCAGTGTGAGGCATACATAATCCAGCGAAGTACACCTGAAAGTGCGCTCAATCACCTGATTATCCCCGGTTATTGTCACATCCACGAACCACAATCCCTCCTGGATACCAGCCAGTGGAAGCCCGTACTGGGAGAACATGGCGAGAACGCCGCTGGGAGGTTCCTTCAGGCATACCCATATTACATTTTCACCTGCATTGAGAGAGTTAAACATAATATGGTAAACTATTCTTTCGGCAGGTGTTTCCATTGTGCCTACAAAGACAGTGCTCTTGCCCTGGAGAGCATCCCTAAGCTCACCCTTCATGTCCTTCGCCATACAACATAATTTTACATAAACAGCATTAAAGATTACTGTTGACCCGGGCCAGATTTACCATTTCCCTGAACGTAGAATAGAAAAAAGAAGCCCAAGCCCCAAGAAGCCTGCAATAAAAAACCCGAATATCCCGAGCATGGGCACGCCAAAAAGACTTGGTGACATCCTGGTATTGATGATAAGAGACGAACCTACGATCAGCGCCGAGATTATCATGCTGAAAGAAAGCCTGTTGCTCATGATATCAAGTTCCTCGACGAAAGTATCAAGACCCTGGTGTTCAAGCCTGAATTTCATTGTCCCTTTTTCAGCTTTTGTAATGATGTGATTAATCCTGCGTGGAAGGATTTTGGCCAGGTGGACCAGATCCCAGGCTGTCTTTGAAGCCTCTTTCATTAAGTAAGAAAATTTAATACGCTCTTTTAGCATATTTTGAACATAAGGTTCGGTGCACTCTGCAAAATTATGATCAGGATCGAGTTTGCGGCTGATCTCATCCCTTATTATCAGCGTTTTTGATAGCAGCATTAAATTCGTGGGGATTTTTCCCCTGGTTCTTGCAAATACATCGATCAGGTCGCGCAAAAACGTAGTCGGGTCTATGAATTTTGTTGATAATCTGTAATATTTGTTTATGAACTCTTCAAGCTGGATCCTGAGCGTGGGGTCATCGACTCCTGCATCGCTGATCAGCCCCATTTCAATCAGGCTTTCGATAAGTAAATCCGCGTCATTCCTCTTGACTGCGATTATCATATCTGCAAGGTTCTCACGAAGCATGGGGTCGATGTGGCCTGCCATCCCGAAATCAAGGAAGATTATAACGCCTTCACGGGAAACGAGGATATTCCCGGGATGGGGATCCGCATGGTAAAAACTATCCTCGAATACCATTTTCAAATAAGCATTTGCAAGGTCCATAGTGATTTTTTTCCTGTCCAGCCCCGCTGCATCAAGTTGCTCAATATCCGATATCTTGATACCTTCCGAATATTCCTGGGTCAGGACATGCTTTGTAGTGTACTTCCAGTAGACCTTCGGGATTTTAACTGTGGTGCTGCCTGAAAAATTAATGTAGAACCGCTCTGCATTCTGGGCTTCATGGGTATAGTCTATCTCATGCCTTATTATCCTGGAAAATTCATCCACAAAACCAACAGGATTAAAAAATTTACTTTCTCTTATATGCTTTTCAGCGAATTTTGCCAGGCTCTTCAAGATCGCAAGGTCGGTTTCAATAATTTCCTCGACGCCCGGCCTCATCACTTTGACCGCTACTTCTTCTCCTCCCAGGAGCTTTGCGTGATGCACCTGTCCGATTGACGCCGCAGCAAGCGGTTCATGGTCGAAGGATAAAAAAATCTCTTCAATTTTCTTCCCGGTTTCCTTTTCTATCAAATTTTTTGCTTGCTCATATTCAAACGGGGGGACATTGTCCTGGAGCTTTGAGAGCTCTTTTATATATTCGGGAGGGATAAGGTCATGCCTCGTGCTCAATATCTGACCGAACTTGATAAATGTCGGCCCGAGTTCCTGAAGGGCAAGGCGCAGCCTTTCTGCCTCTGACAGTATAAGCAATTGTTCCCTCAGGGGCCCTGGCCTAAAAATGCGCTCGCGGAATGAGCGCATGGGTCGAAGGCCGAACCTGTCCACGAGATACCCGAAACCGTGCCGCATCATTACGTCAACGATTTCCCGGTATCGTTTAACGTAGGAGTATTCCTTATCCAGCAGGTTCAAGGTAACCTGGCCCGTTATTTGTTAGACATGGAATTGATCGTTTTTTCAAGCTTTTCGATCTTCTTCTCAAGGGCGGCAAGATCGCTTTTCATTACTACCCCGCTCTCTTCGATGGTTTTCTTGACCTTTTCATTAATTTTATCTTCGATTTCTCTGACCTGTTTTTCTTTCTCAGACAGAACTTCCCGTACGAATTTTTTCCCTTCTTCCCTGCTCATTTCCCCTTTTTTGATCATTTCCTGTGTGAATTCATCAAGTTTTTCCTGTGTCAGGGAAATTACCCCGATACCGAACAATCCCATTTTTTTTAACATATCTGACATTTCTGACATTTGTATTACTCCTTTATGTTCAAACTGATACAATATAACTAAAACACTAACTTTACGGGCGCAAGATTTATTATGAACACCTAATATGAAATTGGCTTATTGACTGATAATCTTTTTGATGAAGGAGAAAAATGAAATTGATTTTTAGCGGCATAATGATCCCGGTATCCACAATAGACTGGTACGGCAGGTCTGCATCTGTGGTTTTCTTCAACGGCTGTAATTTCAAGTGTCTTTATTGTTCAAATAATAAATTCATCAAGGTTGCAAACCAGAGGCTTGAGCCCCTATACAGGGGAGGGGATGCTGTCGCTATTGAGGAGATCGAGAAGCAGATTCACGATTCAAGAATGTTCATAAGCGCCGTTGTATTATCAGGCGGGGAACCCACAGCTCATCCTGAAGAACTTGAGCATCTTGCCAGGTTCGCAAAAGGGCAGGGTCTGCTTGTGGGAATTGAGACGAATGGTTACTATCCTGAAAGGCTTGCGGGATTGATTGAAAAAAAACTCATTGATAAGATTTTCCTTGATATCAAAGCCCCGCTGGATGATGCAGAAAAATACGGGATGATCACGGGAGGCGTGAGGGATGCCGCGGAACGTGTTCAGAGGACATTGGATATAAGGGATGTCGATATCGAGGTCAGGACTACTGTTTTCCGGTCGTTTGCTGATGTATCGGCAATTGCAAGATCTCTTTCTGGACGCGACATTATCTATGTCATCCAGCAGGGGAGACCTGAATACGCCCCGGAGGAAAAGCTGAGAAAAGAGAATCCCTTTACAAGGGAAGAGCTTATGGATTTAGCCGGAAGCGTGTCTTTTTTAAAGGATGTGAGGATACGGACCAGGGAGAAAGGCGAGGAAAGGATTGTTTGAATAGATTTCAAAAATAATATATAGTAGTCATAAGTACATTACTGCGGGAGGCATAAATATGAAATATACATGGCTTGCCGGATTGTTAGTGCTTGTGGTGTTAACAAGCGGCTGCACTTCTGAACCGAAAGCAACACCACAACCCACACAACCAGCGCCAACTCAAACAATAGTAGCAACGCCGGAAGTAACAGCGACAGCGCAACCTGGCGCGACACAAACATTAACAGCGCAACCGGGTGCAACAACAACATTGACGGCACAAGCAGTTTCTGTAGAGATCAAGAATTTTCAGTTCAATCCCGCGACCCTGAATATCGCAAAAGGGACAACAGTGACCTGGACGCAAGAAGATAGCGTACAGCATACTGTAACTGCCACAAGTGGAGAAAATTTCGATTCAGGCAATCTCAATCAGGGGCAGACATTCAGCTATACCTTCAATGAAGTAGGAACAGTTGTATACGGATGCACTAACCATCCAACAATGAGTGGAACAATAATAGTAACATGATGTCTGCGCTCACTGAAATACTTACAAAAAAATCAAAAATGAAAACGATGGCATGAGAAATCCTGCCATCGCATTTTAATCTTTCTTAAGCCACGGCATCATGGCGCGCAGCTCTTTTCCGACCTTCTCCACCTGATGTTCGTTTTCCTGTCTTTCAAGCGCATTCAGGACTGGCCTGTTCGCTTTGCCTTCAAGCACGAACTCTTTTGCGAACTCTCCGCTCTGTATTCTTCGAAGCGCCTCTTTCATCGCCTGGCGAGATTGTTCGTTGATTATTTTGGGGCCGACGGTTAAGCCGCCATACTCTGCGGTATTTGAGACATAATACCACATCTTGCTGAGGCCACCCTCATGTATAAGGTCAACTATGAGCTTTAATTCATGAAGGGTCTCAAAATAAGCCACCTCTGGCTGATACCCGGCTTCGACAAGGGTCTCGAATGAGGCTTTTATCATACTCGTGCATCCTCCGCAAAGATCAACCTGCTCACCGAAAAGATCGGTCTCTGTCTCTTCCTTAAAAGTAGTTTCAAGCACCCCTGCGCGTGTGGCGCCTATCCCTTTGGCATAAGCCATCCCTGTATCCCGTGCATTTCCGGATGCGTCTTGGTATATCGCAAGAAGGGCAGGAACACCGATGCCTTCCGTGTATGTTCGCCTGACAAGAAAACCCGGCCCTTTGGGTGCGACCATTATAACATCCACATCCTTCGGGGGCACAATCTGGTTGAAATGGATGTTGAATCCATGGGAAAAACACAGCGTTTTGCCTTTGCTCATATGCGGGGCGATCTCACTGTAATATATGGCGCTCTGTATTTCATCCGGCACAAGCATCTGTATCAAGTTCCCTTTCTTGGCTGCAGCGGCCATTTCCATGACCGTAAGGCCGTCACTCTTTGCCTGTTCCCAGGATTCTCCGTCCTTTCTCACGCCCACGATCACATCAAGCCCTGAATCGTGCAGGTTCTGCGCCTGCCCGGCTCCCTGGCTACCGTATCCGATGACGGCTATCGTTTTACCTTTCAACACATCAAGGTCTGCGTCCTTGTCGTAAAATATTTTAACCATAATTGATACTCCGTTATCCTTTGATTACATTAATAGTTATAAATGTTTCATAAAAACGGGCTACTTTTTTTCACTCTGCACTATCTTTGCCCCGCGGTTCATCGCTATCTTGCCCGTTCGTACCATTTCCTTGATACCGAACTGCCTCAGGAGCTGCTCGATAGCATTTATCTTGCTCTCATCCCCTGTTACTTCGATAACAAGCGACCTTGCGCCGACATCAACTATCTTGGCCCTGAATACGTCCACTATCTGCATTACCTCGGCGCGGGTTGAGGAGTCCACGCCTACTTTGATGAGCGCAAGCTCCCTGTGTACGGCTTCGTCATTCGATATGTCACTGACACGAATAACATCAATAAGTTTGTTGAGCTGTTTCATTACCTGCTCAAGCACATGATCATCGCCACTTACGACAATGGTCATGCGCGAGGTATCCGGGTCCTCGGTAACCCCGACAGCGAGGCTTTCGATATTGAATCCGCGCCTTGAGAATAACCCTGCGACCCTTGTCAGGACGCCTGATCTATTTTCCACAAGTACTGCAAGCGTGTGTTTCATTTATCTCACTCCAGGTCAAGTATTTCATTTATCGCTGCGCCGGCAGGAACCATTGGCGAAACATTCTCTTCCCGCTCGACAACAAAATCGAGAATTGTTGGCCGCTCGGATTTCACAGCTTCCTTGATAACATCTTTCACGTCGCTCTTCCTGGTGGCCCGCAGTCCCAGTGCGCCATAAGCCTCTGCCAGTTTCACGAAATCCACGCTTTCTGAAAGGCAGGTCTGAGAATACCGCCTGTTGAAGAACAGTTCCTGCCACTGCCTTACCATACCGAGGAAACCGTTGTTCAATATCGCCACGATAACAGGGATGTCGTTCTGGACAACAGTGGCAAGCTCCTGCGAGTTCATCTGGAAGGAACCGTCGCCAGCGATATCAATTACCGTAGATTCAGGCTTTCCAACCTTTGCACCCATGGCAGCCGGGAATCCGTAGCCCATGGTGCCGAGGCCGCCGCTTGAGATAAATGTGCGTGGGTTTTTATAGTTGAAGAATTGGGCTGCCCACATCTGGTTTTGCCCGACTTCCGTGACAATTATTGCATCGGGACAAATCTCACTTATCTGCTCCACAACGAACTGGGGTCTCAGGAGATTGTCCTTTTTATAAGACAGGGGATATTCTTTTTTCCATGCAGCTATTTTCTTATTCCATGCCTCTGTTTTAACCTGTTCCTGTTTAATGTACTTAAGCAGGGTTTTAAGTATGTTCTTTGCGTCCCCTACTATTGGAATATCTACCCTGACATTCTTTCCTATCTCAGCCGGGTCGATATCTATGTGGATCACCTTTGCATTGGGGGCAAAGGCTGATATCTTTCCTGTAACACGATCATCAAAGCGAACGCCTATTGCTATTATCAAATCCGATTCCTGGATAGCATAGTTTGCCGATCTTGTCCCGTGCATACCCAGCATCCCGACCGAAAGCGGATGGGCCGAGGGGAATGCGCCCATTCCCATAAGAGTTGTCGTGACCGGGGCCATGATGCTTTCAGCAAGCTGGCGCAGTTCTTCTGTGGCATCGGAGAAAATAATGCCGCCTCCAACGTATAAAATGGGTTTTTCGGCTTTCAGTATAAAGGATGCCGCTTTTTTGACCTGCTGTTCGTTTCCCGCATAGGTGGGTTTGTATCCCCGCAGTTTTACCTCTTCCGGATATTCAAATTCGATGGTCTCGACCTGTGTATCCTTGGGGATGTCAATGAGCACCGGTCCCGGCCTCCCTGTCCTTGCGATATAGAAAGCTTCCTTGAATATCTTTGGAATATCTTTTGCGTCCTGGACAAGATAATTATGCTTGGTGATCGGGAGGGTTATTCCTGTGATATTGGCTTCCTGGAAAGCGTCATTACCTATCATGGATCGCGGGACCTGCCCTGTTATGGCTATTATGGGAATTGAATCCATGTATGCTGTTGCTATGCCGGTAACGAGGTTGGTAGCTCCCGGACCTGAAGTGGCAAGGCATACGCCTACCTTTCCAGTGGCCCGGGCATAACCGTCCGCAGCATGCGCGGCAGCCTGCTCATGCCTGACAAGTATATGTCTTATATCCGCATCGTAAAGCTCATCATACAGGGGAAGTACCTGGCCGCCGGGATATCCGAAAATAACTCTTGCATCCTCTTTATAAAGTGATTCTATAACAGCGCGTGCGCCTGGCATTTTTGCTTTTGTCATTTGATTCACCTAACTGGTTAATGTTTATAAATATTTCTCAATGACCCTTGTTTTCCTGCTGTATCAGCCTATTTATGCCCTCAAGTACGGCTTCGACCGAGGCCATTATGATATCCGTGCGTGCGCCGCGGGCCGTAATTGTCCTGCCGCCTTTGCTGAGTTTTACCCAGACTTCGACCAGGGCGTCAGTCCCGCCTGTTATCGCATCCACGTGGTACTCATCAAGATGGATATCAGCCACGCCTGAGATGGCTCTCCTGAGGGCGTTTATGGCTGCATCGACAGGTCCTGTGCCCACGCCCGCCTCAACAACGTGGTCTCCGTTGACCTTCAGCCTGACAGAGGCTGTCGGCATCACGGTATTGCCTGCGACGACGGTGAGTTCTTCAAGTTTGACCTTTGCCTCCTGGTAAATCCCAAGCACCGTCTCGGCAATGGTCTGGAGGTCCGCATCAGTTACCCGTTTTCCTTTGTCGCCCAGTTCCTTTATCCTCGTAAGGATATCGTCGATCTGTTTATCACTGGCAGCAAGGCCAAGTTCTTTTAATGCAAGGACAACAGAGCTTCTGCCCGTATGTTTTCCGAGAACAATGCGCCGCTCGCGCCCGACGAGTTCAGGCGTGATGGGCTCATAGGTTGCCGTGTTGGCAAGAAGCCCGTGAACATGGATGCCTGCCTCATGGGAGAAGGCATTTCCTCCAACTATCGCCTTGTTCGGGGCAACGGGGATTCCGCTCAACCTGCTCACAAGGCGGGATGTAGTGTACAGGCCTTTCGTGTCTATCTTTGTCTTGTGTTTGTATAAAGAGTACAGTACCATGACAACCTCTTCAAGCGAGGTGTTTCCCGCCCTCTCGCCAATCCCATTTATCGTGACGTGCGCTTCCTTTGCGCCTGCGCGAAGCGCGGCAACCGTGTTGGATGTGGCAAGCCCGAAATCATTGTGGCAATGGATGCTTAGGGGTGCGCGAAGCTGTGAGAGGTCGCTAAAGATCTCATACGTCCTTTCAGGTACAAGGATGCCGACAGTATCGCAGAAACACAGCCTGTCAGCGCCTGCATCTATTCCCGCGTTATAAACGGATTTCAGGTAATCAAGGTCGGCCCTTGATGCGTCCTCCCCGCTGAGTTCTACGATCAGACCATGCGATTTTGCGTACTCCACCATTTTAACAGCCATCGAGCGCACCGTGTCCCTGTCTTTTTTGAGTTTTTCCTGTATATGGAGGTCTGAAACAGGTACAACGAGGTGAATGGAGTCAACATCGCACCCGAGGGCGCTGTCGATATCTTCTTTTCGGATGCGGCAGTAGCTGCATATCTCGGCATTCAGTCCTTCGCCGGCTATTTTCTTAATGGCCGCGCGTTCACCCTCTGAGGTTATGGCAGAACCTGCCTCGATTATATCCACGCCGAGGTTATCGATCTTCCGTGCTATCAAAAGCTTGTTTTCGGTCGTGAGTGAAACTCCGGGTGTCTGTTCGCCGTCCCTTAAGGTCGTGTCAAGGATTTTTATATCGTTAAATAAAGCGATCCCTTCTGTTCATTGTATCACCTTGGTGTGGCCTCCAAATATGCTTCCTATTAGAAAAATCTATCCACTATTTCAACCGCCCTGGCTATCAGCTCGGCGCTCTTTTCAAGGTCTGACATAGAGAGGACGGATACCGGGGTGTGGATGTATCGTGTGGGCATGCTGATAACACCTGTCGGGATGCCTTCTTTCGTGAGATGGATGGCTGAGGCATCCGTGGTTCCGCCCGTACCCACTTCAAGCTGGTAGGGGATGTTGCCGGACTCGGCGGCTTCTTTCAGCCATTTCAATACTGGTTCGGGAACTATTATTCCCCTTCCGTCGGCATCGCTCACCGTAACTGACGGGCCTTTTCCCATTTCGATGGCCGAATCTTTTTTCTCGATCCCCGGATGGTCGCCCGTGATGGTGACATCGGTAGCCAGAGCCACATCAGGATTTAATCCGAAGGCTGAAGTCTTTGCTCCTTTTAATCCTACCTCTTCCTGTACCGTGAATACGGCATGGACCGTCGCCTTCACATCCTTCATCTGCCGCAGCGCCATAATCAGCATCGCGCAACCCGCGCGGTTATCAAAGGCCTTTCCTGTGACCCTATCATTGCCCAGCGGTTTGAACTCCGCATCCGATGTAACAGGAGTTCCAGCCCTTACTCCCATCCTGTCAGCATCATCCTTGCTTGTGGCGCCAAAGTCGATGAACATATCCTCTGCCTTGATTATCTTGTTCTTTTCCTCCTCCTTGATGGCATGGGGAGGTTTTGAGCCAAGCACGCCGTATATTGGTCCGCTTTCCGTATGCAGTATCATCCTCTGGTTAAGAAGCGTCTGGTCAAACCACCCGCCGGTCTTTGTGAACCTGGCAAAACCTTTCTCGTCAACGTATTTTACCATGAGGCCGATCTCATCCATGTGCGCCGCGAGCATCACTGCCGGGGAGCCGCCTCTTTTTGTGGTAATGAGATTTCCCATCTTGTCTGTCCTGATATCGTCAACATAAGGTCTGACTTCCTCTTCTATTATCTGCCTGACGCTTCCTTCATAGCCGGAAACGCCGTGCGCGTTGGATAATCGCTCTAACAGGGCTTTCAGGTCGCTCATAATTTTCACTCCGCTTTTAATTGTATGGAGGAGTAATTAAGGTATTGGGAAAAGATAGAAGCATAACATAAAAGAGATCGTTACGGATGACAGGCATTTCGATAATTGCAGCGGCATAGAGAGAATAGACCTCTTGAAAATCACTTAGGGGCAAGTAAATCCCTGCCATGCACCAGATTTAATAACACGGCGCAACAATACCATACCAGTACCATCACTGGAAGATATTTATGCCCAACCCGATCGAAAAAGATGCTGAAAGCATAGTCACAAAAATCAATGACTACACCTGGGACATACCCACAACCTACAAACCTGGAATGAGGGTTCCGGGCCGCATATTCGTTTCCCGGAAATTACTTTCGAACCTTGAGCATGAAACCATTGAACAGACGGCCAACGTGGCAACTCTTCCAGGCATCCAGAAATATTCCATGGCGATGCCTGATGCGCATTCGGGATACGG
>CABMIH010000056.1 GCA_902386205.1 uncultured archaeon | reverse complement strand
TCACGAAGAATCGATATCTTGAATTCTCGTGTGAATTTTTTTCTTGTTTTCATATTTGCACCCTTTCTGTAGATGTTTGTTAAGAATGTTTCTTAACTACCTGTCCACTTTTTGGGGTGCAGTCCAGTCGGTTAGTTGTATCATAATCCAGAGACCCAAAATATTTAGACAAAAAACGATAATGTGTCTGGATATATCGATTATGGGACAACGGACTTTTTTCCAGATATCGCGGTGAATCTTAATCATTCACCTATCAATAGTATGAACCATAAGATTAATAGTTTATGGTATATGAATGTTTAAAGATATTAACGGTGTAAAAATGAAAGGAAAAAACGAAATCGCGGAAATCAAAGACGTAGTTTTGAAAACCGAAGAGCCAAAAGAAAAATCTCATTTGATAGTTTTATTGGCACATTAAGGCATAGATACAGTCAAGGGATTTATAATACTATTGAAAAAGATAAATACTACAAAAGATTTATTGCTTTCAAATTCATAATATAGATAATATTTTAAAACGGTGGTACTTATGGGCATATTAGACAAAATCGGAAAAGCTATCGACGCATTAATGGAAGAAGAGAACGAGAACTATGATAAAGGGGTTGAATTCGAGAAGTACGTGATTAATCTTTTTAATCCAAAGTATTTCAGCATCGCTGACTGGACAAGAGACTCATCCGGTAAACATGATATAAGGGTTGAATCAGACTCCAATCCCGATTTAACGGTTCGTTATCTACCGACTAATGAGAAATTCAGTGTTGAATGCAAGTTTAGGTCAAACCTTTATGATGGGAAATTGAGATGGACATACGGACAGAAGATAGAGGATTACCGCCAGTACGCACGGGAGAACAATATTCCCACTTTTATTGCAATCGGTCTTGGGGGATATCCAGATGAACCAGATAGGATGTTTTGTATCCCTCTGGAAGCGGCAAAATATCCAGAGCTTTATCCGAGCATTTATGAGAAATACGAGCGCGACCCTAGAAAACAGTTCTTTTGGAAAAGGGATATGTTGAGTTAAATTTACTTAAGATTCTCTGCTTTATCCTTTATGCTAAATTTTACAATTTTTTAGTTTTAAGCTATATCGATCTTCATAACTGCCTGCCTGCAAATATCAAATTTATCACAATCGGCACAATCCTCCCATAAAATCTTTTTCTCTTCATTCTTCAGTCTTTTGAATCCTTTTTTCTCAAAAAAACCAGGCGATGTCGTCCTGAGATAAACCGTACTTTTCAAATTTGCAGCACGGTCAAGAATTGCCTCCACAAGTTTAGACCCGATGCCTTTTTTGCGGTAACCCGGAAGTACAGCTATAGACCGCAGTTCTACAATTTTGCCTATGTCAAGGCATGCGCATCCCGCAACCTTTCCGCCTGAAACCGCTATTATGAACTCTGGAAGGTTTTTTTCTACGTTTTCGGTATCGAGAATATAATATGAAAGGAGTTTTTTTATATCCTGCACATCTTCCCAGGTGGCTTTTCGGATTTCAATTCCCATCTATATATCTCTTTCCCAGAAAATATCCTTTTTCCGCTGTGCAAGCATTATCATCAGCTTTCCAATTATCAGTCCGACGATCACGCCTGCGATCGCATCTGTCGGGAAATGCACGCCCACATATATCCTGCTTAAAGCCACGATAAATGAAAAAGCATAAAGATATTTGGCGTATTCAGGATGGAATCTTGATACTACCGTGGCCGCAAGGAAACTCATCTCTGTATGACCTGAAGGGAACGACGGGTCAGATTCGCATGGCGTCAAAACCCTTGATGATTCAAGAAGACACGGTCTTGCCCTGTCGATTATGAACTTCAAAGGATACGTGAACATAGCACCGACCACAATACCGACTGCCAGGAGCAGTGCCAGTTTCTTCTCTTTCCTCACCCAGAAATAAATGATAAGAAGGAACCAGAAAACATAGGTAAGTTCCCTCAAACTCGGGAAAACCGCATCAAAAAAAGGATTTATGATACCGTGATTTATATCCTGGAAAAGAGAATAATCCAGGGAATTAATAATTCCTGCTGTATCCATAGGTGGATTAATTTCTCTTAAGCCTGCTTGCCACAAGGATTATCGCCAGGGCAGCAGTGACCGCTTCAAACGCCGGGACTTGTGATTTTGTCTCGGTTGCAGTAGCAGCCGGGGATGGCAGGGCTTCGGGTACGTAAGGCGGAAGTACGGGTTTGATAGGGGTCTTATTTGTTGTTACAGAGTGGGAATTTAGCACCGTCGAAGTCTCCGCGACCATTTTTGCATATGAGTACTGGAATATCTGGTCGTAGGGGGCTGTCATAGTTTCTGCCCATTCATATGCGCTGACCGCAAGCGTCGGTTCGATACCGGCAAGCCTGGCATCATTTATTGCGGCTTTTGCTGCATCCCTGCTCTGTTCACTTTTCTTTGCCGTATCCACTTTCCCGAATAACCCGATAGTAGTGCTGGATTTTACGGTGGCCTGGAGCGAATCGAATATTGCGCCTGCATAATACCCGCGCTGCATCTCTCTTTCAGCATTATCGATGTCCTCGGATGAGCCTGAGATCCCGCCGGGATGCCCCCCGCTTTCAGTAACCAGTTCAATCATGTAAGTATTGATCGATTTGGCCTGGCTCAGGTACCAGCCTGCCCGGTCCTTTAAAATATTTTCAGGTATTACTTTATCAGTCGGGATTGCAAGCGTTAACCACCATTGTGCCGTGCGTGCCCTCTCATTGGCAAAAGCAAGAGATGCGATTTTTTCATCCGAATTATTGGTCTTTCTTGCCTCGTCGAGTTTTACCCTTGCAGCCATTATCCTTGATTCCGCTGCACCGATGGCTGAAACATCGCTAACACCATAGGATTTAAAGCTTTCAAGAGCTGTCTCCGAAGAATTTATTTGTGTATCAACTTTATTGACAAGTTCCATAAGATATTGTTCTTTATCAGCCGCTCTTGCATATCCATCATTCCAGTTTGAAGTTCGCATGTTGAACATTGCCTGGAAATACAAAGAAGTAGCTGCATAATATTTCTGGTCCTTATACATCGTTTCAGCCCTATCCAGGATATCCTTTGACTGCACGATCAGGGGGCCCTGCGGGTTTGAGGCGGCTGCCCCTTCATAGATACCGTTTGCCTCCTGTTTCATGCTTGTAGCAAGGGGTTCGAGCAGATCCAGGTAATTTGAAGTAAGAACCGTGCCATTGATTTCGGGCTTTGTAATCGTATTCCCTGTAAAAGCAAGAACAACATCCTGGATTGTGCCTACTTCTTTCACTTCAACATTTAATTTTTTTCCAAGTTCTATTACATCAACGGTTTCTTCCTTTACATTAAAATACTCGAACGCTCCCTTTTTCGTAGTGATAGTTTTTTGTACTGTGACTGTACTCTGTCCCTCCGGGATAAGGAAAAGCGAAGTATTTTTGGCTGCCGCAGCTTCAAGCTTGAAAGGAATACCACCGACAGGGCCTATTGACCCGTCAGGGTTTATCATGCCTGTCATCACCACGCCTGGTTTTAATGTCCATTTGTTCATTGCGGCGATAGTGGCAACTGTTAAAGCCCCGCCTGCTGAAGGCCCGCCAATTATGGGAGAGCTTATATCGATGATATAATAAAAATCATAAGCTTTCTGGTCCACCCCCATCTCATCCGATGCCACCATGGCCGCAAGTCTTGCAGAACCCTGGAGATCAACCTGCGTATAGGGGCTTGTATCCACGAAAACATGGCCCGTGCCGTTCTGAACTATCACCGTGGCGCCAAGGAGAACACCCTCATCGCCACCATCCGTCGTGCTTCTATCAGCCACGAGCGGAACCGTCACTCCGCCCTCCAGGGCGTGGATACTGCTGGCACTCATCAAAACGACTATTATCACAAGAAGAATTTTGTTAATCATCTAAATCACTCACAAATATACATTATAAGATAAATACTTAAAAGCTATGTTATATACAATGGCTGATTATCGGATATTCTTATTCCTGCTGGTAATACTACTAACCCCGGCGCATGGGCAGGAGACCATAAGCGAGGGGCAGATATCGCTTAACGGGTATGTAGATCCTTCCGGGAAAGTGCTCATAACAGGCTATGCCTCACCGGAATCTCTTTCTTACATGCCTTTCCTGGACGGGATAAAATACACTTTTGATAACAATACCAACCAGCTTTACGCTGTTACAGATATGCTGACATCAAAGAGTGGAGATACGTGGTCGCTTAACTTATCTCTAGATGGGTATTATTCTGACTATTCTGTAACATTTTTTCTTCCACCCGGCTCTGAGATCACAAAATTTGAAACACAGCATGAACTCAATTACCAGGTACAGGTCAAGGAGGACTCGCTTACTTTATCAATACAGGGATACAGGGTAGTATCACCCTGGATAAAATTGGACTACAAACTGCCTGCGGGTGTGCCGGGCCAGGCAGACGGCCTTTCAATGCTTCCAATATTGTTGACAATTGTATTGATTGTAGGAGTTACTTTCGCATATTATAGACATAGAAATCTGAAACCGGCAGTCACTCCTGAAACGAATGAAATTGTGGGCAATGTGTCAAAGACTACACCTGGAACTAACGAGATCCAAATCACAGGAGAGATGCAAAAGGTCATAGATACTCTCTCAGAAAAAGAGAAGACGATAATAGGTATAATTATAAAAAATGGTGGTTCTTCAACACAGGCTGACATCCGGTACGAAACCGGGATACCGAAATCTTCCCTTACTGGCATAATAAACGCCCTAAAGAGGAAAAATATAATAAAAAAGGTTGAAAAAGGAAGAACAAATATAATCGAACTTTCAGAATGGTTTTTATCAGAAAAAGAACTCAAATAAAGTTTATTTAATTTTAAGTTCTGCATCGAAATTATGTATCGTTCAATCCTAACAGGCATGCAAGGTGAATTAAATGAAAATAAGAATAAAAGCAATAATAATGTTTGCTGCTATTATGATGATTTTGGCACCAACGGCAGTAACTGTTTTCGCCCAGCCCTCAGGTCCGGGTTTTGGTAAAGAAAGAGGGTTTGCAAGATATTTCGTTGAGCCTTTACTCCTGGGACATGGTTTCGCGATGAAAGGAGATGAGTATCACATCCTGGATGTGACTGCAATAAAAACAAGCGATGCGTCACCGGCTCTTATCCGCTCCCTGCTTATGCAGAAAAAAAGCCCTGAAGAAATAGCAAAAGAAATAAATGATGCGCAAACATCAACAAGGATGAGAGCACATCTGCGGTTCGCAGGCCAGGCATATGCTCTCAACATAACAAGCTATGACAATCAGTCTCTTGCAGGGGATGTTCTGACAGTACCCCCTCATGGTGCGGACCAGACGAGCTTCACTCCGGCTTCAGTGGGAAATGTCTCCCTGTCAATATCGAAATATGAAGGCGAAATGATATCAACTGGTACCCTGAACATGAACGGGACTGATTACAAAGTGTTGATGACATCCCCGGCGAGACTTGGAAGATGGTAGGAAAAGAAAGTGTTTATCTCAGGTAAGGATTAATTTATTCCCTCGCAAATTGTAATTTTATTAAACAAAAAGGAGAGAATAAGATGATGCGATATATGAATGGGAAGACATTTGTTGTATTAATTTTGGCCATATCAGTAATTCTTGCAGGAGCGCCCGGTTCCTTTGCATACCCCCAATATCTTGCAAGTCTTAACACTGTGTATGGTGATGGTTCATGTGGTACCTGCCATTATAAGACTTCAGGCGGCGGACCGCTCAACTCCTATGGAATGCTATTTGAGAAACAGCCTGATTACGATGCCAATGCCAGCGCCGCCCTGATGGCTATAGGGCCACCATCTACAACAACGGCGACCCCATCCCTTAATCCAGTTTCCATATCGACGTCAACAGAACCTCAAGCGTCTCCCGGATTTGGATTCGCTATCTCCTTGATAGGATTATTTGCATGGGCACTCCTGGCAAAGAGGCATAATAAATGATCTGGCTTTGTTTTTCCAATTAAGAAACAAAAAGAAGGAGATACGATATATGAATGGGAAACCAGTGGTTATCTTACTTTTGGTATTATCAGCAATTCTTGCAGGTCTCAATGGCCGGATTATTTTCATGGGCTCTCATGGCCAGGCGGCGTAACAAATGATGGAAACCATAATGGAATTGAAGGATGTCTGGAAAATCTACAGGATGGGCGAAGTGGAGGTGCCAGCACTGAGGGGAGTAAGCGTAAAAATAAAGAAAGGGGACTTTGTCGCTATCATAGGCGCTTCGGGAAGCGGCAAATCGACAATGATGAACCTTATAGGATGCCTGGACATCCCTTCCAGGGGAAGCTTATACCTCAAATCGCAGGACATCAGCAGATTAGGCGAATCAGACCTGGCATCATTAAGAGGGAAGACTATCGGTTTTATCTTCCAGCAATATAACCTGATCCAATCGATGTCTGCTTTTGAGAACGTGATGCTTCCACTGGAATTTTTGGAATATGAAGACAGAAAAGCGGCAAACAGGACAAGAGAAATATTGGCACTCGTAGGATTGAGCGACAAGATGCACCATCGCCCAACACAGCTTTCCGGAGGCCAGCAGCAGAGAGTATCCATTGCAAGAAGCCTGGTGAGTGACCCCGAGATAATCCTTGCGGACGAGCCGACGGGGGCCCTTGACAGTGTTACAGGCAGGGAAGTTCTGGAGATGCTTCACAGTTTGTGGAAAAAGCATGGAAAAACTATAATCATGGTCACTCACGACCTTAACCTGGCCAAATATGCCAGCACGACAATTGAACTGAAAGATGGGGAAATTTTGAAAATATCTAAAATTCGGGGAATAGGAGAATGAAAGAAATGAAAAATACAATGTTACAAATTTTAGCAATCCTGGTTTTAATGACTTACATCCCTGCGGTCAATGCGGGTTTAGCAGGCTCAACAGTTCTATCAATAAGCCTTGCAAATTATGACCCTAATCCTGCAATTGCAGGAAATACCGTGGATGTACGTATAGGCATCCAGAATATCGGCGGCACGACTACTAACGATCTTATGCTAGAAGTTGTACCAGGGTATCCTTTTGAGCTTGTACCCGGTGAAAACGCCATCCAGGATGTAGGAATAGTTCAAGAGTATCAGGCAGATTCTACTCAAAATATAAAAGTCGTAAAGTACACGATGCAAATAAACAAGGATGCTCCGGCAGGAAGTTATGAACTCAAAGTCAAGTATTATGAGCAGGGTTCAACTGATGTGGTCCAGAAAAGCCTGTACCTTGATGTGAAGAGCAAGGAAAGTGCTGAGGTGATCCACATTGACCAGACGATGCTTGTTCCGGGAAAGCAAAGCAGCTTAAAATTCACAATCAATAACGTCGGGAATGCCCCATTGAGAGATTTGACGTTCAACTGGGATAATGATGAGAAGGTAATTCTTCCAGTCGGGAGTGACAATACCAAATATATCAAGTACATTGATATTGGTAATGGCACTGACCTGGAATACCAGGTGATGGCAGATACTAATGCAGTACCGGGATTATACAAACTGAACCTGCACCTGACTTATGAAGACTCGACTTCAAATAAAACGAAAACAATAAACACGTTTGCCGGAGTGTATGTTGGCGGAGGAACGGATTTCGATGTTGCATTCTCGGATAATGCAAATGGCCAGATGTCTTTCAGCGTTGCCAATATTGGAAGCAATCCTGCAAACTCGGTATCAGTGGTTATTCCCGATCAGCCAGGCTGGAGTGTAAGCGGCTCGAATTCTGTTATCATAGGCAATCTGAACAAAGGGGACTACACTGTTGCAAGCTTCAAATTACAGTCCTCAATAAATAATATGACATCCCAGAATAGAGCCGGCAGAAACAATACCAACTTCCAGGGAAGGTCTATGCAAAGAAATAGCTCATCCGATACATTGCTCATGCAAATAGCTTACACCGATACCAGGGGAGAAAGATCAGTTGTTGAAAAACAGGTCAAACTCGGAATTCAAAATATGGGATCCGCGGACGGGCAAACAGCTTTTCAGGGACGAAGAGGGGGGGTTCAGCAGGAAAGTATCTTTTCCAATTACGCATTGTATTTTATCGGAATAGCAGTGCTTGTGGGAATAGTTGTAGGCCATAGAAAATACAGGAGCCGCAAATTGCTTGATCCGGATTTTAAAATAATTGACCTATTCAAAAGCAGGAATAAATGATGCCTGCAGGTTAAAATGAAACTTAACAAATGTTTCAAGCATGCGTTCAATATGGTACTGCACAGCAAGCTCCGGAGCTGGCTTACTATAACAGGAATTGTTATCGGCGTTGCAGCGGTGATCGCTATCGTCTCAATAGGGGACGGTATGCAGCAATCGCTCAATGCGCAGTTGAACGCACTTGGCGGAGATATTGTTACAATTTCTCCGGGCTTTGAACGGGGTGGGGGGATGTTTGGTATGAGAGGCGGTGGCGGAGGTTCTTCCGGACCCCAGGCAACGACCAAAGAAATAGTACTGGGCAGGAGCGATCTTCAGGCATTGAAGGGACTTCCTGATATTGCGCTCATCGACACTAATATCAGGGGGAGCGTGGATATATCCTATCTTGGCAAAACAGGAAAAGTCTCCGTAACAGGCGTTGACCAGGGAGTCTGGTCCCAGATTACAACAAGTAAAATAAAAACAGGCCGGATGCTTGATTCCGCCGATCAGAATGTAATAGTTATCGGAGGAAGGCTTGCATCCTCTTATTTTGACCAGCCTGTCGGGATAAATAAGATGATAACGATAAACGGCAGCGCCTTCCGGGTCGTGGGAATTCTTGATGACCAGAGCAACAGCGTTTACATGCCTATTCAAATGGCATACCAGATGATCCCGGACAAGACGAACGATATTTATTATACACTTGTAGTGAAGATCAGGGATGAAAATCAATTGGATGAAGTGATCACTAAAATCGAGAACAAACTTATGACTGCAAGACACGTCACTACAAAAAGCAAGGATTTTTCAGTCTCTTCAAGGAAGGAAATGCAGCAGGCAAGAGCAGATACTATGAATTCGATGAATACATTCCTTCTTGCAATTGCAGCGGTTTCACTGATCGTAGGTTCTATCGGGATAGCAAATACCATGTTCACTTCAGTCCTTGAAAAAACTAAAGAAATTGGAATAATGAAAGCTATCGGCGCGCGAAATCATGATATTTTGCTGATATTCTTGTTCAATGCGGCATTTATCGGGCTCGTCGGAGGGATAATAGGCATAATGCTCGGAACACTTCTTTCTGGCTTCATGCCTGCGCTAATGGGGGGTCTTCCTATGGCAAGAGGTACTGCAATAGTTACACTGAACTCAATATTTATGGCATTGTCTGTATCTGTTACAGTGGGGATACTTGCAGGAATAATTCCCGCGTACCAGGCATCAAAATTGAAGCCTGTTGATGCGTTGAGATATGAGTGAACTCCTGCTAAAGCTGTGACTGTATATTATAAAATATGGACTGGATCTCGCATTTACTATTTAGTTTTGTACTTGGTGCAATTTTATTGAAAGATGCAAATAGGAAAAAGATGGCACTTGTAGCGATTGCCAGTTTATTTCCTGATCTGGACATATTCTGGCATCATCGCAGCGGATTACATTCGCCGCTGGTCCTGCTTGTATTGGCGATATTGTTTGTGATTCGAAATCGCGCTTTTTTCGCTCCGCTATTAATAGGCTTCTGGTCGCATTCTGCACTGGACATATTTCTATTCGATAACTCACATCATACAATTCAAATTCTGACAAATCAGGTCGTATCGAATGAAAGCGTGGCTCAACATGTCGAGGATAATATAATGAGATATACTGCAGCCGATGGAATCATGCTATTCTATCCGCTCAATAGTGAGAAGTTCTCTATAACCCTGGATGAAAAGAGTTATGCAATTGTGGCAGGTTTTATCATATTAATGGCTGTATTTACATTTGTATGGTTTTATTTTAAAGGGAAATCCTCCGGCCACTAACCGCAAAATTTATCAATGAAAAACGCCATTCCCTTTATAAGGAGTGTTTCAGGTGCGTATAAGCTCAGAAATGAGCAACATATGGTTTTAGAAGATATAAATGGGATGAAAATTTATGAAAGGGAAATTATTGTTCGTTCTATTCCTGTTATCAGTGATAGCAGTTGCAGGTGTGCAGCAGACTACATCACTTCCGGCATATCTGGATGCGTACAATACAACTTTTAACACGAATACTACCTGCGACGTCTGTCATGTTAATCCAGCAGGCGGGGGATCGCTTAATTCTTATGGGAAGCAATTTCAGGCCCAGCCTGATCACGCCACCGACCCGGCTTCGGCCATATCCAATATTGGGCCCACCACAGCAGCAACAACACCGGTGACTCCCACAGTAACAACAATGGTGACTCCCACAGCAACAACAATGGTGACTCCAACACCTGCCGTGACTCCAACACCAATCGCGACCGAGATACCCACGGAAATGCCAACAACTATAGTTGAGACACCTACAGAAGTCCCGCCAACCACAATGCCTACTGCAACCCAAACAACTCCGGGATTCGAACAGGTGTTTTTCATAATCGGATTATTGGCAGGCTACGTATTGTTGAAGCAGCACAATAAATAATGTAAAAAGAATGAAAAAATTTTCCCTGTCTGAATACAGGGTTATTTTCAACCCTTTTGCCATAGAATAAAAGATAATATACGAGGCCGAACGTTATCGAACGCTCTGAATGTTTTTATCAGAAAAATAAGACATAGAAAGCTTATTTCGTATCAATGTTCAGCATCGAACTTAAATATCGTTCAATACGAGGGGGAATTTAAGGTGAACAAAAATGAAAATAACGAAAAAAACAACAACAATATTATTTGCTGCAGTCTTGCTGGTTTCAGCAGTAATGGCAGTAACAGTGTTTGCCTATCCTATGGGCATCGGTAAAGAAAGGGAACATGCAAAACTGGATTCCAGATCTTTACTTGTAGGGCAGGGATTTGCACTGAATGGGGATGAATATCATATACTGGACGTTGCGGTCGTAAATGAGAAACGAAATAACAGCCAGATGGCAACTGCGGGGCATCTCAGATTTGCAGGCCAGGCATATGCTCTTAAAGTAACAGGCTACGACAACCAGTCTCTTAATGGAGATGTGCTGACACTGCCTCCGCGCGGGACGAACCGGACAGGCTTCACACCGGCAACAGTAGGACACATGTCGTTGTCAATATCAAAATATGAAGGGGTATTGCTCTCAAAGGGTACTCTAACAATGAATAATACGGATTACAATGTGCTGCTGTCGTCTTCAGGACAGCACGACTTCAAGGGAACCTTCAAATCGCACAACTCTAAGGGATGAAAAACACATATATGCAAAAATTATTCCACAAAATCCTCGTGATTGCCTTCTTCGGTCTATTGGTGCAGGTAACGCCGGCTCTGGCGCAAATAACGGCGCATCAGGTGACCGCCCGGCTCCCTGATGTCGATAGAGTTACGAATGTGTCTAACAACTGGGCAGGGTATGTCGCTACAGGTGGTTCCTTCACTTCTGTCACCGGATCATGGATCGTCCCAGAGGTAAATGCGACACAAACATCTGCTGATGCCACATGGGTTGGCATTGGCGGAACGACACATAACGATTTGATCCAGACCGGAACGCAGGCTATCGTTAATAATAACGGCCGGATCAGTTACCAGGCCTGGTATGAGATGCTGCCGGGAAACTCCCGTAAAATTCCGCTTTCGATCAACCCGGGTGATTCTATCACTGCTTCAATCGTCCAGCAGTCGACAAACCAATGGACAATATCTCTGCGTGACGATACAACGGGCCAGAATTACCAGACTACCGTTACCTACGCCTCTTCTTTATCCTCTGCAGAATGGATAGAGGAAATGCCGGTTCTCGGCAGATCTTTCATTCCGCTTGATAATTTCGGCTCCGTACAATTCAGCGCCTTATCTACGGTCAAAGACGGCAAAGCACTAACACCGGCCCAGGCCAATGCGCACACCATAGTAATGGATAATTATCTTGGTCAGGCCTTAGCCCAACCTTCAGCCCTGGGAAGCGATGGAGCAAGTTTCACCGTCAGTCGCACCGATTCAACGTCATCACAAGCCGGCTGGCGCAGAGCCGTAACAGGTATCCATGGTCACCAGCCTTTCCACAGGCAAGGCAGAGGAAGATTTAGCAGCGGCTTCAATAAGCTTCCGGAAAATTATAGAATAACCTAAACGAAAGAATGAACCTTATTGAACTTTCAGAATGGTTCTCATCGAAAAAAGAACCCATATAAAGCTTAATTCTATCGGAGTTCTGCATAGGGATTAAATATCGTTCAATCAGGATTGATGTAAGAGGTTTGTTATGAAAAGTAAGGTCCTGGCAGTTTTACTCATAATATCGATCTTAGGTAACATTTACCTCTTTTTCATAGCCCAGCCCACGCAAAAGGATCTTCAGGAACTTGAGAACAGAACAAATTATCTTGAAAAAGCGAATGCGGATCTGAGTAAGCAGGTGAATCAGGATAATATTTCTGAACGAAACTACATCTCCCAGCTTGAAGTCTACAGGCAAAGGGTAGCATATCTTGAGAGCAATCTGAACAGTACTCCAACAAATATTCAGGGATTCGCAGCACTCCAGGCACCTGCTGTCATGCAGAAAATTGAATATATTCAGGATTATCCATTTGTGAGGCAGCAGGCCGTTGAAGAAGGTTCCCTGATTAATATATCTGCTGAGATAAGGCCGGGAGAGGGCAGGGTACTTGTACAGACCAGGCCGCTCATGGGTACGGTGTTCCAGGATGCTGCAAACACGGCTGTCTATGTGGCCCAGAATAAGACCGGAATGCAACTTTCAGGCAGCGATGTGATTTTCAGTATAGAGTCTGAGAAGGAGATGCCTTCGGTAGATGGCCCGAGTGCCGGAGCACTGATGACCTTACTTGTAATATCAGCACTTGAAAAGAAGGAAATAAAAAATGATGTGACATTGACAGGCACAGTAGACCAGTACGGTCACGTGGGCGCAATCGGAGGGGTCATAGAAAAAGCAAAGGCCGCAAAGGAGGGCGGGAAGACCCTGTTTCTTCTGCCTAAAGAGAATAGTGAACTTGTGCAGTACAACGAGACCAGGAGAAATATAGCCGGTATGACTATAATACAGCAGGTGCCGGAAACATTTGATGCCAGGCAGTATGTAGAGACAAATGTAGGTATAAAAATCGAATATGTTGACAATATCGATGAAGTCTTGAAGTATGCCACTTAAAGTTATTAGGAAAGAGTATATAATGTATAAGAATCAAATTTAAAATGTGGGGGCATCTGCTTTAACTTCAATTGAGTGAGATATGGAAACGATAATGGAGCTTCAGGATGTCTGGAAAGTTTATCGAATGGGTGAGTTTGATGTACCTGCACTTTCAGGAATAGACCTGAAAATCAGGGCAAATGAGTTCGTAGCCATAACAGGACCCAGTGGATGCGGAAAATCAACAATGTTAAATATGATAGGCTGTCTTGACATGCCCACCCGGGGAAAGGTTTTGCTTGAAGGTAAAGATATATCGGAATTCAAAAGTAATGAACTGGCGCGCATAAGAGGTAAAAAGATCGGGGTCATATTCCAGACTTTTAACCTGTATCCTACCCTGACAGCTCTTGAGAATATCCAGCTGCCGATGAGAATCCATGAAATCCCTGAAAAAGAGGTAGAAGATACCTCAAAAAAACTTCTGGCTACTGTCGGGCTGGCTGAACGGGGGGCTCATTTCCCGGCCCAGTTATCAGGGGGGCAGCAGCAGAGAGTGGCGGTAGCCAGGGCGCTATCCACCGGCCCTTCTATTCTCCTTGCAGATGAGCCGACAGGGAACCTGGACACAAAATCAGGAGGCGAAGTAATGGATGTTTTTAAACATTTGAACAGTGAGGGATTGACCATCGTCATGATAACGCATGACCAGAAAATTGCAGGATATGCAGGTAGAGTTGTGAAAATGCTTGATGGAAAAATAGTAGGTGAAACATGAAGCGACTAAATGTGATTTTTGCAGTCGTATTGGCGTTGCTGCTGGCGCAGGTTGCAGCATCTGATTATCTTGTGACCGAAAGCGCGCCGGTATATCCAGGAGATACGGTTTATGTCTATGTACCGATACAGAATATGGGATTTGGCATATTCATGAATGATGTGTCAGTCCGACTTGAACCTAAAGATAATGCTTCAGCCAAGGCCGTGACAATCCTTAATGATGTTGATTCACTTGGAACTATAAACGACTGGGGCGATCAGAGAACCGCAAAATTCAGGATCCATGTAAATCCTGATGCAGTAGAAGGTGATTATTATTTCAATGTATATATCACCTATACTGGTCAAGAAATAAGTAGCAGCACTCCGCCAACCCCGGTAACTACCGAACTCAAAGACCAGATATTGACTATCAAAGGCAAGCCCATTATAGTGCTACTCAATTCAAGTCTTGGTATCGTTGCACCGATGAGCATTAACAAGGAAACGCTGAAATTTAAAAATACAGGCACAGGCACTGTACAGAACGCGATAGCTGAAATAAACCTCGCTGATACGAATGTGAATTCGGTGTTTTCGATCCTGGGCGGAGGGACTCAATTTTCCCTCGGCAATCTGAAATCAGGCGATGAAGCCGATATCACGTTTGATCTAGCTGTAGACATCGCAGCCCGCCCCGGTGTATACAATCTGCCTTTGAAAATTACAGGCCAGAACAATTATTCATCTGCGAATTACGTAGGACTGGTTGTAGCAGGAACAACTGATTTTGAGATAAGCTATCAGGAGACTCTGGGCTCTTTTTCGCTAAATGTTGCAAATGTCGGGGTAAATCCGGCCAGCGCCGTGACGGTCAGTATTCCACGCCAGAAGAATTTCTCATCTACCGGGAGCAGTTCTTCCGTGCTCGGGAATTTAAACGCGGGCGATTATACATCCGCAATATTCCAGATTGCAAAAATACCTGGCGGCGGCAATGACCTTGATGTGGAGATACAATATACCGACACCAGTGGAATGAGAAACAAGATTACAAAATCTCTCGTCGTGACTTTATCATCGACAGGAGCGCAGGCAGGAGCAGGGAGAGGAGGAGGCAGCACGAATTATACTATCTGGATTCTTGCGATCGCTGTTATACTCGTGATATACTGGCAGCGAAAGAAAATAACTACCTATTTCCAGAAACGAAAAGGGGGGTAAAAACCGTATTGAGATCATGTATTTAAAAATGGGGACTATGGGACTGATATATGAAGGCTTTTGATATCTTCAGGTTATCCCTGAGCCATGTCAAGAAAAGCAAGATGAGAAGCTGGCTCACCATCATTGGTATCGTAATTGGAGTGGCTGCAGTTGTAGCTATAATTTCCATAGGACAGGGGATGCAGGAAAGCGTGCAGTCACGCCTTGGAAGTCTCGGTGCAGACCTGATAACAGTCACGCCGGGTTTTTCACGGGCAAGCGGTGGCGGCGGCTTTGGTGGGGGGTCGGCAGGCAGTGCCAGTATCAACCTCACTGACAAGGACCTGAACGTGATCAAACAGGTACCTGGAGTGCTCTATGTGAACGGCATGGTTTCTGGAAGATCGGATATGATACTTGGTACAGAAAAGACTTCGGTATCCATAAGCGGCATTGATCCTGTAGTCTGGCGGTCCATGGTCACAACTCAACTTGAATCTGGCAGATACCTTCAATCGGGTGATTCCAATGCTGTGGTCATCGGATATTCCTTAGCTCATGAGACTTTTTTGCAGCCGATAACCCTGAACAGACCAATTACGATCGGGAACAAGACTTTCAAGGTCGTGGGAATCTTCGTGCAATCAGGAGGCGGTTTTGGAGGAGGAGGCGGTGATAATGCGGTATTCATGCCGGCAGATTATGCACGGGATGTGATAACGTCAAATGTACCCAGGAACACATTTACTTCGATCATGGTAAAGGTAGCGAACCCTGAGCTGGCAAACCAGGTGGCTTCAGATATTGTGACAAAACTTATGCCTGCCAGGCATGTCAATCCAAGAACCAGGGATTTTACGGTCACTGAATTCGCAGTAATACAGCAGCAGATAACAGGCGTTGTCCAGACCATTTCGCTTTTCCTGGCTGCTATAGCAGCAGTCTCGCTTCTTGTTGGCGCCGTGGGCATAGCTAATACAATGTTCATGTCTGTCATGGAACGAACGAGGCAGATAGGATTACTCAAAGCTCTTGGAGCTACGGATAACGAAGTGATGAAACTTTTCCTTATGGAATCCGGGTTATTCGGGTTTGTGGGAGGAGTGCTTGGGATAATTTTTGGTATACTTGTATCAGTCCTGATATCCGCAGTGGGCCTGCGGGCTATAGGGCCCGGCGGGGAAATGAACGCGGTTGTCACGCCGCAACTTCTTATCTTTGCACTTGTATTTTCCGTATTCGTGGGAATAATCTCAGGCGTCGTGCCAGCACGGACGGCAGCCAAAATGAATCCGGTGGATGCTTTGCGGTTTGAACAATAATCTGTTGATGACATAATTAATAGATAGAAAGTGCCGAACGAAACAATTCGGGGTTGAAGATAGCTAAAATATGTTGCGGAGAAATATGATCATTAAAAGGAATGTTAAGAGAATCATTTCCTTATTGATGCTTTTAGGTGTGGCATATGCTACTGCCGGACTCATAGTTCAGACTGATTTCAATGATCTCAAAGCCGTAGTGACAGCATCCGCAGCAACAACCAACGCAACACCAACAGCCACGGTGACATCAACAACAAAACCAACACCAACAGACACAGCAACATCAACAACCAGCCCAACACCCACAGCTACGGTCACTTCAACAGCCAATGCAACACCGACAGCTACGGTGACTTCAACAGCCAATGCAACACCTACAGTCACAGTGACTTCAACAGCCAATGTAACACCTACAGTCACGGCGACTTCAACACCGACACCAACTCCCGCCCCAACTGGTGCACCGAAGATAACCAGCTTCAGCCCAAAAGAGTCTGTTGTCAATAATTTTGTGGGTGATTTGAGTAGCTTTAGCATCAATGTAAATCAGAGCGTGAATGTGACATGGCTGATCAATGATACGGTTGTCCAGGATACTGAAAAGAACGTGACGACCGCAAGCTATTCTAACACCAGTGCGGCTGGAACATGGAATGTGAAAGCAGTTGCAAGTAATGCTAACGGTGCTGCTCTCCCGCAGATATGGACATGGATTGTGACACCAGAGAAGGTAGGAGCGCCCAATATCACCGGCGCCACACCAGCATCACCTGTTACAACAGGAACAGGAATAGCTCAGATTTTCAGTATAGGCATAAACCAGTCTGTAGATGTAACATGGCTGATCAATGGTACGGTAGTTCAGGATACTGAAAAGAACGTGACGACCGCAAGATACTCCAACACGAGCGTGGCCCCAGGGGTACGGACCGTGACAGCGGTTGCCAACAATACATACGGTACTGATTCAAAAAATTGGACATGGAATGTGGAAAAACCTCCAGGGAATGTTACTGATTTAACAGTTGCAGACAGAGGCCAAACCTACATAAACTGGACATGGAAAAATCCCACTGATGGAGATTTTAATGGAACCAGGATTTCAATAGATGGTAAGTTTCAAAAAAATCTTCCAAAAACATCAAATAATTACAGTGCATCGGGATTTGATTTGGGCACATCTCATAGCATTACTGTGATTGCTTTTGATACTTCGGATATTAATGCAATGCAGCCCTGGCCCACAAATACAAGTACCACATTGAATACTCCCAAAGGGAATGACGTCACACCGGCCGGATTGCCCTCCGGAGTCGCTGTTACCTTTAGCAAAGTTACAGAAGAAGGGAACACACTGGTATCGTTTATGCAAACGTCCCCATTGGCCCCTGGTTTTGAGCCTATCGGGAACTACGTGGACATAACAACATCGGCAAATTTCACAGGTAATGTAACAATTTCCCTGAATTATACACTGAACCGACCTGGATTTAATGAGAGCAATGTCCGCCTGTACAGCCTGAACAATAATGTATGGTTGGACGTAACCACAAACCTCAATATGGCCGACAAAATCGTGACAGGGAAAGTTACAAATCTTTCTCTTTTTGCTGCCGGGGTGTATCCGCCGCCTGCTATTAGAGTGATCCAAGAGCCTCCGACCCTGGAAATCACTGTAAGAGACACGCTATTTTTCGATATAAGTGTTGATCAGGCAGCAAATGTGACATGGGCGGTGAACGATATCTCCGAAGGCCCCGAATTGGTTCCGGCAGAAGGGAATTCCAATTTCACTTTCAATTCGACCGCAAAAGGAAATTATTCATTATCTGTGGAGGCAAACAATACAAACGGAACAAGCACGATGCTATGGAATATAACCGTACATCCCAGAACCTTCTTTAAGGGCAATCGCATCTGGGACGGCAGTAAACCGGATGAATTTTCTCTTACCTACACCTGGGACCCCATGAGCTTTTCAGGTTTCTATTATGACATTAATGATGATGTCGGGGATGAGAGTATTACCATGACACTGGATAGCTACAGCGATAGAACTATAAACAAGGGCAAACTCGTGTACACAACCACACCCCAGGAGGTAAGCTTTGGCTATTCAGGTTTCGGAAGTTTCGAAGTAATAGGTTTCATGGCAGAGAAATACTTTGCCGGCTACACTGCCAGCAGCAACCCCCCAAGCCCGACCACAAGTATCGGTGCAAAGAGCGTGTTGTCCCAGGGTCAGCTCCACAGGGTGCTGATCGACGACGATACCAGGCGCACCATCTCGCTGGGAGGCACTCTTACCCTGCAGGAAGGCTATGTCCTGAAGGCGAAAGACATAGACCCGGGTGCAAGAACCATGCTCATCTCCCTGTTAAAAGATGGGAACGAGGTAGATTCAACCCCGCTTTCGGCAGGCCAGACGTATGTATATACAAAGAAAGTGGGGGCCGTATCAGATCTTCCGATATTAATGGTGAGGTTTGACAGCGTATTCTCAGGGGTGGAAGTACAGTCAGGGTTCCTGAGAGGGGTGTTCCAGATATCCGAGAATTATGATACAGTCAATAGCGGGAATGATTTTGGCATCATGGAAGTGAGAAGTGTAAGTGATACTAAAATCGAGATGAGCAATAATGCTGATATAAGTCTTGGCGCGGGAAGCACTGATGATTTGATGGGAGATGTGAAAATAATAGTAGCGGATAATAGCAGCGTTGTCCGCTTTGCCCTCTCTGTTGAAAAAACAGGAAGTTTTGAGGTGAGGAGCAGTGTCTATAGAGAGGATGACCCTATCGATGAATGGACTCCTTACAACTTCGGAATGAACATCGGTAAGACAAGTTTAGGATTTTATTATGACCTGGATGAAGGGATAGGTAATGAAAGATTGAAACTTGCTGCTCCACTGGATGGTGGAAGAACTATTAAAGATGGAAACCTCCTGTACACGACAGCGCCTCAGGAGGTGGACTTTGGTTATTCCGGTTTTGGCAGCTATGAAGTAATCGGCTTCATGGCAGACAAATATTTTGCCGGCTACACAGCCAACAGCAACCCCCCGAACCCGACAGCAAGTATCGTTGCAAAGAGCGTGCTTGCCCAGGGTCAGCTCCACAAAGTGCTGATTGACGACGATACCAGGCGCACCATCTCGCTGGGAGGTACTCTTACCCTGCAGGAAGGTTATGTACTGAAGGCAATAGATATAGATATGAATGCAAGGACTATGCTCATCTCCCTGTTAAAAGATGGGAACGAGGTAGATTCAACCCCTCTCTCAGCAGGTCAGACCTACGTATATACAAAGAAAGTGGGAGCTGTGTCAGACCTTCCGATATTAATGGTGAGGTTTGACAGCGTATTCTCAGGGGTAGAAGTGCAGGCAGCATTCCTGAGAGGGGTATTCCAGATATCTGAAAACTACGCTGCGGTCAATAGTGGGAATAGTTTTGGCATGATGAAAGTAGGGAGTGTGACCGGTGATGAAATAGAGATGAGCAACGATGGGAGCATCAGCCTGGAGAATGGCAATATTGAAGAACTTATGGGCAATGTCAAACTTAAAGTAGGTGATACCACTGACAATTCTCTGCGGTTTTACTTTGCTGTGGACGTAACTCCTGAGATGGTGGCGAATCAGCTTGTGATAGACGCCCCAGCCCAGGCAACTGCCGGTGATACCATCGCAATAAAAGTCACAGCCGGGGGTGATCCGGTTGACGGGGCATCCCTGGCAATTAATTCTTCCGGGATCGGTCAGACAGGCGGTGTCGGCATCCTTAACTATACTCTCCCGAGGAATCTGAAAGGGATTTACAACATGACTGCAACCAAGCTCGGCTATCAGGATGCGATCAAAAGCATGGAAGTGCTGGAATACATTGAGCGCAGACTGAGCATGGAAGCCCCCACGACGGCCAACCAGTTTGAGACAATAACAATAAGGGTCACGTCCAACGGCACCGCTATCGGCGGTGCTACTGTGGCATACGATAATACGACTGTCGGCTCGACTGATGCCAACGGCACCCTGCACTACACACTGAATGCAAGCGGCACGCACTCGATATCTGCATTAAAAAACGGTTATATCACTGTGGCAAAGGAAATCGACGTCAGGGCGCCTTATTCTGAATATAAGGCTCTTGATATCAACATCACTCCAGATGTGGTTCTTACAGACGAAGAGGCCGCAATAAAATCTAATGTCACAAATGCAGGCACGAAAAAAGATACGCTCCCTGTAGAGCTTATAATTAACGGCACTGCCGTGGACAACAGGTCCGTTACACTTGCTCCGGGTGAGATTAAGGAGGTTAATTTCACCAGAAAAGAATCGAAGACAGGGAACTATACTGTTGAGATCCTCGGGCAGAAAGAGTTATTGGAAGTTAAAGAAAAACCTTTTACCTGGAGCTTGATCCTGATAGTGATAATAGTAACAGGTTTGGGGGCAATTGCCGTTTATCTGCTGACTGCAAAAAATAAGATAAGCTTCGAAGTAATACGGAAAAAATTGAAATTAGGAATCATTTGGACTGGCCGTTGGATAGATGGTTTTAAATAGAGCCTGAAAGAAAACATTATATGGAGGTTAGTATGAGAAATAGAAAGAAATCTGACCATATTATATTTGTAGCCATCCTTTTTTCCTTATTCATTTCGGGTTGTGTGAACGCGCCTTCTTCGCAGGTGACGCCGACGGCAACTGCGCCGCCAGTTGTTGCCACCGTCACATCCATAGCTCCGACAATTATTGTGACATCCTATCCGGCAAGTGTGGACCCAGATACAGATCTTGCCATAGATTGGGAAGTATCAGGCGGGATGCCGGGAAACATCAGCAGAACAGCGATTATCTGGGGGTTAAATAGTAGCACCGCAAACGTTTCAGATTATCCGGAAATAAGCACAGTTTGGACAGGAAAAACCCCGCAGCAATTCAATGTTACATTAAATGTCCCCTCCACTAACGTCACTATATATTTCAGAGCATATGCTGCAGTTGATGGCATTGATATTTACTCGGATGAATATCAGACAATAATTGTCCCGCCTGCAACAGGTGGCGAATATTGATCAAAAAATCTACAATCAGATGGATGTATCATTTTTCTTCATGCCATTTTTACTAAGGGAGCATTATGAGCGGTCCCGATGGAATGACAGAGTCTGAAATATTTTCCCAGCATGGTATTTTTGAAAAGCCGCCTGCACACCTCGCCACAGGGGCTTTTTTCAGACGCATGGTGCAGGTATGCTGTGTAATAACAGCAGGGCTGGGTGTCCTTGGTATGATAGGCTGGTCAAGCGGTCTGCAAAATCTTGCCAGTTTCGGCTCGAATTATATTCCGATGTCGCCGGTTGTTGCGCTGGCGTTAATCCTGCTGGGAGGGACATGGTTTCTTTACGTCCACACACCTGAATACAGGTTCGGCAGGGTGTGCGCTCTGGCTTCCGCGTTTTTTGTTTTGCTAATAGCCCTTCTGAATCTCATTCAATTTCTCACTGATGTCCATATAGGCATCGAAGAATTCCTTGCTGGCATTATGGGTGTTAATCCGGAAACATATGGTGCCGGCCCCATGCCTTCCATCGTGGCTGCCAGCTTTTTTCTTGCATGCTCTGCCATGATTTTACTGTTGTTGGCGTCTACTCGTCGCCGTGCGGCAGGATTATCAGCAGGCATCTCATTTGTTGTGATCTTAGTGAATCTGGTGATTTTGCTCGGGTATTTATACGGATCGCGGGAACTCTTCGGGGGAGAAATCAGACCTGTGGCTCTTCCCGTCGGAGCCGCTTTTGTGGTTCTTGGCCTGGCAATTATCGCGACCGTAGGCCCTGATCACTTTCCACTTAGAATACTGGTTGGTACATCGGTCAGTGCGCTTTTAAGACGCTCTTTTCTCCTCGTGATATCTGTTGTGATTCTGACGGATGGCCTTGTTTATAACATACTTTTACATTTAAAAGTAAACGTGGCGCTGCTGTCGGCATTGTCATCTTTGATATATGTATTGCCCGCCAGCATTGTTGTCACATATATTGCACGGGTCGTCGGCGGCAAAATGGACCGTGTCGAGTTAGAGCGTGAGCAGGCATTAGAAGAATTAAGAATACACGAAAACCATCTGGAAGAACTGGTAGAGGAACGAGTCGGTGAAATAAAAATTATCAATGAACAGCTTAAGCGGGAAATATCGGATCGAAAGGGAGTTGAGGAGAGACTTCGGGAGTCAGAGATACGTTACCGTTCGCTCTTTGAACAGTCGCCAGATGGCATTCTGATTGTAGATCCCGAAACCACAGTTGCTATCGAGTTCAATGAAATTGCCCATCATCAACTTGGTTACACACAGGAAGAGTTTAAACGGCTTCGGATTTTTGATTACGAAGCCAAGGAAAAAACCGAGGAGACAAAAGCACATATACAGAGAGTATTGAAGGAAGGAAGGGCTGATTTTGAAACATTGCACCGCACTAAAGACGGCAAACTTAGAAATGTGCTGGTGACTGTTCAGACACTGGAGTTATCCGGTCGGATAGTTTTTCATGCCATTTTTCGTGATATAACTGAACGCAAGCTGGTAGAGGAAGAACTGGCTCGGCGGGCTGCTGAATTGGCCCGTTCGAATGCTGAACTTGAACAATTTGCCTACATCGCATCCCATGATCTTCAGGAACCACTGCGTACAGTAATAAACTTCACACAGCTTCTGGCAGAGAATTATAAAGGCAAACTCGATAAGGACGCTGATGAGTTTATTGAATATACGGTGGATGCTTCCACCCGTATGAAGAAGATGATCGATGATCTGCTTATGTATTCACGCGTGAGCACTCGTGGTAAGCCCTTTGCACCCACCGATTGTGAAACTGTTCTTAACCAGGCTCTGGATAATCTGAAAATGGCTATTGAAGAGAGTGGTGCTATAGTGACCCGCGACCCTCTGCCCACTGTGATGGCGGATGCATCTCAAATTGCCGAGCTATTACAAAACCTGATCAGCAACGCTATCAAGTTCCGAAGGGAACAACCGCCACGTGTCCATGTGTCGGCTGAACAGAATGAAAATCAATGGGTTTTTTCAGTCCGCGATAACGGCATAGGTATAGCCCCGGAATATTTTGAACGCATATTCATGTTATTCCAGCGCCTGCACAGCGCTAAAGAATATCCGGGGACGGGCATTGGCCTTGCGATCTGCAAGAAGATTGTGGAACGCCATGGTGGGCGAATCTGGGTTGAGTCTGAACCGGCAAAAGGTTCAATATTTTACTTCTCAATTCCGGCAAGAAGAGGTGTTGGACGGTACTGAACAGGGAGGAGAAAATGAAAGCAATCGAGATATTACTGGTAGAGGATAATCCGGGAGATGTACGTATGATGAGTGAAACCTTTAAAAAAGGTAAAGTTCACAATAATCTCAGTGTGGCGATGGATGGCACGGAAGCAATAGCTTTCCTGCGAAGAGAAGGCAAGTATATTAATGCGCCTCGACCGGATCTTATCCTGCTAGACCTGAAAATTCCAAAGAAGGATGGCAAAGAGGTGCTGGCAGAAATTAAAAATGATCCTGATCTGAAAAGAATCCCCGTGGTTATCGTTACAGCGTCAGATGCCGAAAAGGATCTACTCGAAAGCTACAATCTCCACGCTAATTGCTACATTATCAAACCGGTTGGTCTGGATCGTTTTAGAGCAGTAATGGAGTCGATTGAAAATTTCTGGTTCACGGTTGTAAAACTTCCTCCAGGTGATTGAAAATGGAACAAATCAGAGTCCTGCTAATAGAAGATAACCCAGCAGATGCCAGATTTATAAAGGAATTACTGGCAAAAGAAAAGAATATCACATTTGAGGTGGCATGGGAAGAAAATCTCTCAAAGGGGGTAAAACACCTTGCCGCGGGAGGGATTGATGTAATCTTGCTCGACCTCATGCTTCCGGACAGTCGGGGTTTTGATACTTTCTCCAATACGCAGGCACAGGCCCCCCAAATACCAATTGTTATAATGACAGGTCTTGATGATGAAAATCTCGCGATCAGGGCAGTGAGAAAAGGCGCGGAGGATTATCTTGTAAAATGGCAGATGGATAGTGCCCTCCTTGTGCATGCCATCCGCTATTCCATCGCACGCAGGCTGGGAGAGGAAAAACGCTTCACAATCCAGAAATTAAAAGAGTTTGATGGAAAAGAGGGACGACCTGCTTACGTAGCTTTTAAGGGAAGGGTATACGATATTTCAAACAGCGTCCTCTGGAAAAACGGGATTCATCGGGGCACCCATCTTGCTGGAAATGATTTGACGGGGAGTATGGTGAATGCGCCCCACAGCGAAGATATCCTCCTGAAATTCCATGTCACAGGGGTATTGGGCAGGGAAAAGTCTTTCATGGAGAAACTTTTCCTGAAAATAGAAGGGCTGCACCCTCATCCAATACTGGTCCATTTTTCCATAGCATACGCCATTGCCGTTTCTCTATTGTCTCTTCTGTACTTTTATATTGGGAGGCGCTCTTTTGAAACAGGATCATATTATATGTTAGTCTTTGGATTCTTAGCTGCTCCCGTCGCTGCACTCTCCGGTCTTTTTACGTGGAGAGTCAGTTACGAAGGGGAAATGACAGGGATCATTGTCCGGAAAATTATTTTTACTGCAATGCTGCTTGTCATTATAACCACATGTTTTGTGTGGCGAACGTTGAATCCGGATATTCTCATAGCAGCAACGGGCTTAAGCTATATTTACTTAATGTTAATATGGAGTCTGGTACCCGTAGTCACGATTTTAGGCTATTATGGAGGGAAAATAGTATTTGACTGAAGTTTCAACCAGCGAGGTAAATTTGTCAAATAAAAATACCCAGGGAACATGAAAGAACACAACCATCATAACCAGATGCAAGCATAAGATGCACCGGCCTGAAAATCAGCGAAATCATTAAGAAGGTCAGGCAACAATAATTTAGTAAGGGGTGAAGTATTAAATGAATTCTCTTGCTCAGGCCAGGACATTAGGGGGAATAGGTTCCATACTTATTCTACTGGCGATAATTCCCATTGCGGGCGGTGTTCTATTTATTGTCGGGCTTATCATGGTTCTTATAGCCGTCAAGTATATTTCAGAAAATGTAGAAGACAAAACGATATTCAATAACATGCTCATCGCAGTTATTCTGGTCATAGTGGGAATGATTGCCGGATTTGCGGTTGCAATTGCGGGCAAGATGTTTCCGTTTTTCGGAGAATTCAGGCCACTATACGGTCCATCGATGTTTATGGAGCCAAGGATGTATCCTTTTTTTATAACATTCATAATAGCGCTCGTCATCGTATGGGTCTTCTGTATAGGTTCAGCGATATTCCTGCGAAAGAGCTACACTACAGTTGCATCCAAACTCAATATAAGCATGTTCGGCACAGTTGCTCTACTCTATCTGATTGGCGCTATACTTGCAATCATATTTGTGGGATTCGTTGTCATATATGTAGCAGAAATCTTACAGACTGTAGCATTCTTTTCAATAGTCGAAAAGCCACAACAACCATTACAGGCATGAACAAAATTATTCAAATTTTGGCACAGTGTCACTCGTTAAATTTCTTGTAAAGGTGATTTGCCGCGATCTGGAAGATCATGATGAATATTACCAGCACCACGATATCCAGCAGCGGTGAAAAAAGCGACTTACCGGTATACGCAAACTCGATCATGTCATTTCCGTAGGTAAGGGGGGATATCAGTGCGATCTTTTGACCGATCTGGGGCATAGTTGATATCGGGATAAAAACACCTGAGATAAAGATAAGCGGCAGCCTGACCGTATTGAGCATCGACATAACCTCTCCCACGTTCTCGGTGGGGTACGCGGCAAACAGTGTCCCAAGCGTTGCGAAGCAGAACGAAGTGAGTATCATCGCAATCACAAGGACCGGTACATGTACGATAGGCGTACTGAAGATGATGACACCTACGGCAAGCGGGAGACATGCGATGCCGAGACTGTAGAGAAATCCGCTCAGGCTCTCACCGGCTACCAGCGAATGCAGAGAGATCGGTGCCGAGAGCAGGCGGTCAAAGGTTTTTACCCGCCGTTCAATGGGTATCGAGACTGGCTCTATTGATGAGGCCGAAAACAGGAGTGTGATCGAGATCAGCCCGGGGATCAGGGTACCGGCAGGGGCATTCTTCCCGATGGCAAAGGCCAGGAACATGAAGAGCGGGAAGAGGATACCGGAAACGATGATATTGGGTTTGAGGTAGTAGATCCGCATGTCCTTTCTGGCAATCGCCCATGCAGCGGACAGCTCGCGGGAAAGACGTTTTGTCCACCCCTTATGATCAATCGATGGCATGGGCTGCACCACCTGTCCGCCGTAGACCTGTCAACCGTATGAACACATCCTCGAGGCTCGGGCCAAGCGTCGTGATACTGATCACTTTAAGGTTGTGCGTGTGGGCATAAGCCATCACGGCATCGATAACTTCAGATGGATCTTCAGTGTAGAGCTTAAACTTGTCACCTGCCTTGTGTGCATCATTCACCATGGGAAGGCGGCGGAGCTCTTCCAGCTGATCTATAGAACTGTGGTTAAACGATAACTCGATCGACTGCACACTCTGGATGGTCTTTTTCAGGGATTCCGGCGCATCGATCGCTGCGATATTTCCTTTATTGATGATCGCAACCCGGTCACACATGACATTTGCCTCCTCAATATTATGTGTCGTTAAAAAAACAGTGACACCCTCGCTGACGAGTTCCGTGACCACATCCCGGATGATGAGGTTGCTCTGTACATCCAGCCCTGAGGTGGGTTCGTCCAGGAACAGCAGGCGCGGGCTGTTGACCAGCCCCATCGCAAGCGTCAGACGCCGTTTCATTCCCTTTGAAAAACCGTGCACTTTGTCATTGCGTCGTTCGTGTAACCCGAATGTCATGAGCAGCTCGTTTGTCTTTTTTTCCCGCTCCTTCCGCCCCACATGGTAGAGTTCAGCGGAAAATATCATGTTCTGCCATGCAGTAAGATCATCGTACACGTTGGAATTCTCGGATACAATGCCCATGGTCTGCCTTGCGGCAATGGTGTCGTGCTCAATATCATTGCCAAAAATGATTGCCGTCCCGGAGGTCGGTCTTGAGATACCGGTCAAAATACGAATAGTAGTGGTCTTGCCGGCACCATTGGGACCCAAAAACCCAAAGGTTTCACCCTCACCAACGGAGAAAGTTATATCATTGAGCGCGGTGAGAGGGCCAAATTTTTTGATGAGATGAGATACTTCAATTGCTTGCATAATATCTTGAAAAAATCATTTCTTTAAATTTTCTGAAATCATCCCACTGATCTACCATTCTTGCTACCTCCCAAATGATATTCCCTTGATCATACTTAATATTAACCAAATATAATGCATTTTTCTTAATTTTGAAAACATCTATGGAATAGAATTGCTTGTAATCGACCAGCCTCAAGGCAAACTCGTTAAAAATGGCCTCCCCTCTCTGTGGCAAAGTATCTGAACCACATGGCGGCCCGAATACAGGCATGTCGGGACTCCTCCTCCCGGACTTACCCACTGTCCGGCCATATAAAAATTCGATAGGCCTGGCAGGGTCTTTTTCACCCGGCTATTGATCGCTTCCGGGGTCGGGATCCACCCCTCGTAAGCTCCCCTGTGATTACGGGTATACCGCCACCATGTATAAGGCGTCGCCACGTCGGTCATTTCAACTTGCGACGAGATGCCGGGATAATGCGACTCAAGCCTGTTCAATATCTCAGCCGAAATCCGCCCTTTCTCTGTTTCGTAGCGCTGTCGGTCTGTTTGCAGTTCATTCCACAAATCCCACTCGGTCTCGAACATGGCCTGGACCACCGTCTTACCCGCAGGAGCGAATCTGTCGCTATAGTTGAAGATTCGTACAGTCATCCATTTAATAACCCTGTTACCCAATGTGATGGGATGCTCAAGTTTGATAATGTTAAGGCATGGCTCGCCTTTGAATTCCCGGTCCACCCCGAAACTGGCCATAAAGAGGGGACGGAAAAACTCCCAGTTCCTATATCGTTCCTGGATATTTTTATCCACATAGCGACCTTCCAGCATTTTGTAAATAGTGCTGTATCCATCCGCTGCCGAAACCACGATGTTGGCGCAGTGCTCGCTGCCGTCAGCAAGGAGAACTCCCACGGCTTTATCATTTTCTACAAGGATTTTCTCGACAGTTGCATTGTAAGTCACCTGCCCGCCCAGATCCCTGTAGCGCTTCTCAATGGCCAGTACGAAATCGAGAGACCCCTTTTCAAGCAGCCCCATTTGTCCGTCAGCCAGTAGTCCAAGAAGCATCAGAACGAACCAGACCGGAACTTCTGGTGAAAAGATATTCTCAAATATCTGGCGCAACCAGGGGTCATGAAATGCCTTTGTGTAACTGGCTACAGGCTTTGAGTATTTACCTGCATAATATTTAAAAATCCGGCGCATCTTCCACATCAGCCTCAGCATGTCCAGAAGTCCCATCAATTCGGGTGGCTTGCTTAAGCCCATCTCACCAATATCGAAACCCTGCATGATGCGGATACCTGCGATGAAATCGTCAATAGCCCGGGCATCGGGAGGTGAAATGGATTTTAAATCGCCTGCCAGTTTGTCCATATCTTTGGTGATTTGTAGACTGCGCCCGCTGGTTTCATCAATCAAGCGGGAGTATATATCCATATCGAGGAAGCGGTTGGCATGGGTAGTACCCAGCTCCCGATAGACTTCATAGATAGACCCGCCCGGCCTGTGGCACATAAGGAAATGAATACCGCCATCGATCATGTATTCCTTGCGTTTCCATCCTGTAGCCACCCCGCCCGGAGTCGTATGGTGCTCAAAGATGCGGGTGTTGTAACCATTCATCTGTGCATAGCAGCCGGTGGACAGGCCTGCGAGCCCGGCCCCGATGATAATAATGGATTTCTTTGTCACTATTTACTCCTTTTTTCCCTTCGGAATTTGCTGATCAATTTTACGTACTATAACCCTTATATATTTTTATTAAATTGCCGCCAATACAAAAAATTATAGCTCTTCGCACAGATGATAGCACCATGTCCTCAAATCCCGTGGTCCGACTGAAAGACATTTCTTTCACCAGGAACAAAAAAACCATCCTCGACAACATATCCCTGACCATCAATCCGGGTGAACACTGGGCAATAATCGGGCCGAACGGGTCGGGGAAGACGAGCCTGATAAGCATCATCAGCGGCTATCACTGGCCCTCGGAAGGAGCCGCTGAAGTACTCGGAAAAAAGTTCGGTTCAACCGACCTGCGGGAACTCAGGCTATCCATAGGTGAATGCAGCTCCGAGATAAGGAATATGATACATGACTGGGAACCTGTCAGGGATATCGTGCTCTCAGGAAAATTCGCAAGTATCGGCCTGTATGAAAAACCTTCTCCCGAAGATCACAGACGTGCGGGTGAACTGCTGGATTTCTTTGGATTATCTGATATAGAAGGCAAACCATTTAGCAAACTTTCAACAGGCGAACAGCAAAAAACCATCATTGCAAGGGCGCTGATGCCGCGGCCAAAGTTGCTCGTGCTGGATGAGCCGTGCTCAGGGCTTGATCTTGGGGCAAGGGAGGAACTCCTGGATGTTATACAGGAAATGAGCCGGTCGCCGGGTGGCCCGACCCTGATATATATCACACATCATATAGAGGAGATCGTGCCGGGGATAACACACGTACTGGCGCTGCGGCAGGGAAGGATCGTGGCCTGCGGCCCAAAGGAAGATGTGCTTACAGGCAAAGTGCTGAGTGAGGTTTTTGATCTGTTCATCGATGTTCATCACAGGGATGCCCGTATGTGGCCTGTTATTGTGAAATCCGGCAAAGCATAGAAGCAACTCTTAAACTTTCATATATTCCCTCAAAACAGTGGTTGCATAACTCCCTTTTTGCAAAGAGAAAACCATTGTAAGTTTTGTTCTCCCGGCATTGATCTCATCCTCTGCGGCACTGAACTCTGGCTTAAATGGAAGTACTATCTCCCTTCGCAACCCTTTTGAAGCTAACTCGGGCATGGCCGGGACTTTGAAGCCCTCGGTATCGATATTCAGTTCATTGACTACGGCCCGTTCTAACTCTCCGGTTTTTCCTTCCCCGAAAGCTGTATCATACCCTACAAGCGGTGCGGTGACAAACGCCCTTCCCCTGTTAATGAGATTATTGATACCGTCCAGGTTATCAGCATTGACCTTCTGCAGGCGGGAAGTATCGGGCATACCCACTTCGTTCTTGAAACATACGATATCCCCATCGTAAGCCTCGTGTATCGACATTCCTGACTCAATGCGGCGGCTCAGGATGATATTGAAAATATATGACTGGCAGGCATGCAGGAACATCTTCTGTAAATTCGGGGATAACACCCTGAAGGCCCCTGCATGATCATCAGGATGCCCGGCAAGGTGGTTCATCATTGCCCTCTCGAACATGAGGCGGACGGGATATATTTTTAATCCCTCTTTGAAATCCCCTGTATCCAGTACGTACTGCCGCGCCTTTTTTATCTCATCCGGTTCTTCGGGGAAAGGCCTTGCTATATACGTAAGCGCAGCCTCTTTTAAATCCCCTTTAAGGATATGTTCTCCTACAACATGCGTTACGGGCCTGTTGTCCCCGAACCTCTGTACCCCGAAAAAATTAGGTGCTCCTCTTTCAAGTTCGTGGCTTATGGATTTTACCCGTTCCATTGTTTCATCCACGTTCAGTTCGATGTTCCTCACCGTGATCTTAAACCTGTTCCCCCAGAGGTCGCCAAGGCTTATTTTCTTGTTCGAGCGCCCGATTATCTTTAATTCCACATCTTTCAGCCGCACCCGGGCCAGTTCTTCTTCTTTCATGTCCCATATGCTTATTTTCTGCTTCGTGAGCGCACGTTTGTCCTTGGTGCCTGCCCAGCCGAACCTGTCCTGGCTTACCCTCAATATACGCGATAACTCGCGTATGAGGCGGTGGGTATCCCAGTTGCGTTTTGTGAGTTCTACGATAAGGTAGTTGCCGTTTGTGGTTTCAACCCTGTTAGTGAGTTCTTCGACAGCGAAATCCTCTATCTGCTGGCGTATGATGCCTCCTGTCCCGGGAGTTTTTGAATAGTACAGGCTAATCCCTATTACATCTTCAGCGCTAATGACAATCACCACATAAAAAATTACTATTTATCAGGATATTTATTAACATAGTATGGCCGATATAGAATCTAATAGTACCCTTCTAACCAAAAACCAACTGGTTCAACTTGTCAGGTACCTTCAGGAGGAGGATACAGTGACTGTTTCACCAGGGTCAAGGATTATGAACTCCTCCGGTTCCACACTATTCTCCCGGAGGTTTTTCTCCAATTGCTCACCTGGAGCATCAATACTTTCGTCCGCCAGGTGAAAGGTCTTGATATGGATGCCAATGCTGAGCCCGGGTTTTAAGATTTGATGCGCCCTTACGGCATCAGCGGGATCCATATGGATCGGGCTCATGAACCATCGCGGCTCGAAGGCGCCAATGGGCAGCAGCGCAACCTTAATGTCAGGAAAATTCTCATGAATCTGTTCAAAGAATTTCCCAAAACCTGTATCTCCGGCAAAATAGATCTGCCCATGGGAACTTTCGATCACAAATCCTCCCCAGAGGCTCTTATCTATATTCCATGGGGTGCGGCCTGAAAAATGCTGCGCCGGGACAAAAAAGACACTCCTGCCATTGGAAAGGGAGTTTTTCTCCCACCAGTCGAGTTCGTTCACCCTGCTTAATCCTTTATTTTCAAGGAATTTTTTGTTGTCCAGCCCGGTTAAAAAAAGCGGTGAAGATTTCTTATCCAATGCTTTCAGCGTTGGTATATCCATGTGGTCATAATGGTTATGGCTCAAAAGAACAGCATCAACCGGGGGAAGTTCCTCAAATTTAAGTCCCGGGGCGCGGACGCGTTTTGCCCCCACAAAAGAGAAGGGCCCCGCCCGGTCAGACCAGATGGGGTCGGTGAGGATATTCATTTCATCCACCTGGATCAGGAATGTAGAATGATTGACAAACGTTATCCTTACCTCGTCTCCGGTAACGCGGGAAACCGGCGCAGGGCCGGGCTTTGAGTCAATCCATGTTGGCCAGTCGGCTCTCTTCCTGTTGATAATCCATTTAAGGACATCCGCAAATCCATGTGATTGTCTTTCCGGATTCTTAAATTTGCTTCCAGTGCGGAGTGATGGGATTTTAGCTGGATGTTCCATTAATATCACTACAATGCCGGCTTAATTAAATAAACATAGTATTATCAACCTGCAGGTTATAGAGATAAATGGTGGAAAATATGGATATTCTTGAAGTTACAGAAGATAAGATATTCCAGGTATTGGGTAAAGGCAGGGACCCAAAATTTAAACCCGTAGATAAAGCCAACCTGAAAAAGGATGTTGAACCTTTTGATTTCAGCCGACTTTTGGAATAACTGATAGGAAAGAGATCAATAGACATCGTAACTTGAAAACCCAATAAACTGTCGATGTATATTCGCCTCATTTACAGAACCCTCTTTTTTTGGCTCTCCTTATAAACAACACGTCATTTCTATATAAAGCACGTCTCAACTTATTTATATATTTTATAGCTAAAACAGTATGGAAAAGGCCTTAGTATATATAATTTCACACGTTTTTCTCACCATACCTTATACCTGTGTGTAGCAGTTAATTTTAAAAGTAATATATAATTCAACAAAAAAAGCCAAAAAAACCCGGAGAAATAAGAATATGCAGATACGAACAGGATTCAGGATATTACCTGGTATATATAAATATAAAAATACCTGGTGGTATCTGGCAATTTTTGTTTTCATCGTCCATATTTTTTCGATCACATCGATCCTGTTCGCGATAGCCAAAGAGGAAGATGACGCTCCCATCATACTCCAGAATACTTCGAACCCGGATCCAACACTCCATCAGGCTAAAACATCTACCCCTGTATCATCATATTCCAACGGATCGATCCTTTCTACAGATAAGGACTCATACACAAAAGGTGAAAATATTTTAATAAGCATCCACACCACACCCAACAATACACCGACCCTATCACTTCACGACCCTTCCGGGATCGTGTACAGGTTTTTAGAAGAACAATCCAGGAATGAAAGTTATAACTACGTATATATAGCCAATTCCGAAGGGAATTATACGGTAATAGCGAACCTGGTATCAGGAAATGAGACCAGGGAATTGCAGACAGTTTTCACAGTTACAGACCCGGTATCAAACCACCGCACAAATCCGGCACTATCGCAGGTATCACCCGAGATAGATGCATTGATACCTGAAGATGCCATGAATGTTGAATTTTTCATGGAACTGGGGGAGGAAAAACCGCCTGCCTCAGGTTTGCAGCATGACCTGCAGGATAAAGCCGATGTAAGAAAAGTAGAGCTAATGCAGGAAACTGCGGTCATTAACCAGCCCGTGAAATGGGTGCTTTCAAACGGAAGCAGCATAGTCAAATACAGGACCCCTCCAGCACGGCTTGTCGAAGAAAACAGCAACGAGACCATAAAAAGGGTCATAGTGGAAAGTACAGCCTCGGTTCATTATTACAATGTTACATCATTCACGAATATCAAGGAAACAGGAAAGGAGTACATAAGGCTTTTCTGGTTCGATAATGGTACACGGGTGGATGTCACTCGTGACCCCGCATATAATCTCACATTCTTTGACACTGACGGGAATGGATTGATCAATAATGTGCAATGGACAGTGCCCAAATTGTCCTCCCAGACTTTTGAGATAGAAACAATTACCATAATAAATGTGCAATCTTATCCAACCCTGGGTGGTAATTGGACCGTGCGCTTTAACACCAGCGGCACTTCAAACCTCAGTATCACTCCCGTGAACGGCACGCTTTTCGGTAAGGACCTTGAGTTCTCTGGTTTATGGTGCGGGGCCACAGAATTAAACGCAACATATAATGGCACATCAGTTACCTATCCCGGCTGGAATTGTACTGATGAAGGAAAAATAGTGAACAGGCCCATCACATCAGGCAAACATACTCTTGAGTTCATTTTCGGCAGCAGTGTCGAATATGCCTACAACCTGGTAGATTCCAACCTTAACCTTACACCTGAAAACATAACCTTTGTTTATTCTGCAGGGCAACTATCCGATGTTACCGAGACAGGGGAGGCAAAGGAAGGGATTAACCTGACGATTAATGCTACAATCTACAACCAGGGTGTGTCGGAGTCCGGTCCATTTTCAGTACTATTCTATGACGGCAATATTGAATTCTACAATTCATCAATAGGAAGCGTCTCATCTGGAGGTAGCGCAAATGCCACTGCGTACTGGAATACCCTTGCAGGAACCCATAACATCACTGTCAGGGCCGACCCCTACAATAGCACACTGGATTCTGACCTGAGTAATAACAATGCTTCAAAATATATCAACGTCTCATCATGGCAGAAATATTACGGCAATATTTCAGGGAATATCGCATTAGCATCAAGTGAAACAGTTAACGTTACAAGATGGGACTGGAGCAATACTTCTTCCGGATATATCTATCTTGTGAAAAAAGGCGCGACAATAAACTGGAGCAGCTTATGGGCTCTTGGCTACATGAAAGACAGCTCAACAAAAGGAACTGCGGATTTTCTTGATGCTGATACTGCGCTGGGTATGGCACTTGGTGTAAATAATGCCACAGGTTTTGCTAATAATAATATATCTTCTCTATTCAGCAGCGACGGGACAAATGCAACATCAACGCTAAATGTTACAATTCGCGGGAAAATAATAGAAAAAGTTGCAGTTGTGAATAGCACGAATCTGACAAACTCAACGAATGCAGCCGGCGCGGACTATATAACAGGGATTTTGTGGGATACAAGCGATGCTGCCGGGGTTGAATATACCGGTGTGGAAGAACTTGTATTTATTGCAAAAATAAATCATGGCAGCACAGGTCTTGTGAATATTTCTCATGATTACGAGATCGCCATTCCCAATGCCATGCGCGCAGCGGTAAGCGGCGACGTTGATTTCTACGAGGAGTTGAGGTAAATGGAACTTAAATCAAGGTCACGGCTCAAAGAGCTTTACGACATTATATATCGGAGGAGATAACATGAAAAAATTAATAAGTTTGTTTGCATCATTGATGCTACTATCAATCCTTGTAGTGATCCAGGCTGGTGCAGTGCCAACTGGCTGGACACCTGCGAATGTCTCAAATGAAACATTCACCAATACATCTGGTAGTATGGCTGCAAGAGGCGGCAACATTACAAACGTGGATTTCACGAATGTCATTACCGAGACAAGCAAATGGCAGGGGTATTACGGTAATGTGACCGGAGAGATCATGCTGGGCACATCAAGCACTGAAAAAATGTACAACTGGACCATAAACACCATAGCCGGAGAAGTGTATGCAACACAGGCAAGCACCATGAATTTTACCGCATGGGAAGATCTTAATGCCAGGACCGGCGCCGAGATAGATACGGATTTCGGTTTTACCGGAGACGATTCTGATAATGCCAGTGAAACGTTCACGAGTGATCCACCTATGATCAATGTGAGCGGAAGACAGATCAACGGCGGTGCGAATACAGCCGCAAGAACATTCAACGCAGCCGGCACGCCAACATGGTGGACAATTGCGTTAGCACGGACTTCAGCAGCTGAGTCCAACTATGTGTTCGCGGGCGTGATCAGCAATGACGGACAGGCATTCGATGGCACGACCAAGGATTTCCAGATGATCGTCCCGGAAAATGAGAACGCAGGAGTAGATACATATTACTTCTATGTTGAGCTGACATGAGCCATGGGTCTGGAATGATCCGGAATAAGAAGTTTTTCCTTCTTATTCCATTTTAAAGGAGTGAGCGTAGATGGCAAAATATTTCATTTTATTATTATTAATAGCATTACTAACAACAGGGGCAGGAACAGCATATGCACGGGAAGGCCAGGTAGTTGTGAATTCGGCCGACTGGGTGGATGTCTATTCATCCATAATGTATGCAAACCTGGAAGGTATGCCTTATTATTTTGTTGTGGACGAACCCCATGCACGTGCTCTTCCGTTATATATGAACAAAGAAATCGAAGTGCATCTTGTGGAATCTGATACCGTCCCGTACCTTCCCAATTATAAAAACACACTTACTGATAGCGGTTATAAAGTCGTGAACGAGACGCGGTCACCCGGCGGCAGGAAATTGAACCTTGAACTGGCGAGGAAACTTGACATCAGGAAGTTCATCGTTTTAGATGATGAATACGGCTACAATGCCATTTCTGTTGCTTCGTATGCTGCCAGGTCAAAGTCATGGGTTCTATTTGCTAATCGCAATAATATTGATGATGTTTATGGGTTTTTAAGCGAAAGGAATGTAGAGAGCATATTGATATATGGTCATGTTGACAGGGCGGTGAACGAAAGGCTGGGTGAATTCAATCCTGAAAAAATAGATAATGGTAACAGGTTTGATGATAATATTGCGATTATTAAGAAATATCTGGGGATCGTCCAGTCCAAAGATTTGATATTGACCAATGGCGATTTCATAGAAGCCACAATAATGTCGGGTGAAAGCCCTGTCATGTTCATAGGCGTCGACACGGTCCCGCCTAATGTTATTGAATTTCTTAAGGGCACACAGATCCAATTAGGAATGGTAATCGGCAACGACCTTATCGGTTCTGCAAAAGTGCTTAAGGATTCTACAGGGATAAACGTGATCATAAAATTCGGGCAGGGCAGAAAAAATACGGGAGGAACGACGCTTGTTGAAGACCTGGATAAATTCTACCTGCCAAAGTATGAACTTACGCTTGATATTTCCCAGGTGCAATATAATGAAGGCTCAAAGCAATTGGAGATGATATACCAGAACGATGCAAAGATCGGTGAATTCTTCAAGACCTCGGTAGCCATTTTCGCAGACGGAAAAAGAATAACGACCATTGGCGATGAGACAGTCCAGTACATATATGCTGGAAGCGAATCGGGAGTTGCGTACAGTGTTGACCTGACTGATTATGCAAGAGCGGGTAATATATCGGCACAGGTATCCACAGAGTTTGGGGAAGCGCCGGGATCGCTTAACCTGCTCCTGAAAAAAGAACTTCCGGTGAGTGTGGTTTCCGTACAGGATAACTCCGTGATAAAAATATCAGACCTTGCATATGATACCGGTACACAGCGGATCAGGCTTCTTCTTGAGAACACGGGTAAAGTGCAGGTTTATGCCAGCCCGGATGTAAAGCTTCTCATCAATGGAAAAGAAGAGACGTTGCGTCTTGGGAATGCTATCCCGCTTGCAGCAGGTGAAAATAGCGAACCTTCTTTAAGGGTGGAACTCACCCAGGCCGATCTTGCCGATAATCCGCAGGCTAAGGTTCATGTTGCATATGGTGAGCGTCCAAGACTCCTGATAAAAAGTCTTGACGGGGAGTACCCATTGAAATTATCGGGAGACAAGACCGTCCCAATTGTCGTGGCTGTAGCCTCTGTGATCGTGCTTCTTGGAATAGTGATACGGCAAAGAAGCAAGAGCAGGGTAAAGACAACCCCATGTGTCAATTGCAGCGAGGCCGTTCCTGATGGTGCAAAGTTCTGCCCCAGGTGCGGGAAAGAAGTCGTACAGGAGCAAAAATAAATAAGAAACATGGTCTGGTGAATACAGGTCGTAGATGAAAAACAATACAGCCACAACGATCCTGGTGGCGGCATTGTTGATCGCAGCCTCAGTCCATATATTTTCCGGATTCGCCGCGGGTGTAGAGGGCAGTGGGGGGCATATTACCCGCGCCGATTTCCCGGGCATTTTTTATAACTACACCAGGTTCTGGCAGGGATATTACAGCGTCATAATATCAGGGACTTCGCCTGTATTAAATTCAAGTTATAATTACAGTTCAAATTTTACTAATTATACCTTTAACCAGTCAGGTATAGGCATAAACACTATCAGTGAAGTCCAGCTCGCGGCAAATATCAGGGAAGGTGATTATCTTTTAATTACAACATCTCCCATACCTCCGGTATTGACGAACCTGACATCAGGGAACATATCATCCATAGATGTGATCACAGGCCAGGGTGATGAATCAGGAACGAATACATTCACCAGCCGATCCTCATACCGCATTCCATATACAGGCGGTACTATCCTTACCGACGTACCTACTCTCTATACGTTCATGAACAGTTTGCCGCAGTTCAATTATTTCAAGGAAGGGCTGCTTCAGGATGAGAACGGCACGATAGTGTTCGCTGTCCCTATAAGCAGTTCCCCGGTACCGGGTTATGATGGTTCAAGCTATTATTTCCAGTTCATGCTCCCGAATAATAACTCAAACCCGCTGACATATTATATGTTCTATCTGCCTTCTGACCTGCCCCCGGGCGGCGGACCTGTGATCCCTGGCGGCGGCGGGGGAGGAGGCGGTGGTGGGGGCGGTGGCGGGCCATCTGGTGAGAATTATTCCAATATACAGTTCTGGGAGATCCAGGAGGAATACCTGCGCGCCAATTTTTCTGCATCGTATTTATACAGAACATCGAATCTTGTAATATATGAGGTAGTGATAACCCCGACAAAAAGCATAGGCCTGGTATCAATAAAAATCGAACAGCTCAAGGGCCTGTCAACGATGAATGTGACCATGCCCCCGGGCATAATCTATGTTCATTCCAACATATGGGTTTTTGCGAGGGAATTGCAGAACCCCGGCATCATTAAGAGTGCAATTGTGAAATTCAGGATAGATAACAAATGGCTTGCAGATAATAATCTCTATAACAGCAAGATAAAGCTCTTAAGATGGAATGTCAATAAATGGGTTTCCCTCCCGACAGAGCTTAAGGGACGTGATGAGAATTTTACGTATTATGAATCAATAACCGACGGCTTTGAGCATTTTGCGGTAAGTATCGATCCTGTTTATAAAGCCGTCCCCATATACCCGATAAATGTCTTTCCCGGAAAACCCACTGCGACCCCTCAGGTGAATGAAACCCGGGCACAGAAAACTGATGAAGCCAGGTACCCCCAGTGGGGATATGTACCATTCGTTTTGATCCTCGTGGGAATACTTTTATACCGTATGTTATCTATCAAACGCAAAAAGTAAACTGCCTGATGTTTATCCGGTGAAATTATTGATCATAATTAGAAAATTCCAGCCTCATGATTTTTCCTGGGTCATCGATATAGAAAAGAAAGTTTTTGATGAACATGACCCTTATTTCTATATGCAGTTCTACGAAACCTGCTCCGATGGTTTCATTGTGGCCGAGATCAATGGGTTTGTGGTAGGTTATATTGTGGGATTCCTGATGTCTGAAGAAACGGGGCGGATTTTTTCTTTTGCGGTACATCCGGCATACCGGAACCGGGGCGCAGGGAGCGCTCTTCTAAAAGAGATTATTAATGTTTTTTCAAAAACAGGTGTTTCTGAAATTATCCTTGAAGTTCGCCAGGGAAATACCAGGGCGAAAAAATTCTATGAAAGACATGGGTTTTACATGACCGGTATCACTGAAAATTACTATAATGATGGTGAAAACGCTGTTTTGATGAAATTCAGGGTGGAAAGATAGAAAAAGGTTTGTGAGGATATTAGACATCGTGTCTAACAGTAAGGATATCCAAATTATCGTATTTTTTATAATCCTGACATTTATATCTGTGGTTTTCTATCCATTAAACGCCACTCCTGTCAGGACTATTCTTGGCATCCTGATGGTGTTATTCATTCCAGGCTATGCCCTGATCGCGGCCCTTTTCCCGAAGAAAAATGATATTGATGGTATTGAGAGGCTTGCGTTGAGCTTCGGTCTCAGTATTGCAGTCGTGCCGCTCATCGGACTTGGCCTGAACTTTACGCCATTTGGGATAAGGCTGGTGCCGGTGCTTTTGAGCCTCTCGCTTTTCACTTTATTGATGTGTCTGGCAGCGTATTTTCGAAGGCTGAAGTTACCTGAAAGCGAAAGGTTCACCGTTCCTTTTTCAGAATTCTATTCTTCAACTAAAGGATTTATGGATACAAAATCCAGGGTAGATAAAGTTCTCACGATAATTTTGATTTTGTCAATTATAGTCTCGATATTCATGCTTATCTACGTGATTGTTACTCCCAAACAGGGTGAAAAGTTCACGGAATTTTATATACTGGGAGATAATGGAAAGGCAGAAGGTTATCCAACCCGGATGGTATCCGGTGAGAACAGCAGCGTAATTGTGGGAATTATAAACCATGAGTATGATACAACAAATTACACGCTTAAACTGGTGCTGAAAAACGATACCCTGAACACATTGCCGGTCCGGTTGATGCATAATTCAACATGGGAGGAGAGGGTTTTTTTCACTCCCAGAGAGACAGGTGATGCTCTCATGCTTCAATTCTTACTTTTCAGGGAAGGGAACTTTACTGCGCCTTACAGGGATCTTCATCTGTGGGTGAATGTAACATGAAAAAATACGAGTCAATACCAATAATATTGATCTTTATAGCTGAGGTCTTATTATTCTCTGGCTACAAGACAGGTTCCGTCGCAGTTCATTCGTTGAACATCCTTTTCATAATAGCAATTGTCATATTAAAAAAAGACATTAAACTGGTCCAGGCACTTTCCCTTGTATCACTTTTCCGTATAATCAACACATCCATGCCGGTTTTTTTCTCTTTTACGATTTACTGGTTCGCTTCTTTGTACGGGATAATGTTTTTTTCCATTGCTTTAATAATTAAAGACCAGGGTTTACGTCCCGCGGATCTCGGACTGACTTTAAAAGGGAGCTGGCTCTGGCCGTTTGCGGTTCTTTTAGGAGCCGGATTAGCATTGATCGAGTATCGTGTTTTAATGCCTGGAGCCCTCATTCCAGGTTTTACGGCGATCGAAATACTTAAACTTGGTCTTATTATGTTTTTTTTTGTTGGTCTTGTTGAGGAGCTTATATTCAGATCAATGGTCCAGCAGGGGCTTGAAGAAAAAATCGGCCTGACAAATGGATTGCTGGTTGCAAGCCTGATATTTGGTCTTATGCATTCAGGGTATTCAAATTATTATGAAATCCTGTTCGCATCTTTTGCAGGACTTGTACTCGGGTTCTGTTTCCAGAGAACAAGAAGTCTTCCTTTCGTTGTTATAGCGCACGCTGCCAACAACATAATCTTGTTCGGAGTACTGCCTTTTTTAAAAAATCTATAATATTTCTGAAACCTTGAAGATCACAATAGCTGCAAACACAAAAAGCAACGGCAGTATTACTATCGTGAAGGAAGCAGAGATTTTTTTGTTCCAGTAACTGCTCGCAGAGAATATTTCCTGGGAAGAAAGCAAAAATATCAAAAGGATCGTTGCAAGCACACCGCCAATGGCGAGGCCGGTAACGGAATTCATGGAAATCGCGCTTGATACTGCGCTGCTTGCACTTGCACTTGAGACCACCGCACTTATTGACATAATTAAATCTACAATAGAAAACTATATACATATACCTTTCGTAGTGTATGAACGGTGGAAGTAAAATGAGAACTCCCTTTAAGATTATATTGTTGTTTGCCATAATGGTTTTGGTTACCTCTTCAGTGTCAGGTAGCGTTTCGGAATTGAAAATAAGCCCTGAGAATCCTGTAGTGGGTGAGGAGATAACCTTGAAAGGGACAGCATCTCCAAATGAAGTACTTCGGCCTTCGATCACTTTCATGGAAACAGTAAAAGTGTCGAAGGGGAACAGTAATTATGAATACCAGATAAATGGTATCGAAATCCCAAATGGAAAGAATAATTTTGTTGTTAAAGCTAAAAATGTGAAGAATCTTAATGTGGGAGTTAAATTACTGATATGGTGGACCTTGAGCAAAGATGCATCAAATACCGGGGAAGCTTCAATAGCCCAGGGCAATGTCCCCTCAGGAACGTATCATATTAAAATCCACGGCACTGCCGCCGAAGATGTGTCATCCGTACCCCTGACGATAACGGCTTCATCAGAAATAAAAGCTAATGAGAAGGGAAACTTTGAATATGAATATTCTACATCAAAACTTCCAGCGGGTACATATGTATTAAATGTTGGAACAATAACAAGAAAGATAACTCTGTTAACCGAAAGGGAAAAGCCAGAGAAACCGGAAAAACTTGAGAAACCGGATAAACCCGATAAGCCAGAGAAACCGGAAAAACCGGAGAAGCCCGAAATAACAGAAAAACCCGAAAAGACCCCTGAAATAAGAGAAACACCGATAATAATCCCGGATGATACACCTGGCCATAAGGATGTTGAAACCAGGCATGACGAGACATTCCTGCGACGGATAATGAATATGTTCAAATTCTGGTGATGCAGGTATATACTGAGGGGGTTTGTGATTTTATGCTCTCCAAGGAGAGATGATCTTTTTTTAATGTAAATCCAGATGATCTACGTGCCAGGATGATTTCGCTTAAACATAATCATAATAATAATATTTACTATGATGAATAATTTCGAAAGCTTTATATATACATAAACCATCTGACGCCTGGTCTGGTTGGCGGAATATTGGTATGCAACCTTCTGGCAGGTAAAAAATGGTGGTAATAATAGATTATTCAAGGTTGATGATCGAATCTGGAAATATGAGTACCTCAGGTGGAACTTCAAATTGGCCAGAGGGAGGGCATAGATGACAATAACAGCTATCCTTCCTGCTTTTAATGAAGAAGTATCTATAGGGAGCATAGTCCTCCATGCCAGGCAGCACGCTGATAGGGTAATCGTCATAGATGACGGCAGCACTGACCGCACTTCTGAAGTTGCGAGTCTTGCAGGCGCAGAAGTCATCCGTCATCCAACTAATAAAGGAAAGGGTATAGCGCTTAAGACGGGTTTTGAGACTGCGTCACAGAACGGTGCCAGGGTCATTGTGACCATGGACAGCGACGGCCAGCACGACCCTGAGGAAATATCGAAGCTTGTGGCCCCGATCCTTAATGGTGAGGCCGACATGGTCAACGGGAGCAGGTACCTGAATGGCAATGGGAAGAACACCCCATTTTACCGCCGCATAGGGCAGACCATGCTTGATAAGGCCACAAATCTTAACAGCGGTCTTAAGATCACAGATACGCAAAGCGGGTTCCGGGCATTTGCCAGGCATACGCTGCCTGTTTTCAGGTTCAGGTCAAAAGGCCTTGCTATCGAGAGCGAGATGCTGGCTGACGCCGCCAATGCCGGTTTGCGGGTAAAAGAGGTAGAGATCGGAGTAAGGTATGATGTTGATTGCTCAAGCGAGAATCCTGTCAGCCACGGCCTCCGGGTCCTTGTGAAAGTACTGGAGGATATGGAACTGAACAGGCCGTTGTTCTATTTTACAGCGCCAGGCTTAGTGTTTTTAGTAGTGGGATTGGGAATGGGATTGACTTTCCTCCGGGATTTTTATTTAGGGGGAAGTTTGATGTTCGGGCCGACGCTGCTGATGATCGTGCTGACGCTTATCGGGTCTTTCATGGCGTTTACAGGGATCATACTGCATTCAATGTCGAGAATGATCAACGAATCCAGAAAAAAGGAATACCGTGTGAATGACAAAGGTATTCATGAGACGATAAAACGTGAATATTGCAGTAATTCTCGGGACCCGTCCTGAGATGTTCATGAAGAGTCTCGAAGGTTAGAAAAAAGATTGGTTATATATAGCGTTGAAACATATAATATCTATTCATGACCGATACAATTGAAGCCATATATGAAAATAATGTATTGAAGCCTATTGGACCATTAAAAGGACTTAAGGAACATGAGAAAGTGACAGTGATCATACGGTCTCATCCTGTGAAGAAGGGTCTGCGCGAAATTTCCGGAAAGCTAACACATGCCGAAGCTAAAGAAATGCAGAAACTTATTGATGAGGAGTTCGAGAAGATTGAAGGCGAATGGTAAGCTGGCTGTAGATACCAATGCAGTAATTGCATATCGCGAAGGCATTAAACCGGTTTGCAAACTGATTGACGAATCGGATATACTTTTTTTACCTGTTATTGTTCTGGGAGAATTACTTTATGGAGCGAAAAATAGCGCTAAACAAAAAGAGAATGAGTATGCGATAAATATTTTGATAGATAATTCTGTTCTCGTGCCTATAGATAAGGCAATTGCTATCCGCTATGCTAAAGTGCGTTTAAAGCTTAAAAAGGCAGGCCGTCCTATTCCTGAAAACGATATGTGGGTTGCTGCAACGTGTCTGGATCTCGATGTTCTCCTTCTTAGCAAAGATGGTCACTTTGAAAATATCCCTGACTTAGAGGTTATTAACTGGGAGAAAAATCTCTCTTAAGATGACACGAACGCAGTTTTCCTTCGATGGTCAATAATCCCCGCACACGAAATCACCAAAATGTCTCCCCCGATAAGATGGCAGGAGCATTTCATCAATATGCCATATCCTCAAAACTTATGATTATCATGATTATATTTTCCATAATTTAATAAAAGCGAAAAGATTCATATATAGGGTTGACAATGCAGAAGCATATTGTAGATGCTATGAGAGATATGGAACGATCTTTCCGGCGGAGCAGCTACTTCAATAATAGAAAGCGGTTGGAGAATAAGAAATGGATACCAGGTAAGCAACAAAGGTATTCATGAGGTGGAAAGTGAATATTGCGATAATTCTCGGGACGCGTCCTGAGATCATTAAAATGTCCCCAGTTATAAGAGAGTGCGAGCGCAGAAGCTTTAATTTTTTTATCCTGCATACGGGACAGCATTATTCCTATAATATGGACAGGGTATTTTTCGAGCAGTTGAGGCTGCCTGAGGCGAAATACAATCTTGAAGTCGGCTCCGGGGCGCACGGTGAGCAGACGGGGAGGATGATTGCGGGGATAGAGAAGGTGCTTATGGATGAGAAGCCTGAGGCGGTGCTGGTGCAGGGCGATATGTATTTCAATAAGAGCGATCAGGTTACCAAAAACGAAATATTTTTAAGTTGTGGGGTGTGAATTCGATTATTTAACATGTTTGTGATTAAGATGCTACTAACAATTATCTATGTACGAAATTATAAAAAATATTATTATAAATATTAGTATTATAATCCCAACTTATAATGCTGAAAAAACAATCATTCAAACACTGAAAGGACTTGAAAATCAAACCAATAAAGATTTTGAAGTTATCGTGATTGATGATGGGAGCACCGATTCCTCATTTGAATTAGTAAAATCGTATAAAACTAAGAGTAGATTTCCAATAAAGTTGATAAAACAAAAAAACTCAGGTCCTGCAAAAGCAAGAAATCTTGGTGTTGAACAATCAGAAGGTAATATAATTCTTTTCTTAGATTCAGATTGCATTCCTTATATAAACTGGGTGGAGGAGATGGTAAGACCATTGGATGGAAAAATTGTTGGAAGTAACTGTGGGTACATAGTGCAAAATAAAGAGAGTCTTATTGCGAGGTATATCGGTTATGAAATTGCAAAGAGGCATGAGAAATTGGTCGGCAAGTACATAGATACAATTGGTACTTACTCAGCAGGTTTTACAAAAAGAGTATTTATTGAAGCTGGAGGGTTTGATATTAACTACAGAAAAGCAAGTGGTGAAGATTTTGATCTTGCATTTAATATCAAAAAAATAGGATACGAATTAGTTTTTACAGATAAGACGTTTGTTTACCATTATCATCCTGATTCTTTAAGAAAGTATCTTAAACAGCAATTCTACAGAGGATACTGGAGAGTTCGAATGTATCTTAGGAATAAAGACAAAATAGTCAAAGGGGATAGCTATACGGGATATGAGGCACAGATTCAATTTATTTTATCTTGCTTTGCGTTATTATCCATTTTGATGATCTTCTTTTATCCAATAATAACGTTCTTTGGATTGGGGATTTTAGTAATATCCAATATACCACTAGGGTTATGGACTTTTAGGAAGGAAAGAAAGTTTATAATTATTGCTCCCCTATTGGCAACTATGAGATCATTGGCTGGAACGTTTGGTGTAGGTATGTATTTTGTTGAAAAGGTGTTTAAATGAGGATTTTAATGTTAAACCCTTCCTTTGGGAAGAACTTTGTCAGAAGCGCGAGGTGGGCTGCCAGATCAAGAGGCAGGGTTCAGCGACATCCTGATTATTTGGCAATTACAGCGGCAGTTCTGGAGAATGAGGGGCATGAAGTTAAATTGCTAGACGCTGCGGCTTTAAATATAGAATTTGATGAGACAAAAGAGCTTTCAAAAAAATTCAAACCAGAATTATCTATTGTCCATACGACAACTCCTTCAATTTACAGCGATGTAAAACATGCAGAAATGCTGAAAGATCTGGGCTCGACTACTGTTTTGATTGGTCAGCATGCATCAGCACTAACAACAGAAACTATGCTGATGAGTAAAAAGATAGACTATATTGCGAGAGGGGAATACGACTATACGCTGAGGGACATAGCAAATGAAAAGGATTCTGCATCGATTCTAGGCATAACCTATAGAGATGAAAATGAAATAATTACTAATGAAGATAGGCCATTAATCGAAAACTTAGATGATTTACCTTTTCCCGCATGGCATCAAATAGACGTTCATGATTATTTTGATGCGGGAAAACTTTATCCTTTTATTACTTTAATTAGCGGCAGAGGGTGTCCAAACAATTGCAGTTTCTGCGTGCTGCCACAGGTATTTTATGGAAAAAAATACCGATTAAGATCTGCAAAGAAAGTTGTCGATGAGATTGAATATGACCTTGAATTATTCCCAGACTTAAAGGAAATTATGTTCGAGGATGATACATTGACTGCTAATAGAAAAAGAACCAGAGAAATCTGCAGTGAAATAATAAATAGGGGATTGAACAAAAAGATTTCATGGTCTGGAAATGCAAGAGCGGATTTGGACGATTTAGAGTTAATGAAATTAATGAAAAAGTCAGGCTGCCGAATGCTGGTTACTGGGTTTGAATTTGGAGATCAAGAGATATTAAATAATGTAAAGAAAAAACTAAAATTGGAACAAATGAAGAACTTTGGACGTTTGACAAAAAATGCAGGGATAAAAGTTCATGGTTGTTTTATGATTGGAGGACCTGGAGAAACCAAAGAAACTGCTATGAGAACTATAAAGCTTGCCAGTGAGATTAAACCTGACACACTGCAGTTTTCTGGTCTAACACCATATCCTGGTACAGAATTCTATAATTGGTGCAAAGAGAATGGACACATCATAGCAAAGGATTGGACTGATTGGGTTGATGCTGGAGAGCAGAGCACGGTCGTTTCATACCCAAATTTATCAAAGGAGGATATTATAAATTTGGTGAATAAGGGATTATATGAAAATTTTTATTTCAGACCCAGCGTATGGTTGCATCATTTATTAACTATCAAAGGATTTGATGACTTCAAGCGGAAAGCTATTGGTGCAAAAAGTCTGGTTGGATATTGGTGGGGAAAGAAAATGAAAAAAGGGAATTTTTAGGGTTTAAATCAATGAAAGTAGCGATTCTAACACCTACACTTTTCGAATATAGTGGCATTGATAGAGTGGCTAAAAAGCAATCAGAAGATTTGATTCATAAAGGATGCAAGGTTACTGTATTTGCATTACAGTCAGAAATCAAATTGGACAACGCAATAAATATGGAAATTATTGGAATGTCGAGAAACACTTTTTTTCAGAGGATTTATAGATTGTTATTTCCTTTGGATTTTATAAAATCAATAAAATATATTAAAAAATTGAAAAATTACGATGTAATTATAAGCCACCATTACCCTATGAATTGGCTGGCTTATATGACTAAAAAATTGTATGGTGTTAGGTACATCTATCACCATCATCCTTTGATGCCTACATTTTCTCTTGGATATATACAAAGAATTTATTTAAATATTTTTTACTTTATGAATAAAGTTACTGTCAAGAATGCTGATTTAGTACTTTCCATAAGTAATTTTGCCAGAGAAGAATTCAAAAAATGTACAGGAATGGATAGTATTGTGGTTTATAATAAGATAGACATGACGAGATTCAACAATTCGATTAATAGGCAAGAAATCAGAATGAAATATTCTTTGGAAAACAGTCCGATCATTTTATTTATAGGCCAAATACACCCACATAAAGGTTTACATTTGCTTATAGAAGCATTTAATATTGTTAAAGAAACGATACCTGATGCCAAATTGTTGATAGTCGGAAAACCTCCATTAAAAGGTTATTTTAGAAATTTGAAAAAAAAATCAAATTCTTCTATAATTTTTACTGGTTTCATTACTGATGAAGAATTGCCAAGTTATTATGCGGCAAGTGATGTTTACGCATCTGCAAGTCTCTGGGAGGGTTTCAATTTGCCGATGGTAGAAGCTATGGCACATTCCAAACCTGTTGTAGCCTTCAATATCGGACCACATGAAGAAATCATTAACTTGGATACAGGTTTCTTGGTAGATAAAAGTGATTGTGAAGCTTTTGCCCAAGCACTGATTAAAATAATAAATGAGCCCGATTTAGCGGCAAGAATGGGACATGCGGGCTACAAGAGAGTTAAGGAATATTTTACATCCAGCACAGAGAATATTATCCAAATTCTTGAAAATGGAGTAAATTAATGAAGATTTGTCTGTTAGGAGTTTTTTCAAATGATTTAAATGAAGGTTATAAAAATATTGCCTTCAATCTTTCTAAGCAATTATCGAAAAATCACGATGTGTGCAATCTCGATGTAAAAGATGTGTTCTCAATTGATTTTTGGAAACAAATCAAAGATTTCAATCCCAATGTGATCCATTATTTAACTGCTCCCACTTTATCCAGTTTTATCATTTTGAAACTTGCCAAAATATTCATTAAAAGAGATGTTAAGCTTGTGATCTCTTCACTTCACCCATACTCACTGAAATTATTGAATAATTCCGTTTTAAAAAGATTTGTTTCTTTATTAAAACCAGATATTATCTTGACACAATCAATTGAGGTTGAAACAATCCTTAAAGAAATTGGCTGCAGAACAAACTTTTTATCTAATGGAGTAGATACATATCGTTTTCACCCAGTTTCAATAAAAATCAAAGAAGAACTCAGACAACAATATGGGATTGATAAAGAAAAGTTCGTGATTTTACATGTGGGACATATCAGGGATATAAGAGGTCTTAAAATCTTCAACCGAATTCAGAAGAAAAATGAAAATATTCAGGTAGTAATAGTAAGCAGCTCATATTTTGAAATTGATAAAAATCTTTACCGAGATTTATTGAATAGTGGATGTATTGTATGGAATAAATATTTTGAGAATATCGAAGAGATATTTGCATTATCTGATTGTTATATATTTCCTGCATCAAAAGGAGGAAGTATATTTATGCCACTTTCAGTTCTTGAGGCAATGTCATCCAATCTTCCTGTTTTTGCAACAAAGTATGAAGGATTAATCGAAAATTTCGAGGAGGGGAATGGTCTGGTTTTCTTTGAAAATGAAGAGGATTTACTTAAGAAATGGACTGAATTTAATCGTGGTTTTTTCAGACCTGATACAAGAGACAAAATTATGGCATATTCTTGGGAACATATCGGCAAAAGGTTAGGAGATATTTATGATAATTTGCTCTCAGGTGAATGATTTGAAGCAGAAAAATTTGTTCATATGCTTTACAGGTATGGATGGTGCTGGCAAAACAACACTTGCTAAGTCATTAGTTGAACATTTACAGAGCAATGGGATAAAATCAAGATATGTATATAACCGTTATATACCTTATCTTGTAAGGCCCGTGATGAAAATCGGGAGAATCTTTTTTCTCAGGAACAAGAATTTTTATAATGATTATGTAAATTATTCAAATACTAAACGAAGTATATCACAAAAACATCACTTCTTGGCAAAAGGATATCAAAGCATTCTGTTGCTGGATTATTTTATCCAAATCCTTATTAAGATCAAACTCCCATTGATCCTTAATCGTAACGTCATCTGTGATCGTTATATTTATGATACAATTGTCACTGATTTATCTGTAGATTTTAATTATTCAAGTGAAGATGTCAGGAGATTATTAGCTAAAATATTATTCTTATTTCCAACTCCAGATGTCACGTTTCTTATAGATTTGCCGGAGGAAATCGCTTTTCAGAGAAAAAATGATATCCCTTCTATAGATTATTTGCGGGACCGTCGGAAGAATTACTTAAACATCGGTAAAGAATATGAAATGACAGTTCTTGATGGTTCTGAATCTCTTGATAAATTAAAATCTGTCATAAATGAATGTATAAGGAGGATTATTTTATGAGCAAAGTTATGATGATTGGCATTGATGGGTTAGATCCAATTTTACTGTCAAAATTTAAAAACGAATTGCCGAATTTTAATGCATTTATGAAACAAAGTCCTACATTCAAATCTGAATCTGTTATCCCCCCAGATTCTTTCTCAGCTTGGACCAGTATATTTACTGGATTAAATCCTGCTGAACACGGTATTTTGTATACCCCTGACGTATTTGAGAAAAATAAAGATCGCGCCAAGATGAATATCAGCAATGAAATTTTAAAGGGAAAAACCTTCTGGGATATAGCGGGATCTGCTGGAAAAAAAGTATGTGTCCTTTTTCCTGTATTTGCATATCCACCATGGGAAGTTAATGGAATCATGGTAAGTAGACATCCTTTAAATCAAGGTGAAGTGTTAACATTTCCACCTAATTTGCATGAAAAATATAAAGTCTCTCATCTTAGAGGAATGACAGAAGAACATCCAGGTTCAAATCGTCTTGAGCGAATCTTTGATCATGCAAAGACAGTTACTCTAGATGAAGCTAATTTTGGAATGGAGATCTTAAGAAATCATAAAGATGAGGATTTGTTTTTTATTTATTTTGTGGCATTGGATGAATTAGAACACTTTTTTTGGCGATATTATGATGAAAACGACCCCACTTATCCGGGTGATAATCCATATAAGAATGTGATACGAGATTATTATAAAATTATAGACAAGATAATTGGTGAATATACTGAAATCAATCCAGATGTTACTACAATAATCTTAAGCGACCATGGTCATGGTATGCGACCACCCAAAACCGTAAATATAAATGAATTTTTAAGAAAGAGAGGTTTTCTAAAGTCCAATTATAGTAGATTGAATCATAGGTCATTTGTACTTGAAAGATTTAAAAGATTAATATTAGATATTATTCATAAATATGAATTGGATTACTGGGCCGTAAGAATATCTCGATTAGCTCCAAAAATGAGCAAAGAAATATATATGTCTACTTCGACCATCAATATGAGTGAAACTAGTGCATTTTTATCTTCATTTGCAGGGCCAAAATCTTACCCTCATGGTGGCATTGAGATAAATCAAAGAAATCTGAGAAACTTGAAATATGAAGAAATGCGAAATCTGTTAATTAAAGAAATCTCCAATTTAAAAGACCCAGATACTGAAGAAGAATTAGTAAAATGGGTTTGTAAAAGGGAGGAATTGTATTCTGGTAAATATATCTCCAAATATCCTGATATCGTTTTTGAATTGAAAGATGGATTTGGTGTATTTTGGTCCATCCATACCCCATTAATTGGAACTGCTTATGAACATAATCTTGCTCCAGGTGGACATAAACAGGCTGCTGTATTTTTAATCAATAAGATGAATAAGAGGATAGGACATGATTATATAAGTTTAATGGATATTGCACCAACAATCTTAGACTTGTTAGAAATTAACTTAAAAGATTCAGTTTTTAAAGGGAGAAGTATATTTGAAAAATCATAACTACAAGATATTTATTTTTTTGTTAGTTATTTTTTCTGTTAGCCCTTTAATTATTTCGTCTAATCTTGGGATTAACGACCCGTTTATTCATCAAAAAATTGCTTCTATTATATTAGTATCAAATGAAAAATATATAGACATCTCATCAACACAATTTGAAGCTACTCCTGCATTTGGATTTTTAATAATTATACTTTCCAAAATCAGTGCAATGTCCCCAGAATTTATTGAATATTTTCCAATCGCGGGAATATTATTTTTGATTATTTCTTATAATTTTGCAAAAAAAATTACCACTAATACATTATTAGCTCTTATGTTAACAGGCATTTTGATTTTCAAATGGGTTTCTCCAATTATTTATAGTGTTTGGCCACACAGTTTTGGTTATGCATTATATTTGTTATTTATTTCAACTTTTATAAATTTAGGTAAAAATAAAAAATTTGAAATATTGATAGTTTTATGGATAATTTTTATAGGAGTTCACCTTTTTTCTTATAATGCAGAAATCTGGATAATCTTCTTCGTGCTATTTGCAAATTTATTAATGATAATAAATCAAGCCACAACGAAAAAAAAACAGCAAACTATAATTTCGTTTTTTCTTTCTTTCATAGTAATATTTTTTGGTTTCAACCAAATTATATATTCAACTTATTTTCCCAAATTAATTAATATGAGTGATGAAATTTCTTTGACTGGTACTTATTACTTGTCATTAATATTTAGAACAGTTCCACCTGGGGACTATTTATATATGCGCCCTCCGTCTCCACCACATCTACTTTTCTTGAATACTACTTGGTTTATTTTTATATCTTTGCCTATAATTGTTCTTATAATTTATATTTTAATCAATTCATTAAGACACAAGTTTTTTAAAAATCTAAATCATTCCATATCATTTGATTTGATAATATATATATCAATTTTTTTAGTTTGGCTTGTCGACATATTTGTTTATGTTCCAATTGGAGCAATTACAGTAGCGTTTACGAGATATTTTACATTTATTGGGCCTCTTTTTGCAACAATTTCTTTAAAGTATATTTTGGAAAAAACGAATATTGAAGTAATAAAAACAAAAATATCTCGTGTTCTATTTGTATATGTATCTATAATTTTTATTCTGTCAATATTAATTTTTATTCTAACTTTGTCCCAAGGGTTTTATATTACATCTCCATCAAAATATACTGAAATTCATCCTAGTGCAAATTGGTTTTTCAATCATACTGAAAAAAATTATATCTTTTCAGACCATCATACTCAAGGACAATATGCAATTATTGCTGCTAAATCAAGGCTATTTTTCAATCCTCAAAATTTATATACGCCAGAGTCATATAAAAATTTAGTTGACGCCAATATTAGTAAGGTTCCAAACTCATATTTTAGAGGAGAATATGTCATTATAAATTTCAAACTGGCCGATAAGGAAACAAGTGCAGGAGGATGGAGAAATTTTGAACCGATAAATAAACATATTCAAAAAATAGATTTTAATATTAATTTAAATAAAGTTTATAATGATGGTTCAATATATATTTATAAAGGTTAACTTAATTTAAATAAATTTTGTAAGATTTGGTGATTAATCATGAATGTAGCAATGATTGGAGATAAACGAGAAATCAGTAAAGGAACTGGTATTGAAAGATATACTGAAGAACTTTTGAACGGTTTAGGCAAAAAAGTGGAAATAGAATTTATGGGTACTAGTACTTCCTCACAATTTACAGAGATTACTAATCACACCATTATATCACCTCTGAAAATTTTATGGCTGAAAAATGATTTTGATTTATTTCATGCAGTAGCTCCTGTAAATGCTTTATCTTTCCCATTATTGGGAAAACCTACAGTTATAACTTATCATGACCTCACTTCAATGTTATATAAAAAAGGTAGTAAATTTCATGTAAGACTTACTGTCCCTTTCTTCTATAGGGTGGGAAAATATTGCAATAAAGTGATAGCAAATTCTACACAGACAAAAGAAGAATTGGTAAAATATTTGAATTTTCCAGACGAGAAAATTGAAGTAGTAAATTTAGGGGTGGATGAAAAATTTAAACCTATTAAAAGGGACGAAAAAGATTATTTTGTCATTGGATACTTAGGATCATTAATTGAAAGAAAGAGAATAGATTATTTGATTAAAAGTTTTTATTATTTGAAATTTTCTAAAATTAATGTAAAATTGAATATTTATGGGAATAAATCCCAAAACTATTCTAAACTTTATAGGCTGGTTAAAGAATTAAAAATTGATAAGAATGTTGAATTCAAAGGTTCAGTGACAGATGATTCGTTGGTAGATGTTTACAATTCTTTTGATATCTTTGTTTTGCCAAGTGATAGTGAAGGTTTTGGGCTTCCAATTTTGGAAGCCCAGAGATGTGGTGTTCCTGTCATTATTAGAGATAATGCAAATATACCAAGAGAGGTCACAAAATGTTGTGTAAGAGCAAAATCTGAGAAGGATATGGCTAATAAAATTTACGAATTACTTATAAATCCAGAATTAAGAAGAAATATTATTAGTATTGGTGAAAAATATAGTAGGCTATTTACATGGGAAAAAACCGTAGGAAAAACTTTGAAAATTTATGAAAAAATCTTAGAAATATAATCAAACGCTGCGACTGCACACCCAACCGCAACAGAGCTGTGAGGTATGAAATTTTCGAATTTGTTTATTAGAAATATAATCTCAAGAGATTGTTTCTTCATATATTTTATAACGTATTCATCATCTACCTTTTTATTGGATTGAACGAGAGCCCGCTTTTCCAAAGTATTTCCGAGATTATTGAGATTCCATACAAAACCTTTCAGAAAGCTATAGAAATACTTGATGTCCTTTCGATGAAAGGAAATAATAATAGATACAAAGAATTCCAATAAAATAACAATTGGAAGAATCCAAATAATATTTCTCATGGAATAATTTTTTATTATTATTCTAATCCTATTTCTGTTTTTCCAATATGTTGTCTCTGGATTAAAACCACCAGAAGTTTTTCCCTCTTTATGATAGCACGTCGACGTTGGACAATAAACTATTTTAAAATTAAGTAATCTTGCAATCCAAGATAAATCCACATCTTCGTAATATGCGAAAAGATATCTGTCAAAACATTCGTTTCCTAATTCTAGTAACAAATTCCTTTTAATAAGAAGGCTACATCCACTAGCATAAAAAAAGCCTTCCTCTATTGAATTGTCATATTGTTTTTCATCTTTTTCATATCTACCCCTATGCTTTGTGGAAATAAAAATGTCACAAATAAAGCCAGTACTATTTATAGATAAGTCATCATAATATAATATTTTAGGTTGCACCAATCCGATTAATTCATCACTTTCTGCAACCGTAACCAATTCTTCTAAAAAATTTTTATCTACAACAGTATCATTATTCAGCAGCAACACATAATCAGTTCCCTCATCCATTGCCCTTCTGATCCCCACATTATTCCCCTCAGCAAACCCCAGATTCTCCTCATTCTCAATAATCTCCATCCCCGGATGCCGCTCCCTGAAGCACTCCACCGACCCGTCAGTAGAGCCATTGTCCACCAACAGAATCTCATAATTGGGGTATGTTATATGCTTCAAAGAATCGAGGCATTCGATAGTATCTTCCCTGCCGTTCCAGTTCAGGATGATGATGACGACTTTTGGATAGATCAAAATCCCTTCCTTAATGTTAGGCCTATAACCGACATACTCAATAAAGCATTCGCCCCCACCCACGCATACCCAAGCCCCAATAGTCCGTACTTCAAAAGAGCCACATACCCAAACCCAATTATCAGCACCGACAGCGCAAAATTCACATAATTTATCATCCTGATCTCCTTCTGTATCTTTTTAATAGAAATAAAAACAGATGTCACAGAAAAGAAAATACTCGAAACAGCAAGCAACTGAAGCATCTCAAATGACTGCTCTGAGTATTCCTTACTGAACAACAGGAGAACCTTATCCCCGAAAAGAAAGATCATAATCAGTGCAGGAACCAGGAGTAATAAAATCAATTTCACTGATTTGAGAACATTCTCTTTCAAAGGAAGGTTGTGCGAACCTTCCACGAAAAGGGATGTAGAAACTGCGTTCGGGATCGTGAAAAGAAGTGAAGCAACCGAATAAGCCACATAAAAATACGCCCCTTCTTCCGCGCCTATCGTATTTACGATCATAATTGGAATTATCGTTACAGGAGCCATCATGAATATGCCTGCTGAATAATTCCCCAGCGAGAACTTCAGCGTTTTCCTTATAGAAGCAATGTCAAAACTTCTTGTAAAAGAAAGGCCGTATCTTTTCAGCACAAAAGCGCCGAATCCAAACGTCAATAGATATGCCACTCCCAGAGACGAAAAGACCCCGAACACGCCCAGACCTGCGATCAGGAGCAGGATAGGTATCCTCGCTCCAAGCAGCAGGTTCTGGACCAAACTCAAATCCGCGCGCCTGATGGATATGAATGCTATATTCTGGACAGAATAGATGGAGGTCACAGCGATATAGGCAAAGAAAGCAGGCAGGAACCAGCCATCACGAATGAATGAAAGGGCGGGAGAGAAGATATTGATGCCCAGCATGAAAACTGCGGTAAGGGCAAGGGCAAGAACCAGTGTTATCATTACGATCGTGCTATACAGCCCGTTCCTATTTTTTGACTCAGGAAGATATCTTACGAGTCCTGCGTCAAGTCCCAGCCTCGATAGACCCACGATCAGCGCCGCCGCCGATATTGCCGCTGTTGCAAGCCCGATGTCTTTTGAGGGCATAGTTCTTGCTGCCACTATCCAGAACAGGAGGCCGAAGAACGCACCGAACGCAGAGTTGAGCATCAGCGCCAGGGAGTTGCGGTATAAGGGGTCGGTGTATAAGGATTTGAGTTTTGTTAGCATTTAAGTGGGCTTTACTAACTCCTGAAATGTATTTAAAGGCGTGCGTTCTTTTGCGCGTGGTGGTTGCATGGGTTCGTGTAAATGTTTTTATGTCGGCGCGCCGGACAGTGTAGGTATGAGATGCATTTTGTCCAGTCTCTCCTCCAAGTACTGATTCCCGTTTCCGCACCTCGTTGGGATCCCAATCTCCATTCGCAGGAATGGCGCGCACTGGAGTTTTGGAAATTATTGGATAAGTTTCAGTGCTGGTGCTATATGCTTTTACGTGCATTTTGGATTTGTCTAAAAAAAAATAAGGAATAATATTATCCCGGATGTCACTGGATCCTGATATGGGATTTTTTCATTACTTTTATCCGATCAACACCATCAATAACTGTTCTAAGCATAATACATAGTACCAATGTAATAATGCCAATAAACAGAATCTTTGTATTTGCAATACCCAGCCAATCTTTTGTATATTTTATCATTTCAATATCAAACTTCTGCATCGATATAGGCCAAAAAAAAGCATATGCCGGATTATAAACCAGTGCATCCTCGATCAAGTGAGCTCCAAAACCGATACAGGCAAAAATAATTGAATCCATGAATTTGTATTTGAATAACTTTAATAAGCCCGCAATTATAAATCCATATATAAGCAAAAATGTGATATTGTGAAAATCTCCGTGCTTTATGGGCAATGTATAATACAGTCCTGACAAATTAATTTTGTTTGGTATGATATTCTGGATAAAATCTAAATCTGGAGCATATGCACTTGCAATGATAATCCAGGAATAATCTCGGCCTGTGTGTTTGAAATGAACCATTCCTGCGATAATTGCAACAGATAAAGAGTATATCCAATGTTCTAATAACATCATTATTATGATAATCATAGATATTAATATAGTTAATTATGAATGTTTAAATTGATTATGTTATGGCGTCAGCGCCAGGGAGTTGCGGTATAAGGGGTCGGTGTAGAGAGATATTAGTTTTTTTTGCATTTAGGCGGATTTTATTAAGCCTTGAAATGTACTTAAGAATTACATTGGGAATTTTGCGCGTTGTGGTTGCATGGGGTTCGTATAAGAGCGCCGGGACTGTGGAATTATACAAAGTAAGTTTGGATAGCATTTTTCAATTTATATTCTGGCGTCAGCACAATTCCTGACTCTGGACGAATGTCCAGACAC
>CABMIH010000055.1 GCA_902386205.1 uncultured archaeon | reverse complement strand
GGATTTGGGGATTCGGTGGCAGTGCCGGTTTCAACCACTCCGAGAATCGTGTACATATGTCGGAAGAATCCACCGATATCGGGATCAGTTTCAGGTGGCGGATTTGCCCGATTTACAGGCCCTGGATGGACGCTACCCTGTTCAAGCTCCCGAACTGGGATGACGGCACCTATGCAGGCCCCGGCCGCATCGCCGGCGGCCCAGACCCGCTAATGCCTCTTATCCCAATCGCACTCGTTATGGTTCGTGATGTCAATATCACGGGAAAATGGTCCAAACAGGATTCTGACCATATCGACACTGCCACCAGCGGCTCAGTCAGCGCGGGCTGGGGTCCATTCTCGGCTTCCGGTAATTACAGCTACAGTAGCACCAATGATAGATTCACGGCGCGCCGCACCAATGAGGGTTTTATTATTCCGGATATCCAGGTCATTGGCTGGGTGTGTTCCAGGGTTCCGTTCTGTCCTCCCGCCATCAAGTCAAGGATCATTATATCGAAATCCACATTGAATAAAATAAGAACCATGGAGCACTTAATCCACCCTCACTAATCAGGAGAACATGAGTGTTATGAACAATGCTGATGAGGTTGGCGCTCAGCTTTATTCAAAGCTGGCTGAATTCCTTGCCCCGCCTGCAAGTCTCGCTGGTACCCCGGTTATCCTGTTACTGGAACCGTGCGGCAAAGATGTCGATCCCGATGATTATCGGGGTGTCAAGAACCAGAACGATCCCGCGAAAGCAAATGAAGCGTTCTCAGATCTTGTTAATACGATACCGGTTCCCGGTTCGACCTTCGTCGATTCGTCGCGCCTGTATGATAACGTTTACAAGTTAATCGTTGAGAGCGCGGTGACAAACGGGGACCCAGGCGATCCGGTGAGCGTTAATGCGGCCCGCCAGATCGAGGGTGCCCGCTTTGACATCGGAAACATCGTAATGGCACGCGAAGACATCCCTACTGACATATATCATCCGGCCCTGGCCGATCCTGTGCAATGGTGGGATACTGCCACACCATGGATTGATGCCTCGTTCACGATTGGCGGTTCAGCCACGCCTCCACCGAAACCGGCGTCATCAATCATAAATATGGCGAAACTTCCATCGCTGATGTGGCGCAGCAGCCCGCACGAAGGAAATCTAAAGGAGCTCGCAGCACTCGTCAGACCAAAGGGGAATCTCTCTCTGGCCAGGGCCCGGGCTCTGTATCCCCAGGCCGGGATCGTCACTCGAACGCCCGATACCGCGATCAACGCGCCAGGGTCGGAAAAGAAAATATCGGGACTGCATACTCTCGCATCGAAGATTCATACGCTAAACACCCGGCCTACGTTTGAAACTCTACAGATCGCGCCGGCCAAACTCCGCTATGGCGATCTCATCCACATTGCCAGGTTGTTGGAAATGAAAGCCCCTCAGGCACCGGCGCAACCGGCAGGCAGTGGCTTTAGGTTGAGCTTCCAATACTGCGTGGTGAGCATCAGACGACCATGGTTCCACAGGGAGCTGTTCGATCTGCCCGGCTGGAGGCTGCCCGGATTTGCCACCCATGCGATATCCAACGGGCAACCGACCAATAACGACGGCCTGCTGCCGGCGATCACGACCCGGTTTCTGGCGGTTCGCAACCTTGTAGTGCGTGCAGCGTGGAGCGACGGCGACCGCGACAAGGCCGAGCAGGCCAGCAAGGCCGCCGGAGTTCTTTCCTTCGGACCGTTCGCTCTCACTGGCGATGTCCATTTCGACGGAACCGAGCTTCGCCGCTCAACCCCTCAGATCGTGGCCTGGCTGGCAGCAATCCTGCCAGCATGCCCACGCTAATATTCCAAAGTTTTCATTTTTTTTTCATATTATCCCCAAAGCTATGATTGCCAAAATGGCGAATTTACTCCGATAGATATGTGGACACTAACTTTAAGTGCTAAAATAACCTTAAATATTGAGTCCAGAAAGCTTTATTACTGTTCGTGAACATACGAATAAAAAGGAGTAAATCATGACCATAACAAAAGAAATGACAATAGAGGAAGTCGTCACACAGTTTCCTGAGACCATGATGGTATTTATGAGGCATGGGCTGCACTGTGTGGGGTGCCACGTATCTGCTTTTGAGAGTATAGAAGAAGGCGCTATGGCCCACGGCATCAATACGGACGCCCTGGTGGCCGACCTGAATAAAGTTACAGCAGCTAGAAAGAAATGAGCTGTGGCAAATTCAATATATTCTCTATTTTCTAATTTTTTGGAATTTGATATCGCTTCAAACGACTCTTGTGCCAGTATTACCACAAAGCGCGGGGAGCGCTTTATCAAGGCTTGAAATAATCGCCATTTTACCCCCCGATCTTACAAACATGAGCGCGGCAAGCATCTTTGGTTCCATGCTGCCTTTCCCGAAATGCCCTTCTTTTACATACCGTTCCGCCTCAGGTACTGATATTTCGCCAAGGTTCACCTGGTTTTCTTTCCCATAATTCAGCGATGCCTGCTCGACATCTGTTAGTATCAGGAGTATCTCAGCCCCGACAGCGGATGCCATCATGCCTGCCGTAAGGTCTTTATCGACTACGGCTTCTATCCCCTGAAGTTTCCCTTCCCTCTCGATGACCGGGATCCCGCCGCCTCCTGCGGCAATGACTACTGCCCCTTCCTGAACGAGCTTTTTGATGATCTCTTCTTCTACGATCCTGATTGGTGCGGGTGAAGCAACGACCTTTCGAAAACCTTTTTTATCTTTTATCATCTTTTCCCCCTGCCCCATCATTTTTCGCGCTTTTTCCTCATCATAGTAAAGACCTATCGGTTTTGTGGGGGTCTCAAAAGAAGAGCAGGACTCGTCCACTATCACCTGCGTCAGTATTGTTACAACCTGCTTAATGATCCCTGATTCCTTAAGCCTGTTATCAAGGGACTGCTGGAGAAGATACCCGATCATCCCCTGCGTCTGCGCCCCGAGGACATCCAGGGGCTGGGCCTGTACAAGACCGCATTCTTCCTGCATCGCGAGGAGATTTCCCACCTGTGGGCCGTTGCCGTGGGTAAGTACAACATCATATCCTTCCCTGATTATCTGCGCGATCTCCGATGCTGTATTATTAATGATCCTTTGCTGTTCCAGAGGGTTTCCTCTTGATGGATTCAATATTGCGTTCCCGCCTACTGCGATTACGATCCTGCTCATTATCCTGCCATAGATACTTTTTATAGAGATCAGGTCATATATTTTTCCACTGGTTGACAGGTTATGCTAAAAGGAGAAGATTTAATGCCCTACGGGCGATAAATGTGGGTCAATGCCAGAACATCGAACTTCTAAAGGAGATATGCCCGGGGCGCATGGTCATGATCTGAAAATAGCATGGGGTATCACAGGCGCAGGACATTTCCTGCGCGAAAGTTTTGATGTTTTTAAAAAGCTCAGGGCAGGCGACCTGAAAGTCACAACTTTCGTATCGCGGGCAGGTGAAGAAGTCATCCGGATGTACGGCCTCCGGGAAACCCTTGCTGGTATTTCAGGCGGTGAATACCTTGAAGAGTTATTTCTTGAAAGCGGGCATGGGGCAAGCGTTCCCAAGACCGGCAGGTTCCTACTGCATAAATATGATGCCCTGATAGTCTCGCCAGCCACATCCAACACTACGGCAAAGATCGCTTATGGTATAGCGGATACGATCGTAACAAATGCGGTGGCGCAGGCCGTAAAGGGGGAAGTGCCGGTTTTTATCGTTCCTGTGGATATTTCAGGATATGTCGAATCAAAAATGCCATTTTTCATTGACCGTGAAATATGTATGAGATGCGAACTGTGCCTGCCTCTTGAAAACTGCCCTGTAAATGCAATTACATACCAGATAGACCTGTTAAAATGCAACGGATGCGGGCTCTGTGTCAAATTATGCAGTTACGGTGCCATAAGAGGCGGGATGGCAAAACTTAAAGTGCGCGATATAGATGCCAGGAACGTAAAAAAATTACGGGAACTTGAAGGGATAACCGTACTTGAGAATCCGTCATATATTCCAGATGTGATCGAAAAGCTAAAATCCATGCAAAAGTTGAAGTACTAAATGAAATAAAATGAAGGAAAGGTCATATAATGTTCCCCAATAAAAAAGTTCAAACATTGATAGGTACACGTGTACAGGTTGAGATGAAAGGCGATAAACATACTCTTGAGGGAAAGCTTGAGAGTGCGGATGATAATTTGAATCTGCACCTTGTGGATACGTATGAGATCGCAGATGGTGTAAAAGCACGTTCACTCGGTTCGGTAGTATTAAGAGGGAATAATATTATTTTATTATGTCCTATAGGGGAGTAGAATGGAAATTGAAGATAAAGTCCTGAAATTGATAAAATCCAGAAAGAAGGGGATTTTACAGAACGAGCTCTGGAAGAAAGCAGAGATAGACCGCCGCAAATGTTCCCGGATAATCGATAAATTGGAGAAAGAGGGGAAAATAATCAGGGAACCGGAAACGGATAACGGTACAAGGACTTTTCGCATCAGGTTTTTAGAGAAAAAAGAAGAAAAAATAAGGGATTTCAAGCTTTTGCTGGTCGGCGATCTGATCGAGCCCTGCGCCGGCTGTGCGCTTGAATGCATACCTGAACACTGTATGCCCCTTTCGGAATGGGTTTCCTGTCTTGTTAATGAAGAGTAAAGGGAAAACAGACTTTTTGGTATCCGCAATCCAGGCAAAATTGCTTTTTCCACTCTTCCATGATCCGGGGCAATTTATCAGAAATAATTCTCCAATCAACTATCATACCCTGCCTGAATCCCAGTAGTTCCAGGGCCTCTTTATCCTGAAGCATTATCTTTTCATCTGTATATTCATTACTTGAGCATTTGTTGTCCTTCAGGTAAGGGCACCTGGCGCACACATCGTCCGCCCCTTTTACTATCTCAACTTTTTCTTTCAGGATGACTGAATAAATGTTTTTGATGAACTCTTCAGAATAGCCCTCGCCCCTGAAGAAATTGAGGCAAATAAGATGATGACCCCTGAGTTTTGCTTTCATCGATCAATCCTTCTTCCCTAAAAATCTCTCATGATATCACTTTTGTACATTATTCATAGAAAGATATAAAATTATCCTTTAACTTTTATTCCAAGATTACATTTATCATCATAAATGACGCTTGTAGTATGGGGGAAAACGCCAATGAAGATTAAACTGAGTAGTGTATTTGTGGATGACCAGGACAAGGCCCTTAAATTTTATACTGAGGTTCTGGGCTTTGTTAAGAAAAGAGATATCCCAGTGGGGAAATTCAAATGGCTGACCGTTGTTTCGCCCGAAGAGCCATACGGTACTGAGTTAGTCCTTGAGCCTGACGACAACCCGGCTGCCAAAACATTCAAAAAAGCTCTTTTTGAGCAAGGGATACCTTTAACTGCATTTGATGTTGATGATATCCAGAAAGAGTATGAAAGAATGAATAAGCTGGGAGTTGTGTTTAGAGGTGAGCCGACAAAAATGGGACCGATAACACAGGCTGTATTTGATGATACTTGCGGCAACCTTATCCAGATATATAAGACTGAACACATGAGTAGAGGACTCATTGCCAGAGCATCAATAATCATTAACGCTCCCATTGCTAAAGTGTAGGATGCGTTTGTAAATCCAAACAAGATAAAACAGTATATGTTCGGTACGAACACAGTTTCAGATTGGAAGGAAGGTAGTTCTATTGTCTGGAAAGGGGAATGGCAGGGAAAAAAGTACGAAGATAAGGGTGTTATTCTCAAGGTGGAGAGCCTGGACACATAATCCAGTACAGTCATTTCAGCCCTATTTCAGGCCAACCGGACTTGCCTGAGAATTATCACATCGTGACCATTGAGCTATCAGGCAAAGGAAAACGGACACTTGTTTCTCTCTTGCAGGACAACAATGCAACCGAAGAAGCTCGTGAGCACTCTGAAAAGAACTGGAAGGTGATGCTTGAGGGGTTGAAGAAGTTTTTGGAGAAATAATTTATGACCGACGCTATTAAAAAACTTTTTGTGGAATACGAAAAAGCATTCAATGTACTTGATGTTGAAAAACAGGTACCTTTCTTTGCAGAACATTTTATTTCCGCCGGTCCGCGGGGCAGTATCGCACAGGGAAGAGATGAGTTTGCCAGGATGGCGAGTAAAGCCGCAGAGTTTTACAGAAGCGTAGGCCAGACGTCGGCCAAAATTCTCTCGATGGATGAGACAGCCATCAGCAGGGAATATTCCATGGTCAAAGTCCACTGGGGAGTGACGTTTGAGAAGACCGGGAACAGGCTGATCGAATTTGACATTACGTATTTTATCCAGAAAACCGGTACAGAGCCAAGAATTATCATGTTCATAGCTCACCAGGATGAGGAGAAAGCCATGAAAGAGCTCGGTCTGCTGGGGTAAATCCTCATCCTCCCCGAAATGAATATTCAAATTATTGATTTGGGGTATTCTTGCATAAACCTTTTGATTTGGTTATAGTGCCGGATAGACCCCATATCTCGAAATGATTTAATTCGATATACTATTGCCGAATAGGTTTTTATAGTCAATGAGAGAAAAGATAGTAGTTATGAATTAACTCATAAGGGGGGGGTCCATTATGTATATCGGACATTTCGCTATTGCATATGTACTTATTCGATTATTCCCAGGCATTCCTCCATTGGTGCCCCTGATAGGAGTTGGCTTTCCCGATATTCTTTGGCCTGTTCTTATTTTCCTTGGGATTGAGAAAGCAGAGATAAATCCAGACTCACCGCTTCAGAAATATGTCAGGTTCACGAGCTACCCTTATTCGCATTCTCTGGTAATATCTTTTATAATATCCTGCTTTGGCGGATTGTTGTTAGCATATGCTATCTATCCGATAGCGGGGGCTGTATTTGTTATAGCATCCTCTTCACATTGGTTTTTGGATATTATTGTACATCTTAAGGATGTACCTGTCTTAGGATTTAGACCGGATAAGAAGGTCGGACTGGGAATGTGGAACCGCCCAAAAATGGCTTTTGCAATTGAGTATATCTTCTATACATTAGTTGTAGCGTTTTTCATGCCAGCCAATTATGTCTTGCCTCTCATAATACTCGGAACATTTGGTCATTTAATCAATGCCAACTCGTTCTTAGGGTTCACTAAAACAAATCCTTTCAAGTCATCAAAACAATACGCAATGCTTGCCTTAATTGGATTCATCGTTTTCAGTTTGATAGCTAATTATGTGCTCGGAGGTTAGTAGAGGTAAGCGAATGGCGGGTATAGAATATGTTAGCAATTTTGAGGAATATCATTTACGGCTAAGATTTTTCTTCATGATTACTAAGGTTCCTGCAATAAAATCATGAAGCCCCTGTTTCTTCTTGGTAAATAAAATCGTAATCCAATAAAAGGGTATAATATTCGATGCAATAGATCTTATTAAAGCTTGACCAAACGAAATTCTATTTCCATTCAAATCAGTAACAATCATCCCGAAGGCTATTTTACCGATAGTTGCTTGTCGAAAAGAACTCATCATTACTGCTTCATACATAATAAAAAGAGCAAAAAATAGGATAAGAAATAAGAAACCCGTATTGTTCATGCTCAACCAATTCATATTATAAAAAAAATCAATAATAAAACCCAGAATTACCCCAATGAACAGAACGATGATGCCATCTACCATTAATGCCGCGAATCGCATCCCTAAACGTGCATATTTAATATTATTATATGGAGTAACTGAGACATCTTCTACTGTTTTTTTCATCTTTTCCTCGTTCTATCCATTCATCCTCTTTATACCTTTGCTGGGGCTGTAAAAGTAAACCCGATATCATTTGTTGATTTAGCTCCTTTTATAGTCAAGTTCGTAAATAATCGTAAATTGGTATTTTAACAAAATCCTGCTGAAAAGCGGATATAAGTTGCTCTTTCAAATCGGCCTTATTGTTCCAATTTCTTATCGCCAACCACTTCTTTG
>CABMIH010000054.1 GCA_902386205.1 uncultured archaeon | reverse complement strand
TCTGCAATGTGTTTTTGATAAGATTGGAGTAATTCTGGGGTCATTGGGGCTCTTAAGGTTGGTTATGTTCTATTAATTTAACGATTGTCGATGGAAAAACCACCAAAACACAGGTGAACATAGCAAAATATATAGACGAACCAAAGAATATTAGCTGCATTCAGGTGAAAAATGAGCGATATTAAACTGGGATTCGTTGTTTCGGAATTCAACCGTGACTTGACCAGCCAGATGGAAATACTCGGAAAGGAACATGCAGCTTTTCTCGGGGCATCTGTTGAGAAAGTTCTTTATGTTCCAGGGGTCTTTGATATGCCACTGGCAGTAAAGAAACTTGCCGCGGATGCAGATATCGATGCAATCGTGACAATAGGGTGCGTGATACAGGGGGCCACCAAACATGATGAGATAGTCATACAGCACGCTTCAAGAAAGATAGCAGACCTGGCCCTTGAATACAATAAACCCATATCACTTGGTATCTCAGGTCCCGGGATGAGCAGGCTTGATGCTCACGAGCGTGTTGAATACGCAAAGCGCGCTGTCGAAGCTGCCGTAAAAATGGTAAAGATCATCCGTTCGTGAACAGGTCATGCATTAAATAAGGATTCAGGGGGATCCCTACCATCTCTTCTAAATGTTTTTTCCTGCATCCCCTTAACGTCAATACGCGCTGGCAAACCGGGCGGATACAACCCGGACAACGTTTTTTGTTCATATAGATTTAGAATTTGACTATTCCTGCGTTTCCGCTGCTCTGAAGAATTGCATTGTATTCGTCAATGAATATATCCCGCATGTTCTCAAGCAAAAATATGTTCCTGGTACACAGCATCACCTTATTTGCAGTCAGCCGTTCAGGTGCGCATTTTTCCATCCACAGAACTACCTCGTTTGATTCGCTCATCCTAATTCGCCTCCAGATAGCCTCAGTCTTTACTCATTGTTATAATGAGCATAATAATAATGATTAAAATTCGTAGTATATAAAGATTGTGGCGATAAAGAAGCGATATATCACATATATTAATTATAATATTTAATACTGGAAAAAATGATTGACCAAAAAAGTTGAATAATATTACCCGAAAACCTTTTCCATTATCCCCAGGGCCTTCTTTATGTTCTCCTCAGAAGTCGCATACGAAATCCTTATATGCCCCCTGCCATGTTCCCCAAAAGCCGCGCCCGGTACAACGATGACGCCCCTGGCCAGTAATTTCTGCGGCGCATCTTCATCCTCAACCTCAGGGAATGCATAGAACGCACCTTCCGGTTTGACGCATTTAATACCCATCTCACGAAGTCCTTCCATCAACAAGTCCCTTCGTCCCCTGAAACTCTCACGCATCTCGCTCACGCAATCCTGCGGGCCTTCAATGGCGGCAAGAGCAGCCTTCTGCGATATCGAGCAGGCGCAGGCCTGGATGTACTGGTGTACTTTAAGCATCTGCTCGGTATATTCTTTTCTTGCGGCCGCATATCCTATGCGCCATCCCGTCATTGCGTATGTCTTTGAAACTGCATTTATTGTAATAACATTATCAGAAAACTCAGCAGGGCTTACATGTTCGCCTTCATAGATGAAATGTTCATAGACTTCGTCCGAGACTATTGTGATGTTGTTATCATCCGCAATCTCTGCCAGCGCTTTGAGGTCATTTTTCTTCTGGACAGTACCCGTGGGGTTTGAGGGCGAATTGATAATGAGAACACGGGTTTTAGGTGTGATAGATTCATTCACAGCGTCAGGTGACAGAGTCAGTTCTTTGCCAAGAGGGACTCCCACGACCTTCCCCCCGGCCATCCTTGTTAATGCCAGGTAGGAAAGGAAACAGGGATCAGGAACAAGAACTTCATCCCCTTCACCAACGAGGGCCTGCATGGCAAGATGGAGCGCCTCGGATGCTCCTGAGGTTACGATAACTTCACCAGGTGTAACTGTGAAATGATTCTCTTTCTTGAATTTCCGGCATAATGCTTCACGAAGCTCCGGTATCCCCATGTTGGGGGTATATCCTGTGAATCCTTTATTTATCGCTGAAATTGCTGCTTTTTTTATATGTTCCGGAGTATCGAAGTCCGGCTGGCCAAGTCCCAGGTTGATAGCATCCGGGCCGGCGCCTTCGAACATCTTTCGTATCCCCGAAATGTCAATACCCTTTACACGTTCTGAAAACATAGACCTCACTCGAATACAGTGTGCCTTTTCTTAAGCTCGGCTTCACTTGCCCCCGTTTTTACCATCAGCTCCGAGATGACGGCATCAAGAAAAACCAGAGCAGATATTTCAAAGATCGTTCCAAGAGGTGCTAATTGCGGGTACCCCATCATCCTTCGCTCCTGGTAATCTTCGTAATTGACATCTTCTTTGGTCCTGCCGGGTACAACAACCACAACGTCAGAGTTTCGTCCGAGGGTCGAATCCTTATTCGAGGTTATGGTAGCAAGTTTTGATCCTATCTTTTTTGCGATCGCCCCAAGATTTGCAATGGACGGTGTTTCGCCGGAACCTGAAACCGCGATCACAAGATCATCGACCTGGACAGCGGGGGTCGTGGTCTCACCTACAACGTAAACATTGAACCCCATATGCATAAGCCTCATCGCAAAAGCCTTTGCTGCGAGTCCTGATCTCCCGGCCCCCATCAGGAAGATCTTTTTTGATTTGATTATTTCATCAACAAGGTTCTTCACTGAGCCCGTATCAAGTCCTGAGGCTACTTTTTTTATGTGTTCTGCAACAAGGCTCATGGATGCGATGGTAGCTTCACATTCTTTGTTTGATTTCATTTAAACACCTTTCCGTCTTCATCTTTATATTCTATTCTCTTTATTCCCCACTCCTCAAGCTTCTTGAACTCATTATATATCAAAATTATCCTGTCAACACTGCCATTCCAGTGAAGGGTCTTTTTCACATCTTTTTCTTTAAGCTGGCTGGCGATAGATTTTACGAAATGGGCCAGGGCGAATTTTTTTGAAAAAGGAATATTGAAAATAGCCCTGTATCCCCCTTTTGTTTTTGCATAAGACGTCAATACATAGCCCATATTCTCATACTCGGCTATGTTTTTGAATTCACATATTACTTCCTGTTCATGATTTAACGAGGAATCGATATTTGATATCCCGAAGATGACCTGCCTGATCAAAGACTCACTGACCTGCCTGCCAAACCATAAAATAATTTTACCCTGTGTGCATGTAACTGTCATGTCATCACGTCCCATTTCCACAACAGATATTTCCCGTCCTCCCGGGAAAATATCGTCGTTCCTGGGAATCACAAATATTTCCCTATCAGATCATTCAGCTTTCTTTTTGTTTCGACCTTTATTTTATCCTGGGCTGTCAGTATTGCCCCCGATAACGCATTTGAACAAACGCAGGTCCTTTCAGGCGATATCCGGGGTATCGCAGCTTTGATGATATTCCGGACTGCTTCCTCATTTTTCATGGCATTCTGTATCACTGTTTCGATGGTAACGTCCTCTTCGTGCCAGACATCATAATCAGTGACGGTCGCCAGCATACTGTAGCAGATCTCGGCTTCGCGCGCAAGTTTTGCCTCGGGAAGTGCGGTCATCCCGATAATATCAAATCCGAGTTTCTGATATACTTTCGATTCAGCGCGTGTGGAAAACTGCGGTCCTTCCATGCATACGTACGTACCTTTTTTGTGGACGCTATATCCAAGCTCGCCGGTGATATCTGCAAGCAATGATGAGATCTCTGGACAGAACGGGTCGGCAAAACCGATATGGACGACAATCCCTTCATCAAAGAAAGTGCTTTCACGGATCCTCGTCCTGTCAAATATCTGGTCAGGGATAACGATATCAAGGGGCCGAAGTTCTGGTTTCAGACTGCCGACTGCCGATGCCGAGATTATCCTCTTTACGCCAAGTTTCTTAAGAGCAAGGATATTTGCACGGGAATTCAACTTGCTGGGGGATATCCTGTGGCCCTTGCCGTGCCTTGGAAGGAACGCTACGTTCGTCTCCCCGAAAGACCCGACCGTGATAGCGTCCGACGGCTTTCCAAAAGGCGTATCGATCTCGATTTCCTTAGCATTATCCAGCATGGAGGCATCATACACGCCGCTTCCTCCTATTATTGCAATATCCGCTTCCATGGTATTACGCTCCTTCGTATTTCCAGTTTTTTTCTCCTGGAACTATTATTGATTTAACTATTCCTCTTCTTACCATCTCATCAAGTATTTCTGCCATCCTGTCGGGCTGGGCGATCTCAAAGCTGATCGGGTCGATATTGTGATATTTCAATAACCCTGACCTTATTTGTCCGATATTCCATTTGTCCCTTTTTTCCTTTGCCATAAGCCTTGAAATAATGTCTATCATATCCTCAATAAAATTCCAGGGATACACGATCCATGCCCATTCCTCAACTATCTCTCCGCAGTAATCGGGTTTGATTTCGGACGTGTATAGGTACTGGAGGACGGCTGTCTTTACATCTTCGGGATTCTGTCCTGCAACATACTCTTTCGCATGCACTATGCTTTTACCCGTGTCCGTGATATCGTCCACGATAAGTACTTTCTTTCCAGCTACAGCATTATTTGCAAGCGGGTACCTGATAGATGGCCCGCTTCCTGCCGAGGCAGTGCCTGTATAATGTTCGATTTTAAGGCTTGTAAGATCGTTGAGGCCAAGGAAATCACACAACACCCTGCCTGCAAACCATCCTCCTCGTGCCAGGGCGATTATGGTGTCAGGCTTGTACCCTGATTTCTTGACATCGTTCGCGACATGCCTGCACAGGTCGTAGATATAATCCCAGTTCGTTATTACGCATTTAAATTTGTCCGGAAGTACCATGGTTCCACCGAACCGAAAAGGTATTAAGGTATCATATATTTTTTGTAACACCGGAAATGTAACTTTTTTAACAAACTCATAATCATAATTAAGGTAATAAATAAGTATTTATATCCATTAGTAAAAGAATAGTATCAAATCAGGTGTTATTTTATGGTTGACAAAAAGCAGGCTAAAACTGAAATAAGTGACTTGAGACGCGTCCCTACAGGAATTCCGGGATTTGATGATCTATGTGGTGGGGGACTGCTTAGGAACCGAACATACCTTTTGTCCGGGGCGGCCGGTGCAGGTAAAACTATATTCGGCCTCCAGTATATTTACAACGGTATTACAAAATACGGAGAGAATGGACTCTATATAGCGACAGAAGAGCGCCCCGAACAGGTAAGGGAGAACGTGAAACAGTTCGGGTGGGATTTTGAGGCCCTGGAAGACGAAGGCAAACTCGCGATACTTGATGCATGTTCTACAAAAATCGGCGTGCCTTCCCATGAGAAATATGTGGATGTCAGGCCTTTTGATATGCGTTCGATGCTTGACCAGATAATAGCCATACAGGAAGATATTGATGCAAAAAGGGCTCTCGTGGACGGAACCACTTCTATAGGTTTCTATCTTCAGGATCCTGCAAAGATCAGGATTGAGCTATTGAAACTGAGCACAACTCTTGAAATCCTCGGGCTGACGTCATTTCTGACATGTGAGATTGTAGATGAGAACACCACAAGCAGGTTCGGTGTCGAAGCATTCGTTACTGAAGGAACAGTATTGATGCATTATAAGCAAACAGATAACGTGAGGACGCGAAGCATCGAGATATTCAAGATGAGAGGGTCAAACCACAGCCAGACTATCCATCCATATGAGATAGCCGCAAACGGCATACTGGTCCATCCAAAAGAAGAAGTCTTTCACTAGCCGGGCCGGCAGGTTGTAACCGTGAGGATTAAACCACTGATAGTATTGAATTTCAAAACCTATGCCGAAGGCATGGGTAAAAATGCTGTCAGGATCGCAAAATATTGCGAAGAAGTGAGTATCAGTTCAGGTGTTGAGATTATTGCCTGTCCCCAGATCCCGGATATTGGCAGGGTAGCGGAATCTGTAAAAATACCCGTTTTTTCCCAGCACATCGATAGCGCAGGAGCGGGGAGTTTCACGGGCCATATTACTGCCGAATGTGTGAGATCCGCAGGCGCCGCGGGAACGCTCATCAACCATTCAGAACGGCGGCTGCTGTTATCTGAAATAGATTCGGCGCTACAGTCCGCAAGAAAGGCATTATTAAAAACCATTATTTGTACGAACAATATTGCGGTTACAAAAGCTGCTGCAAGTCTGGCGCCGGATTTCGTGGCGATCGAGCCACCTGAACTAATAGGCTCAGGCATTCCGGTTTCAAAAGCCGATCCCGACATAGTGAGGGGTTCGGTCGAAGCTGTAAAAAGGACAGACCCTGATGTATCCGTCCTCTGCGGCGCAGGCATTTCAAAAGGAGATGATGTCGCGGCTGCACTTGAACTGGGTACTTCGGGAGTACTCCTTGCCTCCGGTGTCATCAAGGCCAAAGACCCGAAAGCTGCGCTTTTTGACCTTGTCGGAAAAATATGATGTAGAAAGATATATGATGTAGAAAGATTTAAGATTAATGAAGTTGTTTAAGGGGCGCACGTCTACGAGGTTTTAACAGAACTTGCAATTGATTAATGAGCATTTATTATAGATTAGTTGTCTATGTTCAGGATTAGTGGATGATAGGTTTGGGCTCGTAGCTCAGTCAGACAGAGCACCGGGCTTTTATTCGTATGAAAAGATACCCGATGGTCGAGGGTTCAAATCCCTCCGAGCCCGTTTTGTCCGGGAGGTAATAGTATGAAGGAGAAAGAGCCTACTGGAAGGGAATTCAAACCCTTGGAACATAAGATGGTACCTAGGCACGAAATATTAACCGATGAAGAACTTAAAACAATACTGGTTGAATATGATATAGAAAAAGAACAGATGCCCAAGATCCGGGTTTCAGATCCTGCTGCTCAGGCTATTAAGGCAAAGGTCGGGGACGTGGTACGTGTTACTCGCGAAAGCCCGACGGCAGGGAAAGCCATTTTCTATCGTCTTGTTATTGTATAGAATGTTGATGTGTGAGGAAAAACAATGTTAGACAGAAGAGTGCTTTCAAAAGCATATTTTACAAGTGAAAAAATCGTAAGACATCACGTTGATTCCTTTAATGATTTCCTGGATTTCTGCCTCCAGAAAGTCATTGATGAACAAAGGATTATTGAAACCGATATTGAAGGGACATATGTTAAACTCGGTAAAATCCGTGTAAGCCACCCGGTCGTAAGAGAAGCGGACGGTGCGGTTGATAAATTGTACCCCACAGAAGCCAGGTTAAGGAATATTACATACGCTGCGCCGCTTTATCTTGGCATGACAATCATAAGCCCCGATGGCGAGAAGGAAGAAAAAGAAGCCGAGATCGGTCTTTTACCGGTAATGATATGGTCAAAAAAGTGCAACCTGGTGGGATTGACCGAAAAAGAGATGGTCGAACAGGGAGAAGACCCGCAGGACCCGGGTGGATATTTCATAATTAATGGTACTGAACGTGTAATTACCACGCTTGAGGACCTT
>CABMIH010000053.1 GCA_902386205.1 uncultured archaeon | reverse complement strand
TCATCGATGTTCGTGATTTCAGGATAATTGACGTCAACCAGGTCGTTCTTGACAGGCTGAAAATGGAGAAAAAAGACCTGATAGGGAAAAAATGCTTTGAAATAATCCATAAACAGGATACTCCCTGCACTTTCCCGGATAATATATGCCCCGTCCTGGAAACAAATAAGACCGGGAAATTTTCAATGGCCGAGCATATCCATTATAACAGTGATGGCACAAAAGAATTCGTAGAGGTCTCCGCTTCCCCAATTAAAAATGAGAACGGGGAAGTAATACAGGTCGTTCACATAGCTAAAGATATCACAGAACGCAAGCGTGCGGAGGAAAAAATAATGGCCTCCCTCAAAGAAAAAGAAATCCTGTTGCGGGAGATACACCACAGGGTAAAAAACAATATGCAGATAATATCCAGTCTTCTCAGGCTCCAGTCGGAAAATATCAAAGATGAAGAATATCTTGAGGTATTCAAGGACAGCTACAACAGGATAAAAACAATGTCCCTTGTTCACGAAAAACTATACCAGTCCGGGGACTTCACAAATATAAATTTTAAAGGTTACATCCATGACATAGTGAGCAGCATTTACCAATCTCATTTTATTGATAAAGACATCATATCATTGAATATGGATATCGAGGATGTTTCCCTTGGGATCGATACGGCGATCCCATGCGGGCTGATAATAAATGAACTGGTCACCAATTCCTTAAAATATGCATTCCCTGATGGAAGATATGGTGAGATCGGCATAATTCTCAACAGGATCGAGGAGAACAGGTTTGAACTGGTAGTGAGTGACAACGGGATTTCCATCCCTCTGGGCATGGATTTCAGGAAGACAGAAACACTTGGATTGCGCCTGGTCTCAATACTGGCTGAGGACCAGCTTCTTGGAGAAATTAGTCTGGATAGGAGCAAAGGAACTGAATTTAAGATAAGATTTCGGAGTTGAAAAAATGGGTGAAAAAAAAATAATGGTGGTTGAAGATGAAAGAATTGTTGCAGAAGACATACAGAGGTGCCTGAAAAAACTGGGATACGCGGTCTCGATCGCATCCTCGGGAGAAAAAGCTATAAGAGACATGGAAAAATATCCCATTGACCTGGTTTTAATGGATATAGTGCTCAAGGGTGATAAGGACGGGATAGAAACTGCCGGGATAATTTCCTCGAATTTCAGGATACCTGTTGTTTATCTTACCGCATATTCGGATAAAGAAATACTGGAACGTGCAAAAATAACCGGGCCTTTTGGATATATCATCAAACCCTACAATGAAAGAGAATTATATACTGTCATCGAGACCTCTATTTACAGGCATGAGATGGAAAAAAGGTTAAGAGATAGTGAATATTTGCTTGCCGCAACATTGCGCAGCCTTGGTGAAGCCGTTGTTGTAACCGATAAAGAAGGAAATATAAAGATCATGAATCCTTATGCAGAGGCATTGACTGGCTGGAACCACGGGAATGCTGCAGGAAAAAACCTGCGAACGGTCTTTAATATTACCAGCGAAGAAAACGGCGAACAGGTTGAAGATCCTGTAAAAAAAGCAATTAAAGAAGGCATTTTCTATGGCTTATCGATAAATACTGCCCTGGTATTAAAAGACGGGCTGGTATTGCCGGTTGATATTATCGGTTCAGTAATAAAAGATGATAACGATAAAGTCATCGGGATCTCATTTATTTTTGATGATATAGTGGAACGTAAGAAAATGGCTGAAAAGCTCGGGAAAAGATGACTGAAGTCCGGATACTCGTCGTCGAAGACGAGAGAATCGTTGCAGAAGACCTGCGGATGAGACTTCAAAAAATGGGATATGCAGTCCCTTCAACAGTATCTTCAGGCGATGAAGCTATCAGGGAGCTTGAAAAGAACGGGGCGGATTTAGTGATCATGGATATTGTAATAAAGGGAGAAATGGACGGTATCGAAACTGCGGACATAATACGTTCACGCTTTGATGTTCCTGTTGTTTACCTTACCGCCTATGCAGATGAAGAAATGCTGAACCGCGCAAGGATAACAGAGCCGTTCGGTTATATCGTCAAGCCGTTTGATGAAAGGGAACTGCACATCACGATCGAGATGGCGCTTTACAAATCAAAAATGGAAAATAAATTAAAAGAAGCAAAAGAACGTTTTTCTGCAACATTGAACAGTATTGGCGATGGTATAATTGCCATGGACTCCGGGAGAAGGATATTATTTATGAACCCGGCAGCCCGGTCAATGACGGGCCGGGACCTGGATGATGCACGGGGGAAGTCTCTTGAAGAAGTTTATAATATTATTACAAACGGAAACGGCGAATCCACACTTGTCACCGGGAACGGGAAAACGATATTTGTTGAACATGCCTATACACCTCTTAAAGACAGCAAAGGGAAACTTAACGGCCTTGTCCTTGTATTTCGCGATATTTCAGGGCGAAAAAGAGCAGAAGAATTGCGTCTTGAAAATATGCGCCTTAATTATGCGAACAAGATCAAAAGCGAATTTATTGCCAATACGAGCCATGAGCTGGTCACTCCCCTGAACTTTATCATCGGCTTTTCCGAACTCCTCGTGAGAAATACTGTGGGAGAACTGAATGAAACACAGGAGCGCTATGCAGAGAATATTAATAAAAGCGGCAGGCACCTCCTTATGCTCATCAATGATATCCTTGACCTCTCAAGGATAGAAGCAGGTAAGATCGGGCTTTTTTTTGAAAATATATCAGTGTCCGGGACAATAAATGACACTATCTCCCTCATAAAAGAAAAAGCAGGAAAACATAATATCCATCTCATAACAGATATCGATCCTGGATTGGAGATAGAAGCTGATGAGCAAAGATTGAAACAGGTATTGCTCAACCTGCTGGACAATGCTGTGAAATTCAGCAAGAAAGAAGGGGGAACAGTAACTATAAAAGCGGGAAAAGAAGGAGATATGGCGCTGTTCTCGGTCTCTGACACGGGTATAGGGATAAGGGAAGAGGACATGAAGAAGCTCTTTAACCAGTTTGAGCAGCTCGATTCAGGTATTTCAAAAAAATACGGGGGCACAGGCCTCGGGCTTGCCATCACGAAGAAGCTGGTGGAACTGCACGGGGGGAAGATCACGGTTGAAAGCAGGTATGGCGAAGGCAGCACTTTTATTTTTGTTATACCTGTCACACAGAAAAGATAATTAGAAAAAGTTGCTGCAAATGTTGATTTTTATATAACCGGTCGCGTTTTTAAATAGACAGTGCGTTTTTAGGGGGGAACCGTATCTAAATATGTGGAAATATATATCAACATTGCAGCAATGATATTTTAACGATTATTACATATATTAATTGTGATTTTTCAATTTTTGAAAAAAAAATACTTCACACGTTTTTCACAAATCTGTATATAAACCGGTAGATTTCTCTGCAATAATAAGAGTGACACCTGTATGTGTTGTTACAGGTTTGTCAAAAAATGGAAAAAATAAAAAGATGGAAAACGGAGGAAAGCATGGTAAGTATAAAAGATATGTCGTTAAGCAAGAAGCTGCTGGGCGGGTTCGGGCTTGTCAGCCTCTTGCTGTTGATCGTTGCTGTGATCAGTATAACCACTATTGGTTCGCTTGACAGCGACACGAGATCATTAGTTGGAAATGAAATTGGATTAAAAGAGAAAGCTTTTGATATTGATGTGAAAATGCTCGAAGCGAGGCGCTCGGAGAAAGACTTCTTCGCGCGTCTTGACATATCTTATGTCGATAAAGTGAAAGTGGCAGCCGACGGTATAAAAAAAGACGCCGAGGAAATAAAGAAACTTGACGTTCCCCAGGAAAGAAAGGATATGGCTGATAAAGCAATAGTCCTTGTAGGAGATTACAATAAGCTGTTCCTTGAGGTCGTCGAGCTTTACAAGACAAAAGGGCTTGATGAGAACTCGGGGCTCCAGGGGGAAATGAGGGGAGCGGTAAAAGTCGTGGAAGAGGATATCAATAAACAGAAAGATAATCTTCTCCTTGCTGACATGCTTACGCTGAGGCGAAACGAAAAGGACTACCTCATGCGGGGCGATCTATCGTACCAGAAGACATTGCATGATAATGAGGAAAAAATGAAAAGCCATCTGGCTGCAAGCAAACTGCCCCAGAACGTGAAGGACGATATCAATGCCAAGCTCGTTGTATACACTGCCTCCTTTGACAAGATCGTGGATATAAACTCCAAAATCGCTTCTAAAACAACCGAGTTCACAGATAAAGTCCACCTGATAGAACCATTAGTCGATGAATTCATGACCGACGCAAATGACGATGAAGCTGCAGCTATCGCTGAAACCGAAAAGACGAGCGCGACCGCAAGAACAACTGTAATAATTCTCTCGGTCATAGCAATAATAGCCGGCCTTGGCATCGGGCTGTACATCTCCCGCGCCATCACAAGACCTGTGGACAACATGCTCCATGCCTCCAATAAGGTTGCTGAAGGCGACCTCACGGTGCATGTGAAGAGCGATTCCAAAGATGAAGTGGGCCAGCTTTCCCAGGCCATCCAGACCATGACCGACAGCTTAAAAGGCGTGCTCGGCAAGGTGCAGGACTCTGCCATGAAAGTCGCTTCGACAGCCCAGGAACTTTCGGCATCAAGCGAGGAAATGAAAGCATCCACAGACCAGATATCAAGCACCACGCAGGATATCGCCACAGGCGTGAGCCAGCAGGCCTCGAAGATGACAGAGGTCAGCAGGGCCATGAAAGAGATGGCCGACAGCGTGCAGCAGGTCGCAACCAATTCCCAGAAGGCCGCTGAAGGTGCGGATAAGGCGAACAAGACAGCCCAGGACGTGGGTAAGAAATCTGATGAAGTGTCCCGCAAGATGTCAGAGATCAAGGCAACTGTCGATAACTCGGCTTCCGTGATAAGGGATCTTGACACCAAATCACAGAAGATAGGCGATATCATAGGCGCGATAACCAACATCGCGGACCAGACCAACCTCCTTCCACTGAACGCGGCCATAGAAGCTGCCCGCGCAGGGGAACACGGCAGGGGCTTTGCAGTAGTTGCCGACGAGGTCAGGAAACTTGCAGAGGAAGCAAGGGGCGCGGCGAACCAGATAACCGAACTCATTAAGGAAGTCCAGCAGGGAACCAAGCAGGCCGTTGAGAGCATGGAACAGGGCACAAAGACGGTCGGTGAAGGCGCAAAGAGCATCGAGGATACAGTATCTGCCATAAGCAGTATCGTCAAGGCAGCCGGGGAAGTCTCCACGATGGTACAGGAGATCGCAGCCGCTGCTGAACAGCAGTCCGCATCCATCGAAGATGTCACTTCTTCTGTCGAAGATGTATCATCCATCAGCGAGGAGTCGGCAGCGGGTACCGAGGAGGCCTCGGCCGCAGCCGAAGAACAGGCCGCATCCATGGAACAGCTCGTAAGGGCAGCCCAGGAAATGGCAGGGCTGGCTGAGGAGTTGCAGTCTGAAGTCGCCAAGTTCAACCTGGGAACAGTAAAACATGCGGAAGAAGCTTTAAAGCACGAGTATATGCCTGCTTTTGGGCATGAAGCGATCCTAAAACACGAATCCAAAGAAGTGCAGGCGATAAAGCATACTGAAGAAACCCCAAGATATGAACATCAGCCTGCCGCCGAACATGAACTTCCCAGGAACGAAAAGAAACCTGCCCCTAAGGGCAAGGCGAACAAAAAACAGGGCGCGAAACCCGCTCTCAAACCCGGTACTGCTGAGGAGAAAATAACTCCTCCGCCAGGTGAGCCCGCCCTGCCGAAATAGGAGGAAGAACATGGCAGAACAGGACACGGCAGTAAAAGCAGAAACGACAGCGAACGGCGAGCTCCAGCTCGTCGTTTTTACCATAGGCAGCGAGGAGTTCGGCGTTGAAATAATGAACGTGCAGGAGATCATCCGCATGACCAATATCACAAGGATCCCGCAGGCTCCCGGGTACATCAGGGGTATAATCAACCTCAGGGGAAAGATCATCGTAGTGATTAACCTCAATGTAGTAATGGGCATGGAAAGCAAGGAACAGGATGAGAACACACGCATCATAGTTGCAAGCATTGGTGAAACCGTGATGGGGTTCGTTGTGGACTCGGTAAGCGAGGTCATCAGGCTGCCTGAAAAGAACGTTGAGCCCGCGCCTGCTGTTATCGCAAGCAGGATAGGCACGGAATATGTCCTTGGCGTGGGCAAGCTGGACAACAGGCTCCTTATCCTCCTTAACCTGGGCAAGGTGCTTGGCGCAAATGAATTGCACAGCATCCAGAGTATTTCCAACGATGCGGCAGGGGTAGCAGCTACATAGCGCCACCCTTTCCTCCTTTTTCCTCTTTTCCTTATTTCCTGACGGTTTCCCGGTTTTATCGTCTTTTGTAAAAAGTTCACACCTTTTTCACAAATTTCTATATATTGGGGTGAAATTGTTTTCAATCTTAAAAGGGAAAAACGGCAGGTTAGCACATTTTTGTGTTCCTGATAAGTGAAAAATGCCTTAAGGACGTTAGAAATGAGGAAACAGGTGTATAATGATTAGTATAAAAGACATGTCGTTGGGCAAGAAACTGATAGGTGGTTTCATGCTCGTTATCCTTTTGCTGATAATAGTAGCCGCATTGAGCATCACAAAACTTGGTTCAATGGAAACCGGAACAAATAGTCTGCTTGATAACGAGGTGAACCTCACTGAAAAAGCGGATGATATCAATATCAACCTTTTGCAGGCAAGGCGTGATGAGAAAAATTTCCTGATGCGCGGCGACCTCCAGTATGCAGATAAGGTAAAAGTCTCGGTTAGCGGTATCAGGAACGATGTAGCAGATATCCAGGAACTGGATGTGAGCCAGAAAACAAAGGATGATGCGAACAGTATTTTAGCTATGGCTTCAGGTTACGAGAATACTTTCCTTGAGATCGTTGACCTGCAAAAGAAGATCGGTTTACAGGAAATGGAAGCGATAAACGGGGAGCTGATAAACCTGGCGCGCGATGCAGAGGTTGACCTGAAAAAGGCCGGTAGCACAGACGGGCTTACGCTCCTTCTTGAAGCAAGAAGGCATGAGAAAAACTATGTGATCCGAAAGGATGTGTCTTACCAGGTTAAAGTTCATGATGCTATCGACAGTGCAAAAAATAGCGTTTCCAAAGGCAAAGCCTCAGCCGAGATGAAAGCCCAGATCAATTCAAAGCTTGACAAGTACGTAGCCACTTTTGATAATTTTGTCAGCATATCCTCATCAAGGGATAAAAAAGAGGAAGAACTTGTAAATATTGCGCGCCAGATAGATACCGTGGTTGCAGGAATTGTAACAGATGCCAGGGACCTGAGGGCTGCCGACATAGAGGCAATGGCATCTTCTAACCGGGTCTCTAAAATGACAGTTATCGTGCTATCAATAATAGCAATCATAGCCGGGCTTGGTGCAGGTATCTATATTTCCCGCTCCATTACAAGACCTGTGGACAGCATGCTCCGGGTCTCCAAAAAAGTCGCGGAAGGAGACCTCACGGTACAGGTGAAAAACGAATCCAAAGACGAAGTGGGACAGCTTTCAGTTGCCATCGGGTCCATGACCGAGAATTTAAAAAACGTCCTTGGCAAAGTGCAGGAGTCCTCGGTCAAAGTCTCCTCGACGGCCCAGGACCTCTCGGCATCAAGCGAGGAGATGAAAGCCGCCACAGACCAGGTATCCACCACAACACAGGATATTGCCAAAGGCGTGAGCCAGCAGGCTTCCAAGATGGCGGAAATCGCAAGAGCCATGAAAGAGATGTCAGAGAGCGTGCAGCAGGTGGCGGCCAATTCCCAGAAAGCGGCCGAAGGTGCAGCGGGTGCCAATAAGACGGCCCAGGAAGTCGGCACGATATCAATCGAACTGGCGAACAAGATGGGTGAGATCCAGACTACTGTGGATGACTCCGCTGTAGTAATAAAAGAACTTGACGGCAAGTCCCAGAAGATAGGCGAGATCATAAGCGTGATAACCAATATTGCCGACCAGACCAACCTCCTTGCCCTGAACGCAGCCATCGAGGCCGCACGGGCAGGCGAGCACGGCAGGGGTTTCGCTGTGGTGGCAGACGAGGTGCGAAAACTTGCCGAGGAATCAAGAAGCGCGGCGAACCAGATCACAGAGCTTATAAAAGAGGTGCAGCAGGGGACAAAGAAAGCTGTCGAGAGCATGGAGAAAGGCACGAAAACCGTAGGTGAAGGTTCCAAAAACATTGAGAACGCCGCTTTATCCATCAACCATGTCGTCAAAGCGGCAGGGGATGTTTCCAACATGATCCAGGAGATAGCGGCGGCATCAGAGGAGCAATCCGCCTCTGTTGAGGAAGTGACGGCTTCGGTAGAAGAAGTTTCGGCCATAAGCCAGGAATCAGCGGCAGGCACAGAGGAGGCTTCGGCAGCGGCACAGGAGCAGGCCGCATCGATGGATCAGCTTGTGAAAGCTGCCCAGGATCTCGCGCTACTTTCCGAGGAACTGCAGATGGCTGCATCGCGCTTTGTGCTAAAATCCGCAGACGAGTTCATCCGCTGCTGGGATATTAAGAAATGCAAAAATGAGATCCAGCAGAAGTGCCCTGCATATAACTCCAAAGAAACACGTTGCTGGCTGATAGAGGGGACATGGTGCGGAGGTATAAAACAGGGTGATGCGGAAGCGAAATTGCACAACTGCATGACCTGTGAAGTTTTCAAGAAAAATACCTGACATGAAAGGAGATAAAGGAAGGAAGATTTACATGACAGATAAAAAGGAAAATGAAACCCGCGTGGCGGACGGCGAGCTACAGCTCGTTGTTTTTAACATAGGCAGCGAAGAATTCGGCGTTGAGATAATGAACGTGCAGGAGATAATCCGCATGACAAATATCACAAAGATCCCGCAGGCGCCGGGATACATCAGGGGCGTGATCAACCTCAGGGGAAAGATCATCGTAGTGATCAACCTCAATGTAGTAATGGGCATGGAAAGCAAGGAACAGGACGAGAACACAAGGATCATAGTGGCCAACATAGGCGATACCGTGATGGGGTTCGTTGTAGATGCCGTGAGCGAGGTCATCCGCCTGCAGGAAAAGAACGTTGAGCCTGCGCCTGCCGTAATCGCAAGCAAGATAGGCACCGAGTATGTCCTCGGCGTGGGAAAGCTGGATAACAGGCTTTTGATCCTCCTCAACATGGGAAAGGTTCTTGGGGCCGACGAACTGCATAGCATCCACACCATATCCAGGGAGGCGGTCCAGGAAGCCGCAGCCTGAGACCTATGCATCATCACGGCATATCCCTTGGCAGGAAACTGGTATGCGGATTTGGCTTTGTGATCCTTTTACTTATAATAGTTGCAGCACTGAGCCTTACAAAACTGGGTTCAATGGAAGAAGTAACAAAAAGCCTGTTTGATAACGATGTGGCACTGGAGAAAAAAGCGGACGATATAAACATCAAACTCCTCCAGGCAAGGCGCGATGAGAAAAATTTCCTGATGCGAAGCGACCTCCAGTATGTGGACAAAGTAAAGTCTTCTGTTGATGGAATTAAAAATGATGTTGCAGAAATACAAAAACTGGATGTGGAGCAGAAAAATAAAGACGATGCCAATAATATTCTCGTTTTGATAACAGGATATGAGAATAATTTCCTTGAACTTGTTTCATTACAGAAGCAGATCGGCCTGACAGAAATGGAAGGATTGAACGGGGATCTTATAAACCTGGCGCGGGATGCCGAGGCTGGAATAAAAAAGAATAACAATACCGATGCCCTTGCTTCGCTCCTTGAAGCAAGGAGACATGAGAAGAACTTTGTGATCCGAAAGGATGTTGCTTACCAGGCTAAAGTACGGGATGCCATCCAGAGTGCAAAAAAGAGCGTAACAGCATCCAGGGCATCTGCCGATGATAAAAAGCAGACCATCTCAAAACTTGACCAGTACCTTGCCGCTTTTGATAAATTTGTAAGCTTATCCCTTGAAGAAGGAAAAAAAGAAGAGGGGATCGTTAACCAGGCCAGCCAGATAGATACTCTTGTCGCAGGCATAGTACAGGATTCACAGGTTCACAGGGCGAACGGCATGGATGCGATGGCTCAATCCAACAGCGCTTCAAGAATGGCGGTTCTCGCACTTGCGGTGGTTGCGATCTTAACAGGCGCCGGTACCAGCATTTACATCTACCGTTCCATCACAAGGTCTGTGAACAGCATGCTTCATGCTTCAGGTAAAGTTGCCAGTGTGGCGCAGGAGCTTTCAAACTCGAATGAGGAGATGAAAAACTCAACCGGGCAAATCTCAGGCACGACCCAGGATATAGCTGCGGGTGTAAGCCAGCAGGCCCAGAAGATGGCAGAGATAACAAGGACCATGAAAGAGATGTCAGAGAGCGTGCAGCAGGTGGCGGCCAATTCCCAGAAAGCGGCTGAGGGGGCGGAAGTGGCGGAAAAGACCGCACAGGAAGTGGGCGGGATGTCAGGTGAAGTTTTGAGTAAGATGACCGAGATCCAGTTGACAGTGGATGGCTCTGCGGTCCTGATAAAAGAGCTTGAAAGCAAGTCCCATACCATAGGGGAGATTACCGATGTGATAACCAATATCGCAAACCAGACGAACATGCTTGCCCTGAACGCTGCCATCGAGGCTGCGCGGGCAGGAGAGCATGGAAGGGGTTTTTCAGTGGTGGCTGACGAAGTAAGGAAACTTGCCGAGGAATCAAGGGAGGCAGCCAACAGGATTACCGGATTGATAAAAGAGGTCCAGAATGGCACAAAGAATGCTGTTGAAAGCATGGATAAAGGTACGAAAAAAGTGAGTGAAGGCGCAGGCACCATACAGAATACTGCCGCCGCTGTTGACCGCATCGTCAAAGCTACTGGAAATGTCGCTACCATGATCCAGGAAATCGCAGCAACCGCAGAAGAACAATCGGTTTCCATCGAGGAAATTTCAGCTTCGGTCGAGGATGTCTCCACGATCAGCGAAGAATCGGCAGCAGCCACACAGGAAGCTTCGGCTGCCGTGGAAGAACAGGCGGCATCCATGGAAAACCTGGTGAAGGCGGCCCAGGAGCTGGCAGGCCTGTCCCTGGATTTGCAGGCAGAGGTAGCAAGATTAAACCACGGAACTGTACAAGAAAATATCGCATGAATTAAAAAAATTTCAAAGTTAGAGATTTTTCAGAAAACTATATTAATACTCGTAGATAAGAATCTTCAAAGAGTAATCAGGGTAGGAATGATATGCTAAAATCCCAGGAAGGTAAAAACGATGAGTAAACTGATAGGAGCCATTACACATTCCAGGAAAAGGGAAAGCCTTCTTATTTTCCTGAGAGACGGCCCGAAAACATTAGAAGAGATAAGGAAATCTCTTGAAGTAACTTCTGCAGGAATGATCCCGCAGATAAGGAAGCTGGAAGAAGTGAACCTGGTCCGGCAGGAGGGTAAGACTTATGCACTCACTGAAATAGGGATGATAATCGCAGAGGTTTTTAATTCATTTTCCAGGACGATAGATATAGTCGAAAAATATGAGGATTTCTGGACTGACCATGAGATCAAAGCTATCCCGCAATACCTGTTGAACAGGATATATGAGCTTGAGAACTCCACTCTGATCGAAAGCAAAATGAGCGAAATATTTGAGCCCCACAGGGAATTCGTCGAGGCCCTCATAAAATCTAAGCATATCAAAGGTGTTTCGCCTATATTCCATCCCCAGTATCCCCCTTTCTTCCTGCAGCTTGCAATGGGCGGAGCCGAGACTTCCCTGATCCTGACAAGGGACGTTTTCAACAGGGCAAAAAACGATTATCTTGAGACGATGAGGAAAACATTAAGCTTTCCAGGCCAGCGATTGTATGTTTCTGATGAGGATATTAAAGTTGCAGGCACGGTCACGAATTGTTTTTTTTCTTTATCGCTCTTCTTTAAGAACGGGGGGTACGATTCCCAGAAAGACCTTGAAAGCTCTGACAGTTCGGCCATAAAGTGGGGTGAGGATCTGTTCGATCATTTTCTCTCAAAAGCAAAAGAGATCAAAAGGATATGATCGCATCAAGAATTACAGCCAGGATAAATTCCCCGTCCACGATAACATCCCGCATAATTTTCTTGTACCTTGATTCGTTTTCTTGGGATGCCCTCGTATAAAACCGGGTATATATGAGGCCTGTGAGTCCTAACGTCATGAACATGGTTATTTCCGGTCTTACAAAGCCCAGGAACATGGCGATCGCTATCCACAGGTGCAGTATGATGTGCATGGACTGGAGTAATGATCGAGTCGTCCCCTCCCCCAGGAAGATGGGCAGGGTCTTTATTCCTGCCACGGAATCGCCCTTAACATCCCTGAAGTCGTATATCACTGTATTTATAAAACTTTTAACTGCGAAGAGGGGGAAAACAAACGATAATACGACCGGGATACTCACCCAGCGCAGGACGATCGCGGAAATGATCGAACTCCATGTAAGGGCGACCGTCAAATTCTTCATGCCAAAGTTGCCTTTCAGTTTCAGGGAAATCCGTCCCATGTGTATTCCTTTACTGTAGATATAGCCAATAATAAAAGGCAAAAAAGAGATGAAAAGAAGATCTTCCTGTAAAAAAAGCCAGGAACCTGCAGCTAAAGAAACAAGGCAAAAAACAAGGGCTATATCTTTCCTTGCTGATGTGAACTCTTTTTTATTGATCTTATCTTCTTCGCTTCCAGTGGCACGGTCCAAAGTGTATGTTGCATAGATCACAAGGAAACCGGCCAGGTAGATAGTTACCTTGGGTTCGATATCCAGGAAGAGGAAAGCTATGTGTAATTTGCAGGCGCCGGAAAAAGCCACAAGGACAGAAGCCCTTAAAAGTTTTATAGTAGGTGTATCAATACACATACTGATAAAAAAATAAGACCTTATAAATATTTTAACCGCTTTGAAATATTACAACGCCGTTGTAATTTTAGCACCACTTTAAAATATTACAAACCATTAAAAATATATAGTATAAAGATGTTAAGTCTCATTATCATAATCATGTACATTAACTGTAATCATTGGGTTTATGAAGTCACTTAGGGGTTTTTATTTTTTGATAAAACTTACTGGCAGTTGTGAAGATGAAATAAAAAAGAAGGAAATATCAATAAAACGGAGGATCAAATGATAAATTTAAAGAGTATTTCGCTGGGGAAAAAACTCGTGGGTGTGTTCGGGCTTATAACGATATTGCTTATAATCCTGAGCTTAACGAACATAACCACCCTTGGTACAGTTGATAGTGAAACAAAATCCTTACTGGAAAATGAAGTCACGTTAAAAGAAAAGGCGTATGAAATTAATTCTCAAATGCTCCAGGCAAGGCGCTCGGAGAAAGATTTCCTGGTGCGCCTTGATGCATCTTATATTGATAAAGTGACTGCGGCGACTGCCGAAGTTAAGAAGAACGCCGGGGATATAAAGAACCTGGATGTCCTTCCTGAAAGAAAGGAGATGGCAGACAAAGTGATAGTATTGATTGGGGAATATGAAAAACCGTTCCTCGAAGTTGCCCAGCTTACAAAAACAAAAGGACTGGATGAGAACTCGGGGCTCCAGGGGGAACTTCTTACAGCGGCCCGTGATGTTGAAAATGAAATCAAGAAACAGAACGATGACGGGTTAATGGCAGGTATGCTGGAACTGCGGCGGGATGAAAAAAATTATATTCTGCGCGGGGGGGCAGATAACCAGAAGATACTGCATGATAATGAAAAAATACTCAGGGACCGCATTGCTGCAAGCAAGCTGTCACAAAACGCCAAAGATACCATTAATAACAAGCTCCTTGTGTATGTTTCAACTTTTGACAAGCTCGTAAATATAGATTCCCAGATCATTTCAAAGAAAGCGGAGTTTACAAATAAAGTCCATGAGATAGAGCCGATAGTGGCTGAATTCATAACCGATGCCATAGCCGACGAATCTGTGGTGAGAGCGGAAACCCAGAAAATGAGCTCAACGGCCAAAGCGACTGTAACGGTGCTATCCCTGATAACGATAATAACATGCCTTGCCATAGGAATATATGCCTCCCGTTCTGTCACAAAGCCCGTGGATACCATGCTTTATGCTTCCAGGAAGGTCGCCGATGTAGCGCTTGAGCTCTCGGCTTCAAGCGAGGAGATGAAAGCCGCTACTGAGCAAATATCAAACACATCCCAGGATATCTCACAGGGCGTAAGCCAGCAGGCCTCCAAGATGGCTGAGATCAGCAGGGCCATGAAAGAGATGTCGGAAAGCATCCAGCAGGTTTCAGCCAATTCCCAGAAAGCGGCTGAAGGCGCCGATGCCGCAGATAAGACCGCACAGGAAGTGGGCGGCATGTCCAAAGAGGTATTGAAGAGGATGACCGAGATTCAGATGACAGTTGACACATCATCCAGGGTCATAAAAGAACTTGATACAAAATCACAGAAAATTGGCGAGATAATAGGTGTGATAACCGCTATCGCGGACCAGACGAACCTTCTTGCCCTGAACGCAGCGATCGAGGCCGCACGGGCAGGGGATCATGGCCGGGGTTTTGCAGTGGTGGCAGACGAGGTCAGGAAACTTGCGGAAGAATCAAGAAGTGCAGCTGGTACGATCACCGAACTGATAAAAGAGATCCAGCACGGGACAAAACAGGCGGTTGAGAGCATGGACAAAGGCACAAGGACCGTCACCGAGGGGGCGGGGACAGTTGAGACGGCTGTCACTGCCATAGATCGCATAGTAAAAGCTGCCGCGGAAGTGGCCACCATGGTGCAGGAGATCGCCGCAGCCTCTGAAGAACAATCCGTGTCTGTAGAAGAGATATCAGCCACTGTTGAAGATGTATCCACTATCAGCGAGGAATCCGCAGCCGCCACCCAGGAAGCTTCGGCTGCTGCGGAAGAGCAGACTTCGTCGATGGAGGAGCTTGTAATGTCTGCACAGAAACTTGCGGAATTGTCCGATAAGCTGCAGGAAGATGTCGTGAAATTGAAAGGCAGATCAAAATCGGATACTTCTGGACAAATTCAAAGGGATGAAGAGAAACCGGCAGTGCAGGAAATAAAAAAGATGGAAATGGTTGAAAAGAAACCGGCGGAAATGGGGGGAAAACCTGCAAAACCCGAAGAGAAAACTAAAGGCAAGAAAAAACAGATAGAAAAAAATCACGTTAAGAACTGCTGGGAATTCATGAAATGCGGGAGGGAGAAAGGCGGAAGCAAGGCAGGAGAACTGGGTATATGTCCCTCTTATCCAGAAAAAGGAAAGGAATGCTGGAAGGTGGCAGGAACTTTCTGCGGAGGGAAAGTACAGGGTACACAAGCCCAAAAACATGATACGTGCCTGGTATGCGACTGGTATAAAATAGTAAAAACATAACTGTCCGGCGCATATTTTTTATTAATATAAATATGTCGTCCTTATTTGTCACACCTTCTTCACAAATTGGCTTATATTGTGGAGAAAGCATTGGAAATCACAGCATAAGAAGATTAAAAAACGCTGTTTGGTGAGAGGATTAGTCAAAGAATGATAACGTCCGGTTTTCGCCATTTGCAGCCGTAAAGGGAACCAATAACAGAGGTCGAAGTGAATAATGAAGCTGAATGTCGCAATGTTAGGAAACATAAAAATAAAGACAAAGCTATTGATAACAATAGTAACTGTCGTGTTGATACCGCTGATCGCCCTTGCACTTTTTAGCACTAATCTTATAGATGAGGGCATAGGCGGACAGGCGCAGACAAAGATAGTGGGAGACCTCGGGGCAGCCCATGAGATTTACAGCGGCATGGAGAAAAAACTCCAGATGACCGCTTATTTCGTGGCAAATAAAGGGGACATACAGACTTCTTCCAATTCCAGCATTTCAAAATATATCCAATCTGTGAAGAACCAGTATCCTTTCATAAGCACCATCATAGTTACCGATTCCTCAGGCAGGGTCATTGCACGGAGCAATAATCCTTCGCAGAATGGAGAGAGCCTTGCAGCCGACCCGTTCGTTGCCTCTGCTCTTAAGGGCAAGGATGCTGTTGCTACAGCTATCGTACAAGCAGACGAACTTGCAAAGGATAAACTGGAGGAGCAGGCAAAACTCGAACTCATCCCCACAGACGGGGCAATGGCTACGGACAAGAAGGTCGAAACATCGGGAATGATGATAAAAGCATCCAGTCCGATATATTCGGACGGGAAGATTGCCGGAACTGTCGTGGTGGGACATCTTATAAACAGGGATTTTACCATAGTGGATGAAACTAAAAATGCAGTAAAGGTAGAGACATCCACGATATTCATGAATGACCTTCGCGTCTCCACAAATGTTAAGAAACTGGACGGGAACAGGGCGATAGGCACAAGAGTATCTATACCAATATACAATGCGGTCATGCGCGACGGAAAAACTTACTACGGCCGTGCGTTTGTAGTTAATGCATGGTACGTTACGGGGTATGAACCGATATATGACATCGATAAAAAAGTAATAGGCATACTTTATGTGGGAACGCCGGAGGCCCCTTTCGTCGATCTTAAGAAAAACGCGCAGCAGAACATATTATTGATAGGTGCGGGGAGCCTTATTTTTGCCATGCTTCTCGGCCTCTTGATGTCAAATAAATTGATAAAACCGATATATAATCTTGTAAATGTTGCAGAAGAAATCGCTGATGGGAAACTGAAAGTAAAGATCCAGAATTCATCCGGGGATGAAATCGGAACTCTTTCAAACAAGTTCCAGACAATGGCGAATGACCTGCAAGCAGTCATTGAGGATGTCAACAGTGTTGTAGGCGCGCTATCCGAGGGAGACTTAAGCAGGCAGATCCAGGTAAAAGCCAAAGGAGATTTCGAGAAGGTTACCATAGGGATAAAGAAAATGCAGGATGACCTGCGGGTAGTTATTACGGAAGTAAACGATGTTCTGGCTGCAATGTCAGAAGGGGACCTTACAAGGAAGGTCAGAGTAGAGGCAAAGGGTGAGTTTGGAAAGATAACTACCGGTATTAAAAACATGCAGAATAATTTGCATCAACTTATAACCACATTAAAAAACAGCGCTGAAAAAGTGGCTTTTTCTTCCAGGCAGCTCTCAGCATCAAGCGAGGAAATGAAAAACGCGACCGGGCAGGTATCAGTTACAACACAGGATATCGCAAACGGCGTAAACCAGCAGGCTTCAAAGCTTGCTGAGATAAGCAAAGCCATGAGAGAAATGTCAAACAGCATCCAGCAGGTTTCAGTCAATTCACAGAAAGCTGCCGAAGGGGCCGACAATGCCAATAAGACGGCAAAAGATGTCGGCAGCATGTCCGGCGATGTACTGCACAAGATGGCTGAGATCAGGTCATCAGTAGATGATTCGTCTGCAGTGATAAAAGAACTTGAGACCAAATCACAGAAAATCGGAGAGATAATCGGCGTCATCACAGGCATTGCTGACCAGACCAATCTTCTGGCCCTGAATGCAGCCATTGAGGCAGCAAGGGCTGGTAATCATGGCAGGGGATTTGCCGTGGTGGCAGACGAGGTCCGGAAACTTGCCGAGGAATCAAGAAGTGCAGCAGGAACGATCACCGAACTGATAAAAGAGATACAACATGGGACAAAACAGGCCGTTGAAAGCATGGACCGTGGCACAAAAAAGGTCGGGGAAGGCACGGGGACTGTGGAAAATGCAGTCACTGCGATCAATAGTATCGTCAAAGCTTCTGAGGATGTTGCTACCATGGTACAGGAGATCGCTGCCGCATCTGAGCAACAGTCGGTATCTGTCAGTGAGATCACATCCTCGATAGAGGAGGTATCTGCCATAAGTGAAGAATCTTCAGCAAGCACCCAGGAAGCAACGGCCAGTGCAGAAGAACAGTCCGCATCAATGGAACAACTGGCAAAAGCCGCACAGGAACTGGCGGAACTGTCCGAAGAATTGAAGGCTGAAGTTGCTAAATTCAATCTTGGGAATACGGTTCCCACGATGGATCACAGGGATGAAACATCCGGGCATGAAACTGAACCTGCTGATAAAAATAAGGCACCGGGAAAGGAACATAAAGCGGTATCTGACATAAAAAACGTCAATGAACCCCCCAATGACAAAAAGAAAGGTCCAGATGTACAAGAAGTGCCCAGGCCGCCGGACAATAAAAAGGTATCGGATAAACAGGACGCTGATGAACACCCAAAACGCGAAAAGAAACCACCACTTAAACGAAAGGCGGCAAAGGAGCATATGAAGAAACCTGAAGCCCCTGATGGCACAGAAAAAACGACACAACCAAAACCCGGCGATAATATGCCGGGATAGAAAGAAACGGGTATGATATTTAATATAAAAGACCTGTCTCTTGGCAGGAAATTGATCGGCGGGTTCGCGCTGATAAGTATCTTACTATTAATAGTAAGCGCAGTAAGCCTTATGGCCCTTAACTCCCAGGATGGGGAAATGGAACGTTTTATGGAGGACGAACTCTCATCCGCACAAATGGGCCTTAAGATGCAAATAAAAATGCTTGAAGAAAGGCAGTATGTGCTGCAATTCATGTCACTCCATGATAATAACTCTGCAGATATGGCATTACAGGCTGGCGCAGATGTCAGGAAAATCGCAGAAGAAATAAAAAAAATGGATATCCCGCAGGAAAGAAAAGATATGGCCGACAGGATCATATTCCTGTCGACCGAGTCTGAAAAACTTTTCCTGGAGCATGTCGAGCTTGCCAGGGTAAAAGGTATGGATGAGAACTCGGGTCTCCAGGGTGAACTCAGGACTGCGGCGCATACAATAGAAGAACTGGTAAAAAAGCAGGAAGATAGCCTGCTCCTTGCGGATATGCTGCAGTTAAGGCGCGACGAAAAGGACTACATGATTCGCGGCGGCGATGAGTACCAGAAGAAGCTCCACGATGATGAAAAGATACTTAAGAGCGATATTTCAGCCAGCAAATTGCCCCAGAAAGTCAAGGATGACATTAACGCCAAACTCCTTATATATACTTCAGCATTTGACAAATTAGCAGACATAAACAAGAGGATAGATTCCAGGGATGCCGAATTCACATCCGTTGTTCGCAATATAGAGCCGATAGTAGGTGAATTCCTTATAGATTTTGATGCCGACAAAACCGCAAAAATGAATGATTTGGACAGAAATAATTCCGAAGCGGCAGTGATAGTGACGGCGCTGTCCATCCTGGCGATAGCTTTTGGTCTTGGCATCGGGTATTATATCTCCCGTTCCATCACAAAGCCCATGTGCGAGGTCGTGCGGGGTGCGAAAAACATTGCAGACGGTAAACTGGAGATCAAGGTAGTCGCTGCGTCAAAAGACGAAATCGGCACGCTGTCTACCACTTTCCAGACCATGGCGGATGATCTTCATGAAGTAATCGGGGATGTGAACAAAGTTCTCGCCGCATTATCAGAAGGAGACCTGAGCAGGGAAGTCCAGGTAAAAGCAAAAGGGGATTTTGAGAAGATAACAACCGGGATCAACAAAATGCAAAGCGATTTTCGAAAAATCTTCGGGGATATTAACAGTGTGCTGGGCGCATTATCAGAAGGCGACCTGACAAAGCGCGTCCAGGTGGATGCCAGGGGTGATTTCGGGAAGATCACTGCCGGGATAAATAATATGCAGGAAAGTCTGCAAAAACTCATATTGACGATGAAAAACGGCGCTGAAAATGTAGCGCTTTCCTCCCAGGAACTATCAACATCAAGCAAGGAGATGAAATCATTTACTGACCAGATATCGCTTACAACCCAGGATATTGCCAGGGGGGCTACCCAGCAGGCGGCCAAGATGGGAGAGATCAACAAAGCCATGAAAGAGATGTCTGAGAGCGTGCAGCGGGTGTCAGTCAATTCGCAGAAAGCGGCTGAGGGTGCAGAAGCGGCCAATAAGACAGCCAAGGAAGTGGGCGGGATGTCAAGAGAGGTCGCGCAGAAAATGACTGAAATCCAGGTAACGGTTGATAAATCAGGAAGGGTGATAAAGGAGCTTGACAGCAAATCCCAGAAGATAGGCGAGATCATTGGCGCGATAACAAATATCGCAGACCAGACGAACATGCTTGCACTGAACGCGGCTATTGAGGCAGCCCGCGCAGGTGAACACGGCAGGGGCTTTGCGGTGGTTGCCGAAGAGGTCAGGAAACTTGCCGAGGAATCAAGAACTGCGGCGAACCAGATCACTGAACTCGTAAAAGAAGTGCAGACGGGAACAAAACAGGCCGTCGAAAGCATGGAACAGGGCACAAAGACAGTTAACGAAGGCGCCACGACTATCGAGAATTCTGTCGCTTCCATCAACCGTATCGTCAAAGCAGCAGGGGAGGTGGCATCGATGGTCCAGGAAATTGCAGCAACCGCGGAAGTGCAATATGCATCAGTAGAAGAGGTCACGGCTTCTATCGAGGATGTTTCGAAGATAAGCGAAGACGCAGCGGCCGGCACACAGGAGGCTTCGGCCGCCGCAGAGGAACAGTCGGCATCTATGGAACAGCTCGTATTGGCAGCCCAGGAACTGTCAAGATTGTCTGAAGGTTTACAGGCTGAAGTTTCAAAATTCAAACTGGGATAGACAGTATCTACATAATTTCACACTTTTTTCACAATTTTGTATATATCAGGGTGATGTCCTTTCTGGATATATATCAATTCCACTTATTATGCTGCACATAAATGATCTATCTCTTGGAAAGAAACTGGTAGGCGGATTCGCTTTTGTGATAATCCTGCTCGCTGTTGTAGGATTCATCGGATATTCGGGCATAAATACCGTTGGAGAGCACCTTGATGAAGTTTTGAACAAGCGTATGGTACTTGCAGATAAATCCTCTGAACTTCAGATGCTCGTTATGGACCAGCAAAAATTGGCTCGCGATCATATCAATGGCAACAAAGAGGCGGCGATAATTTTTGATGAAAACAAGAAAAAGATCGACGCTATAATTGCAGACCTGGAAGAGAAAGGGGCGGATAAAGCGGTTATTGACAATATAAATTCAAAATACAGGGAATTCGAAGAACTTGTACTGGCACCCGCTGATAGCGGAAGAATGCAGGAACTGGAAAAGAGGGAAGAAGAACTCAACACCCTGCTTTTGAAATTCAACCTGGACCAGAAAATGTCGATGCAGGCTTCTGGGGAGGATGCCAGAAATGAAAAGACCTATTATATCATGCTGATAGTGATTTCCGTGGTTATTGCAGCAGTCACAGGAATAGTTCTTGGTTTCTATATCTCCCGTTCCATTACCAGGCCCATGGGCGAGATGGTGCTGGGCGCGAAAGATATTGCAGATGGAAAACTGGAAGTTAAGCTAAAAAATGCCTCAAAAGATGAAATTGGTGCACTTTCAAATACCTTCCAGGCAATGGCGAACGACCTGAAGGATGTGATAAGGGATATTAACAAAACCCTGGATGCATTATCTGAAGGGGACCTGAGCAGGGAAGTGAGCGTAAAAGCAAAAGGCGATTTTGAAAAAATAACGACCGCGATAAACAACATGCAGGGCAACCTGCGGAATGTTATCAGCGACGTCAACACCGTGCTTGTGGCCTTATCAAAAGGAGACCTGACAAAACGTGTCAGGGTGGAGGCCAAAGGCGATTTCATGAAAATAACCACTGGAATAAATAATATGCAGGAAAACCTGCGGCAGCTTATCCTGACTTTAAATAACAGCGCTGAAAAGATGGCATCAACATCGAAGCAGCTTTTGACATCAAGCAATGAGATGAAAGCTTCTGCAAACCAGGTTTCGTGCAATTCACAGGATATTGCCCAGGGAGTGAACCAGCAGGCTTTGAAGATTTCAGAAATAAGCAAGGCCATGAAAGAAATGAACGGAAGCGTGGAGCAGGTCGCTGTCAATTCCCAGAAAGCCGCAGAGGGTGCCGATAATGCCAATAAGGCCGCCCAGGAGGTAGGCCATATGTCCGGGGAGGTCGCAAAGAAAATGACAGAAATCCAGGCAGCAGTGGTTAATTCATCTACGGTGATAAAAGAGCTTGAGATCAAATCCCAGCAGATAGGCGAGATAATCGAAGTAATTACCAATATCGCAGACCAGACGAACATGCTTGCACTTAACGCGGCCATCGAGGCCGCCCGCGCAGGTGAGCACGGAAGGGGTTTTGCAGTGGTGGCGGACGAAGTCCGAAAGCTTGCCGAGGAATCAAGAAATGCAGCGGACCAGATAACAGGACTCATTAAAGAAGTCCAGCTTAAAACAAAGAAAGCAGTTGAGAGCATGGATCAGGGTACAAAAACTGTCAATGATGGTGCCCAGATCATCGGGAATACTGCATCCTCGGTCAACAATATTGTAATAGCTGCCGGGGACGTAGCCACCATGATACAGGAAATAGCGGCTACAACAGAAGAGCAATCAGCATCCATACAAGAAGTTTCAGCCTCGATCGACGATGTCTCAAACATAAGCCAGGCATCTGCTGCAAACACCGAGGAAGCCTCGGCTGCCGCGCAAGAGCAAATGGCATCAATGGAAATGCTCGTAAAGGCTACCAATGAACTGGCAGCGCTGGCAGAGGAATTGAAGGCTGAAGTCGCAAAATTCAATTTTGGTGAGACGTCATCTGTACCTGAACCGGATAATTATAACATTACTGGAAATGTGTAACTTCCTTTCACACGATATTCACAAATCGGTTTATGATATGGTGAAACATTGGAAATCTCTACTAAAACGTCTTTTAAAACGCCAGCTTTATTGATAGCTTGAAAAATGTGTATCGGGGTACAACTGCTTTCGTGGTGGTCCGCCGTTAGGTAGTCATTAACAAGAGGGCTTATGAAGCCGAATATTAAGACAATAAATTTGAAAATAATGCATGAGGAACGTTAATGAAAATACAGGACATAAGTATAAAACATAAAATTATTGCGTTCGCATTGATCCTTTCGATCATACCTGTGGCCATAATCGGACTATACGCCTACAATGAAACAACGATGGCCATACATACCGAAATACAAAAGAAATTAGAGGAGCAGGTCCAATTAGAAAAGGATTATATAACCATTACTTACTCGCTTGCCCAGAACAATGTGAATAATTCCCTCGGAGTTGCCAGGTTCCAGTTCTATGCAAGGGGAAAACCCAGGCTCGCTGACGGGAAAATGGTGCTGGGCGACAATTATGTAGTTAACGGGAATTTTGAGATAGTAGATGCTGTAAAGAACATGGTCGGCGGCACAGCAACGGTCTTCCAGGTAAATGGGAACGAAGCGGTCCGCATCTCCACGAACGTTCTCCAGAACGATGGTACGCGCGCTGTGGGAACAAAAGTATCACAGCCTGTATATGATGCATCAGTAACTCGCGGTGAAACGTATTTTGGCAGGGCGTGGGTAGTGAATGCATGGTACCTGACAGCCTATGAGCCGATCAAAGACCAGTCCGGCAAAATAATAGGCCTGTTGTATGTCGGCATCCCGGAAGAGCCCTTTATAAACCACATCAAAGAGCAGATGAAAAGCATAATTGTCGGCAAAACCGGTTATCTCTATGTCATAGACTCGCAAGGTAACCTTATAATCCATCCAAACCGCGAAGGGGAAAACATTTATGAATATGATTTCATCAAGAAAATAACAGAGACGAAGGAAGGGTATATCCAGTATCCCTGGGAAGGCCGCGATAAAGTGGTGGCCTATACTTATTATGGACCGAAGGACTGGATCATAGCGTCCGGAAGTTATCTTGAGGATTTCAGCGACCCCGTTAATGCCATAAGGAACAGCCTGATCCTGGCGATATTGATCTTCTCGATTGCAGGGACACTCCTGGGATTATGGTTTGCAAGGAGCCTTACAAGACCGGTGGACAGTATGCTCCAGGCTTCCAGGAAAGTCGCTGAGGGAGATCTCACTGTACAGGTGAAGAGCGATTCCAGGGACGAGGTGGGCCAGCTTTCAAGGGCCATCCAGTCCATGACCGAGAATTTAAAAAACGTCCTTGGAAAGGTGCAGAAATCTGCAACGATGGTCTCCTCTACAGCACAGGACCTCTCGGCATCAAGTGAAGAGATGAAAGCTTCCACGGAACAGGTGTCAAATACAACGCAGGAAATCGCTAATGGCGTAAGCCAGCAGGCCTCCAAGATGGCTGAGATCAGCAGGGCCATGAAAGAGATGTCAGAGAGCGTGCAGCAGGTCGCTTCCAATTCCCAGAAGGCAGCCGAAGGCGCCGGGGAAGCAAATAAGGCCGCCCAGGAAGTTGGGAAGATGTCAAGTGAGGTCGCACAGAGGATGGGTGAGATTCAGGCAACTGTGGACAACTCTGCTGTAGTAATAAAAGAACTTGACAGCAAATCCCAGAAGATCGGTGAGATAATCAACGTGATAACCAACATAGCGGACCAGACGAACCTTCTTGCCCTGAACGCGGCTATCGAGGCTGCACGCGCAGGTGAGCATGGCAGGGGTTTTGCCGTGGTGGCAGACGAGGTCCGAAAACTTGCCGAGGAATCAAGAAGCGCGGCGAACCAGATCACAGAGCTTATAAAAGAAGTGCAGCAGGGAACAAAGAAAGCTGTCGAGAGCATGGAAAGGGGCACAAAAACCGTGAACGAAGGAGCACAGACTATCGGGAATACCGTATCTTCTATTGATCGCATAGTTAAAGCCGCGGGGAACGTTGCCGGCATGGTGCAGGAAATCGCTGCTACGGCACAAGAGCAGTCTGCCTCGGTTGAAGAGGTCGCTTCTTCGATAGAAGATGTCTCATCCATAAGCGAAGAATCCGCAGCAAGCACGCAGGAAGCATCGGCTGCGGCAGAACAGCAGTCAGCATCAATGGAACTTCTCGTGAGGGCGGCCCAGGAACTGGCAAGGTTATCGGATGAATTGCAGGCTGAAGTCGCAAAATTCAATCTTGGGACAGCATCAACCACAAAAAAAGTGGACAAGCTTTTGATTCCGAACCCTCCAGCAGAACATAAGGCGTCGCAAATGCATGAACAAAAAGATGCGTTGAAACCAAAACAAGCGGATGAACATGCATTGCACGAACAGGAACATGTAGTTGTGAATGAAGCCGAAAAACATGAACTAACGACAGCGCCTGTACATAGCCAGGCAGAAGGACCTCTGGTACCGGAGCAGAAGCCCCAGATCAAAAGCAAGACTTCCCGGAAGCACGGACAGAAACAGGCCAAACACATTTCTGCGGCAGAGAAAGGTAAATGACAGCCTCTTTTCTGGTGAAGCACCGCAGAAATTGGAGTAAAATATAGAGAGGGCAGATGGCGAGTTCCATCTTGCCGTTCTTACCATGGGCCTTATTTTTTTCAACTGTCGATTTCACACTTATCTCACAAATATTTTTATACGCTGGTAAATCTCTGTTTTGATTTTAAATGAAGCATTCAGATTCTCAAGAGGTGTCCGTATGGGTTTCATAGGCATCATGGATAAGGTGAACGAACTGACCATTAATAAGTTCAAAATCGGGATGAAGATAGCGTACAGCTTTATTGTGGTGGATACATTGATGTTAATCGTGGGTTACTTGGGTCTTTATGGCGAAAGCTATAGTGATATAATTGATCCGAAACTGGGGCTTGTTCTCTTTATTATTTTTTCCATAATCTCTTCGATCCTCATGTGCATTGGTTTGACCCGCTCAATCCTCAAACCGATAAATGAGTTTGACGCAGCGGCAACCCGGATAGCCCAAAAGGACCTGACAATGGATGTGGTTGTCTCATCAAGTGACGAACTGGGAGAACTTGCAGGATATTTCAGGAAAATGACATCTACCCTGAAAACTATCCTTGGCCAGGTGCAGGACTCCGCCCTGAAAGTTTCTTTGACAGCACAGGCACTTTCGGTGTCAAGTGAGGAAATGAAAGCCCAATCCATGAGGGTATCGGACAGTAGCAGGGATATTTCAAGCGGCGTGAGCCAGCAGGCTATGAAGATGGCGGAGATCAGCAAAGCTATTAAAGAAATGTCAGAAAGCGTAGCACAGGTCGCGGCCAATTCACAAAAAGCCGCAGAGGGCGCCGACAATGCCAATAAAAACTCCCAGGAAGTTGGTCATATGTCCGGGGAGGTTGCAAAGAAGATGGCGGAAATCAAAATGAATGTTGATAACTCAGCAGCCATGATAAAAGAACTTGAGTCCAAGTCCCAGGCTATAGGCGATATCGTCACTATCATTACCGGCATCTCTGACCAAACGAACCTGCTTGCCCTGAATGCTGCCATAGAAGCGGCCCGCGCAGGAGAGCAGGGCAGGGGATTTGCAGTAGTGGCTGGCGAGGTGAGGAAACTGGCAGAGGAATCAAGGAATGCGGCAAGCCAGATCACTATGCTGATAAAAGGTATCCAGCAGGAAACAAAACATGTTGTCGAAAGTATGGAACATGGTAAAAAAACTGTTGACGATGGCGCAAAAACTATTGAGAATGCCAGTTCGTCCATCAACCAGGTTGTAAAAGCATCCGGGAATGTAGCCTCAATGGTCGGGGAAATCGCCGCGGCAGCGGAACAACAATCCGCTTCTGTAGAGGAGATCACCGCTACGGTAGAGGGGGTGTTCTCTATCAGCGAGCAATCCGCGGCTGCCACACGGGGCGCTTTGTCTGCCGCAAAAGAACAATCAGCATCAATGGAGAATCTCGTAAAGGCAGCCCATGAACTTGAGCTGCTGGCAGAGGATCTGCGGATGATAGCATCGCGTTTTATTCTAAAACGGGTTGATGAGCAAATACATTAGCTGTGAAGTTTCCAGGAAAAATATGTAAAGGTTCACACTTTTTTCACAATCATTCTTAAGTCCTTGGCACGAATTTTAATGTTGGATAACTATGGCAGCAAGTAATTGTTGGGAACATAAAAAATGCGGAAGAGATAAAGGCGGAAGTAAAGTAAGTGAAATGGGTATATGTCCGGCTTACCCTAAAAATGGAAAGGACTGCTGGATGGTCGCAGGGACTTTCTGCGGCGGAAAGGTCCAGGGAACACATGCCCAGAAGCTTGGCACCTGTATGACATGCGACTGGTATAAGAACGTAAGGGGACTGGTATAAAGAAGCAATAAGACACGTATCTCAATATATTATTATATTATATTTTTTTTGAATATAAATCAGTTTTTCCAACTTCACACGTTTTTCACAAATCCGTTTATATTCTTAAAGGTCAAGTTCTATTTTAAAAGACTGGATTTAACAAAATGAGATCCGAAACACGCAATAAAGAACAGGAGAAGAAATGTCAAAAAAAATCATGTTATTAACTCTGTCCTGTCTTTTTTTGTTAATGCTGCCGAACGTTAAAGCTGATGGCATCATCGAGGGTGTGGATACAAGCGGTACTATCGTGCGGTTGATATCCTTTCTCCTTGGCATATGCGGCTCTACATACCTGGCAGCAGGACTCTGGAGGAGGGCGGAGAAAGGCTCAGAAAGCTGGAAATACCTTTCTATTTCCATGATAATGCTGATATTCTGGAACATTGTCATGACCGTCGGTATTTTATTGAATATCCTGAAGGTGAACATAGCTAATTCCGTGAGTACTATACAATCTACTGAGGTTATCGATACTACTCTTGTTATCCTGAATATCCTTGACCCTGTGATAGAGGTCATGGTATTCCTGATACTGCTATTTGGTCTCCGGAAGATAGTAAAAACGATGCGTGAAGAACCCTGGACAGTTTTCAGCAAGGAGGAACAGGATGAATGAAGCATTACTGGTAATACTGAATACAATAGCTTCGATTATTGTCATAATTTGCACAGTCCTGTCCTTTAACCTGCTTGTTGGCATCTCAAGAGAGCTAAAAGGTTTAAAGACAATGGACCTTATGTGGGAATATTTCATCATCATGACGAGTCTGTTCATATTGCTGGGTATTACAAGGGCTGTCGGAACGATAGGAACAGTTATTTTTGTAGGCTTCCTGCCGATATTTGAGGCATTATTGTCTGTTATCCTGATATTATATTTCGCATTTGCCATACTTTTAGCCATAACGCTTGAGGAGATTACAGAATAAGTATGAGCAAGATACTTTCGGAAGAAGAACGGCGTCACATGCTCGAAAAACTTGAAAGCAAGATAGTGGCGACCCGTTTCATGACCCTGAAATACATTTCTTCTTCAATAAACACAGATAAAGTTGATTTCGGGAAAATGGATATTGAGATCCCGGAATTCACAAAGACGCTTGTAAGAATAATCGAAGGGCTGGCCGAAAAAGACCCCGAGGAAATGGTCAAGCGTGAAGCCGGCGTGTGTATTGAGAATCTCAAGAAAAAACTCAATCCCACGCTCAGGCACGATGTTCCGACATGTATGTCATGCGGGGAGAGGCTTGTTGTTTCGTACAAGTTCTGTACCAAGTGCGGCGTGGATTTGAAAGGCCAGAAATGGCTTTCAACGTACAAGCCGTGCGAAAAATGCCAGAGTCCCGTTGATCCTGTATGGACAAATTGTGCGAACTGCGGCAACGTGCTGATAAAGAAAGTAGAAGTTTCCAGGATCTGCCAGTTCTGCAAGAAAACCATTGACCCGAACTGGATCATGTGTCCTTTTTGCGGTTCAAAGCTCAAGCTTGGGATTCCGGGTACATAAAAATCCGGGATTTATACTCAGCTACCTGACCGACCTTCTTTTCTCCGATCTCAATATCAATACGTACAGGCATATTAAAAATCCCCCGCCTGCAAAAAGATATAATATTGTCAGTGAAGAATATTTGTAGAAATAAATGGCAAGCGTGGTGCCAAATACCATGGCTATGGGAAGCAAAAAACTCAAAATAGTTGTACTCTTTGAAACCATTTTATATCATTTGATATAATGTATATACATTAATAAAACCTTTCTTAGGGAAATCACGATTAAAAATAGCCTTTTCACACAAGCTTATTTATATGCACACAATTTACACAACTTTCCGGCTTCACACATTCCTCACAAATTTGTTTATATTAAGGTGAACCCTACGATATTTTGGCGCTAAGAAATTCCCGTTAAAGAGGAATATGTCTATCAGGAAAAATATATCATTAGAAAAAGTCCATTTGAAAAAACTTGAGCCCCTTATTATAAAGCATAAGGGAAATTTCAGCGCCGCTATGCGTGAAATAATCGATCTTATCGATACAATGATAAAAGACCCCGATGCAGCAACAGGGCTTATAGACGGGTTAAAAGCAGATAATAATCTCACTGAAACAGTTATGTACTGGCTCATCAGGCAGGCACACGGCAGGCTCATAGACCAGGAGATCATCAATAGCCTCCTTGAATCCTCCAGGATAGAACGGCTTTCGGAATTTGAAGGCTATCTTGATGAAATGGCAGGAGGGACAAGCTGGCAGACAAAAGTAAGGATATATGACTACGACGATGATATGAACCCGTCGCAAGCGAGGGTCACGCTGACCGGGAATAATGTTTATAAAACCGAATTCCTGGGGAGTATTATCTCTTCCTTTATGGTCTCCCAAAAAAAACAGGAGATCGTTTCTCTTAAAAGGACATCCAGTACGATTACTATCAATTTCAGGAAACAGGCCAGTCCCTATCTTGCGGGACAATCTCTTGTTGATTATTTTGGCCAGATGGAAGATATTACCTCGGAAATCTCTAAAAAGATGGAATTCTGGAAATGCATCGTTAACCTGTATAAACAGACCAATTACAATATGGTAACCATCCCGAAAAATTATTATAATGAATTGCTGATGGGAAAAGAGGCGCCAAGTTATCTTACAGCATCCATCGAGGCCATACATAAGGTCCCGATAAGGGATATCCCGTTAGGAACTCTTATCTCTACCATGAAATCAGTATATGAATATATGGGCGTTGTCGAGCGGATCGATGTGGACGAGAACACCTTGAAGATTTACCACGGTTATACGGATTCTCGTGCAATAAATGCCATTGAGAAGATCCTTTTGAACGTGCTCAATGCCAATGGTAGTCTATATCAATCCCGCTGCTCTGAAAACCTGATAGTCATGAGCCCGGTGGTGCGCAATGATGGGGAGAAGCCGGCCAGTCCTGTACCGGGAAATTTCTTAATTTGATGGAAATCCGGTAAAAAGACCGGAGTTCCGGCTGATATTAGCTACTGCCTTCAGGATTCAGGGTTAATTTCATAAGGGGTATATATATTTGACGAGTTAATATTAAATACTTTTAGTCAATTATTATGCTTATCATCATTATAATGCGATGATGCGACAAACGACTGTGATAACAAACCCATAAATTGTGTAAAAAGGTGTGAATAAATGCTAAGAAAGAACGTATCAATAAGCGATGCCCATCTAAAACTGCTTGAACCGTTGCTAAAAAAACATCAGGGCAACCTTTCGGCGGCAATGAGGGATATAATTGACTTCACAGGCTTTGTGACCGAGAACATGGGAAGCCTTGAAACGGCAAAAGACATTTTGAAAGAAAAAAACCACGTCAGGGAACAAATACAAAACCGGATATACGGTGTAACGATCCCGTTAACGATGTTCAGGTGGCTTCTGGCCAGCAGGAAATATGGTCTTCCGCCGATGTGTGAAACGCTCCAGCTTTTTGCGCCCCACAATGACATCAATGTCTATGATACGAACAGCCTGAATAAAATAATCAACGAAGAGCTCTCTATCCTCAACTGGCCAACTACTGTGTCTGTTGACAGCGGCGATGACCAGATCTCAATCCAGGTAACGGGTACTGACCCGGAAATAAATAATTTTGCAGCCATATTGATATCGATGTATCTTTCGAACAATAAGAACCCCCAGAAAATAATCAAGCTGTTGCTGTATCCCTCATCGATATCCATGAAGTTCTCAAACGCCTCCTGTTCTGAAGATGCCCAGCAATCGATATACACATATTTATGTGATAACACTGAAAAAATGCCAGACCAGAACGGTGTGATCCTTGTAAAAGCAGAATAATCCCTGCGGGTAACTATTTTCAAAAACCCGGCATGCAAAGAAGAACATGCCGGACCCATCATCTCACCGGATAGTTAACGGATGTGAAAATTAATCCCACTAAGGCTTATATTTGTGTGACATTCATGTAGCCATTATATGAGCAATAAAAAGTTAAAATACTTACTTATCGTAAACAGCGAACCCGATATTGCAGACCTTTTTGCAGAAATGCTGCTCATGGATGTTGAAAAATACATAATTAACACGGCATATACGGGAAAGGATTGCCTGTTGACGTTGAAACGGGACAGGCCCGACATGATCCTGCTTGATCTTGAACTTTCAGATATGGACGGCTGGGAACTGGTTGGAAAGATAAAGGAATCAGAACCTGATATTCCAGTGGTGATTGTTACCTCAAAAATCCCGGGCATGGATGATTTCACGCGTTTGTCCATGGTCTCAGACTACCTTATGAAACCTGTTACTGTTGACTGTCTTTATATGGCTGTAAGAGATGCCCTGGAAATCCCAGCTCTTGTTGAAAACTGTATCGAGACAGTAAAGGGATTCAATGAAAGGGACAGGGCTCTTTTAGAAAAAAATATCCGCTTGCTCAGGCAGAGCATCAGCGACAGGAAACTTTTCATTATGATGCGCCAGCTTTACCCCGACAGGAAAGCCAGAAATGAAACTGGCATTATGCGTGAGCTTGAAGCCCTGAAAATAAAGATTGACAGGGAACACAGAGAATTAGAAGCTTTCAAGAAAGATTGTTTAATCGCTTGATGCTACTTTTCCCATAATTTCACACTTTTTTCACAACTCTATTTATATCCAAGTATCAGTCTCATAATAATAAGAAGCAAGGAATGGCGTACATCGCCACCCGGGTTTCGAAGACAAAATAATATTATGGAGCGTTATGAAAACCAGAATCAGTATATTGAAAAATAATAAAGCTGATGTCGGTATCGGCACGCTGATAGTCTTCATTGCGATGGTACTTGTCGCAGCGGTGGCGGCAGCAGTGCTTATTCAGACATCGGGCGTATTGCAGCAGAAAGCGCAGCAGACAGGCAAAGAGGCAACTGCCGAAGTGGCTTCCAACCTGAAAGTGACGTCAGTTGTGGGCGAAACAGATACTGGAAATGACTATGTCCAGAAAGTAAACATCACAGTGGAACTTGCGGCCGGAGGTTCACCGATTGATTTCTCGAAGGTTATCGTTAAATATATAAACGAATCAACTTCTTCGACTTTGAACCTGCAAACCAACAGTTCAGTAGGACCTACTGCATCTCTATTTGGCTACACTGAAGAGAGGGTCGGCTCAGGCTCGGCTAATAATGTGCTGCAACCTGGAGATCTTGCTGTTGTCACTTTTAATTTGACTTTAATGAACCAGGATCTGTATCCACGTAAACGCGGCACCGTCCATCTTATCCCTGAGACAGGAACGATGGTACTCAAGGATATAGTGGCGCCTGCAACATTCGGGGACGCTACAATGATACAATTGTTCCCATAAAAAGGGATTTTCATATTAGTTTTTTTTCTTTTTTTCCTTTTTTTTCACACTTTTTTCACAACTTCATTTATATCAAAGTATAATGATGCTAATATAGAAGCAAGGAATGGCGTTATACCGCCACCTGCGTTTCGAAGACAAAATATTATGGAAGGCGTTATGAAAACCGGAATCGGTATATTGAATAATAACAAAGCCGATGTCGGTATAGGCACGCTGATCGTCTTCATTGCGATGGTACTTGTCGCAGCGGTGGCGGCAGCGGTGCTTATTCAGACATCGGGCGTATTGCAGCAGAAAGCACAGCAGACCGGAAAGGAAGCTACGGCTGAAGTGGCTTCCAACATGAAGATATCGTCTGTTGTTGGTAAGACTGACCCCGCAAATGCCAAGATCCAAAACCTGGATCTGAGCCTGGAGCTTGCGGCCGGAGGTTCTTCTATAGATTTCAACAAGATAGTGATTAAATACGTAAATGAAACGACCTCAACAACATTGAACCTGCAAACCAACGGCTCACTGGGACCTACATCGACGTTATTCAACTACACGGAAGAAAGAGTTGGTTCAGGCTCGGGTAATTACGTACTGCAATCAGGAGACCTTGCACTTGTTTCAATTAACCTGACTTTGATCAACCAGGAATTGCTTCCGAGGAAAAAAGGCACGATCCAGATAATTCCTGAGACCGGGACGATGATTATCAAGGAAGTCGTGGCCCCTGCAACATACGGCGAAAATATCCAGGTACAGTTATTCCCCTGAGAAAGGGGATTTTTTATTTTTTTTTCAGGGGTATCTCTGATCGCCGAAGGCAGCTTTTTTTTAACCGGGCGTTATCTGTTTTTCCTTTTTTTGGATGTGATAAAAGTTGCCTGTATCGCCAGATATTTTCACACTTTTTTCACAACTCCATTTATATCTACGTATAATGCTCATTATGATTAGAAGCAAGGAATGGCGTTATACCGCCACCTGCGTTTCGAAGACAAAAATATTAATGGAGGCGTTATGAAAACCGGAATCAGTATATTGAAAAATAACAAAGCTGATGTCGGCATAGGCACGCTGATCGTCTTCATTGCGATGGTACTTGTCGCAGCGGTGGCGGCAGCAGTGCTTATCCAGACATCGGGCGTACTGCAGCAGAAAGCGCAGCAGACTGGAAAGGAAGCTACGGCTGAAGTGGCTTCGAACCTGAAAATATCGTCTGTTGTTGGTAAGACTGACAGCACAAATGGCAAGGTCCAATTGATAAATGTCACAATGGAACTTGCAGCAGGAGGTTCATCAATAGACTTCAGCAAAGTAGTTGTGAAATATATCAACGAAACAACAACAACCACATTGAACCTGCAAACCGGTAGCGGAGGTGCCACAGCATCTCTATTCAACTACACGGAAGAAAGAGTTGGTTCAGGTTCGGCTAATAACGTGCTGCAATCCGGAGATCTTGCACTTGTTACATTGAACTTGACTGCAATGTCCCAGGAATTGTATCCGAGGAAGAAGGGTACTATCCAGATAATACCCGAGACCGGGACAATGGTACTCAAGGACGTTGTGGCCCCTGCAACATACGGTGAGAATACCATGGTACAGTTGTTCCCCTGATTACAGGGGAATTTTCTTTCTTTTTAAGAAGGATGATTGAGCATGAAAGCAAACAGGAATTGCCTGAAAAACAATGAGAGCGGCGATATAGGCGTAGGTACGCTCATTATTTTCATATCAATGGTGCTTGTAGCGGCAGTAGCTGCGGCAGTGTTGATATATACAACAGGAGCGCTCCAGCAGAAAGCCACAAAGACAAGCAAAGAGGCAACCCAGCAGATATCATCCAACATCATCGTGGACCAGGTGCTCGGGAACAGGACTGATTCGAGTGGTTCTGTTAATGACAGCATCCAGAGTTTGATAATCCGTATCAAACCAGACGTTGGCACAACATCCATAGACTTAAGACAGGTGATTATAACTATAATGGATAAAGATTATAAGTACGATCTCAACTATTCAAGTACGGGCGCTGGTAGCCGCTTTTTTACTGCCGCGGCGGTAAGGGATGAAGATGGTTCATTCAACGTCTCAACACCTGTACTGAACAGCGGTGACCTTGTTGCCATCACGGTAAGTCCAGGGTCCATTTCCCCGGTCACACTACCTACAAGGAAAACTATCTGGCTATCACTGAACCAGGAACTTGGCCAGGCAGTGAACCTTGAGATAACCACACCAAACTCCTACGGTGTTTACAGGTTCGTGCAGCTATATCCATAACAGCGGGGGTTATATGGGTTTTTCCACTTCCGCTGCCGTGATAATATTCGCTGCTTCTTTTATGTACCTGGCCACGATATTTTATCCTCTTGCCAACCTATCGAATCAAAGGGTACTGGAGGCTAAAAAAAGCCTTAATGATATGCAGGAAGATAAATTGAACACTAAAATAGTGATAACGAACTCCCAGGTGAGCGGCATCAGTGATATTGATCTCACGGTTTACAACAACGGCTCTGTGACACTTAATTCAAGCAAGCTGAATGTCATTTATGATGGAACGTTCTTTACATCTTTTTCAGTATCAAGCCAGGGTGTATGGGCCCCCAGGAGCCCTATCAATGTTACGATCATTAACGGGGTAACTGGCAAAAGGGTAAAACTAATAACCGCTAACGGCGCATCTGATTACGCCATCACATAGGTGATATTGAATGGGAGCAGACACAGCCGCATCTCACCTGATCTTCTTCATAGTGTCTGTAATAATAGCTTTAAGCGTGGCAGGGGGGATATTCATGAACGTCCAGTCTATCTCGACAGCGGCAACCATCGGAAGCAAGGCGCTGTCAGAGCAGTTGAGAACAGACATCACCGTGATCAATGACCCGGATACTATCCCGTATGATGGCGGAGTATATACATTTTATGTGAAAAACACCGGGAAAGAGGAACTCTCCCCCGCTGGCATAACGGTTCTGATCGACGGCGTGACAGTAACAGGCGGGAATATTAATACGACAGTGATCCAGGGTGGTACCATTTGGCGCGCCACTGATGTTTTGAAGGTTAATGCATCCGTGTCCCTGAATCCCGGCAGTCATAAGTTCAGAGTGATCACAGGTAATGGTATCGATGACGAATTCGAATTCAGGAGGTGGTGAGCTATGGCATTATATTCATTTCCACTGGACAGGGACGAGATAAACCCGATGCTTGGGGGCGGCTTCCCCAAAGGTGCACTTGTGGTTCTGGATGGCCCTACAGGAAGCGGCAAAAGCGCCATAAGCCAGAGGATCGCTTTTGGTCTCCTTGATAATAAAAATACGGTCACTTATATTTCAACACAACTTACAACGAAAAATTTCATCAGGCAGATGAATTCCCTGGATTACCCGATAGGGCTCAAACTCCTGAAAGGAGAACTTCTCTATATCCCGGCATATCCTCTGCTTAAGGAATCAAAACCAAGGATCGATTTCATCCAGCGGCTTATGGGGGCAGCGGGGCTGTTTGAAAAAGACGTTATAATAATAGATACTCTCTCTGCGCTTATACGCTATAGTCCCGAAGCAGAAAAAAGCCTGCAACTTATCTCGTTTTTCAAGAAATTGACCGGCGTGCAAAAGACCATTATCCTGACCATGGACAGTACAGAACTGTCACCTGGTATAAGCACAGAGTTCAAAGATGCTGCCGATATACTTCTCACATTGAAACTCAGGCAGCTTGGAACAGATATCCGAAGGACACTCATAATAAACAAATACGCCCGCCCCGAGGTCCAGGTTGCAAGCATGTTCGGTTTCAAGGTCGAAGCTAAAGCCGGGGTAATGATAGACATCTCAGGAGTCTCATGAAGGGGGAATGAATTACGGATGACAAGTTTGAAGAAGCGATTTCAAGAAACCCGCATTTAAAGGAGTATCTTGAGAACTATAAGAAAGAAACCGGGATAGTACCCGACTTCTTCCCAAAATTGTCAAAAGACATCGTGGATATCCCCGTGCCTTCGATCATATATCCGGTGGGTGACCCGATATTCATTCATCTCAAAGGGGACAAGACGAGCAAGGAAATCCGTTACGTCACAATTGAACCTCTTTTATCCGAGAAAGAACACCTGAAATATAACCAGATAATGGACTCTATCCTTGTAAAGGCAGCTGACGAAGTTGTCCCTGAAAATGAAGACCAGTTAAGAAAGCTCATGATGAAGCTTTTGAACGAATCCGTGCAGATCGAAGGGAAACTTATACCTGTTAACATACTGGATAAATTGCTCGGGGAAAAGCTTGTATCCATATCACAGGAAGAATATGATAAGATATCATATTACCTGGAGAGGAACGTTATCGGGCAGGGGCCGATAGAACCCGTGATAAGGGACCCCTATCTTGAAGATATCCACAGCATAGGAGTTAGCGGGGTTTATATCGTACATAAGATACTGGGGATGCTTTCAACAAATATCACTTTCGGCACCCAGGAGAACCTGAGCCTCTGGATCCATACCATAGGCGAGCGTATAGGCCGGCCGGTAAGCGACGCACGCCCCATCATCGACGGTACCCTGCCTGACGGCACAAGACTTAACGCCATTTACAGCACCGATATAAGCAGGAAAGGCTCAAGTTTCACATTAAGGAAGTTCATGGAAATCCCTGCAAGTATTTCCCAGCTTATTAAATGGGGCAGCATAGATGCCAACCTGGCAGCGTATCTCTGGCTTTTGCTTGAGAACCAGATGAGCATCTTTTTTAGCGGCGAGACCGCAAGCGGCAAAACTACAATGCTGAATGCCGCATTGCCTTTCATAAGCCGCAAAGCCAAGATGTATTCTGTTGAGAACACGGCTGAAGTGTCCCCGCCACAGGCGGCCTGGCAGCAGTTGATCACCCGCGAAGACGGCCCGAAAGAATCGCAAGTGGATACATTCACCCTGCTCAAGGTGGCGCTGCGGTCAAGGCCGAATTATATCATAGTGGGTGAGATCAGGGGCGAAGAGGGTGCAGTGGCTTTCCAGGCCATGCAGACAGGTCACGCCGTGCTTGCCACTTTCCATGCATCATCAGTCAAGAAACTCATCCAGCGTCTTACAGGCGTGCCTATTAACATCCCTGTCACATTCGTGGACAACCTGAACTCGGCCCTCATCCTCCAGGCCATATACAGGAAAGGAAAATTCCTGCGGCGATGCACATCTGTCGAAGAGATAGAAGGATACCTCGAGGAAGCGGGAGGCGTGATCACGCGTGCCGTTTTTGAATGGGATTTCAATATGGACAGGCACAGGTTCAGGGGAATGAACAACAGTTTTGTGCTTGATAAGGTGGCAATAAGGCTGGGGTATGCGGATAAGCGCATGATATACGATGAGTTGGCATTGCGGGCAAAGATCCTTAACAGGATGGCAGAAGAGAACATATTCGATTACTATAAAGTCCGGGATATTATCTGGAATTACCAGGCCAGGGGTCTTGACGGCATCCCGTTCGAGGTATGATGGATACACAGGTCATGTTCCATTGTCTGGGGATGCCCAAGAAGGATTATTTCAAGAAGGTCGTGATACCGGTATTTATAATGGCGATTATCTTTCCTTTTTTGATTATTATCCTTGCTCCATCCATTGCGCAAGGGGACATGCTGACAGCTATAGTGCTTGTTCCTTTTGCCCTTTTGACCGCTGTTGCTGTGTATCCTATTTCCAGCATCGAAGGGAGAAAAAAAGATATCAATAATAATATGCACTATTTCATAACACATATGGGAGTTCTTGCCACATCGCAGATGACAAGGATAGATGTCCTGCGCCAGTTATCGAAGAACGAAGCATATGGCTACCTGGCAAAGGAAACCGGGAGAATATACGCGCTTATCAGGTACTGGCATTTGAATTTTCCTGTGGCATGCCGGTTTATAGCCAAGCGTACCCCTTCTATTATTTTCTCAGACTTCCTTGACAGGATGGCGCATGCCGTGCAGTCAGGGGAAGATTTCGAGAAGTTCATCATTGACGAGCAGGTAGTTGTAATGAATGATTTCATGACCATGTACAAGGATTCCCTGAATTCCATCGATATGCTAAAAGAAATGTTCGTTTCCATGTGCATGTCACTTATTATGCTTGTATCGTTCGCGATCATAATGCCAATAATCACAGGAATGAATGCCACATTTTTAGTAACCGGCGCGATAGTGCTTTTCCTGATGACCGAATTGGCGATATTGATGTACGCAAGATCGGTCGTGCCGACTGACAGGATATGGCACACGCTTGAAATTGAGACTTCGGCAGACAGGCGAATTAAATGGTCAATGCCCTTTTCAATGGCTATCTGCATCATCCTCACAGGGATATTGATTGTTTTTACCACCCTTCCGACCACTATCATGTTTGCATTGTCATTAACTCCTTTATTGATAACAGGGTTAATTGCAAGGACAGAAGAGAACAAGATCAAAAGATATGATAATAATTTTGGCGCCTTTATACGTTCACTGGGTGGTGCGGCCGGCTCAAGGAGCGGTCTCATACTTGAATCCTTAAAAGAGCTGGTTTCGCATGATTTTGGCCCGCTGTCAGAAAATATTACCAACCTCTATAAAAGATTAAGGACACGGATCAACCCGAAAAGGTCATGGGAGCATTTTGCGGCAGGTACGGGGAGCAACCTGGTGGAGAGGTTCGCGACGATGTTCGTGGAAGGGACGGCGGTAGGTGGAAAACCCGGTATTATCGGCGATATTATCGGAAGGAATTTCATGTATATACTTTCAATGAGGAAATTGAGATACAGCAGTGCGGCAAGCCTGACCGGAGTGCTTTATGGCTTAACTGCGGGGATCGGGGCCACGATGTTCCTTGCAGTTTCCATTATCTCGATGCTCGGGACTCTTTTTGCAGGAGTAATCACACCGGATATCGATATTGGTATCTCGATGTCGGCCATCATCAATACGGATGTGAACCTGCTGACAACGATGCTGATGTTCATGATGGTCGGCCATTCGCTAATATCGGCAATGCTTATCAGGGTGGTGGATGGCGGTCATCATTTCAACACTTATACACACTTTGTAGGGCTTGTCTGGGTTTCTGCGATAGCGGCCGAAGTAACCATGCGCTCCATGGGCCCGTTGTTGGGAACCACCGGTTAAATCACACCAATATCACACAAATCACACTAATATCACACTTCTGTTTATACATATGTGGTTAGAGATAACATTGCATGAAAAGGGACAATATTTTAATAATGTTTAAATAAAAAATGAGGAGAAAAAATGCCAGGAAAAATCTTGCTCGTGGATGATGCAGCCTTCATGCGAATGATGCTGAAAAAAATCCTTGCATCAACGGGAAACGAATTGATCGAAGCGGTAGATGGATCAGATGGCGTGGCAAAGTACAAGGAACATAAACCTAACCTTGTCCTGCTTGACATCATAATGCCAAATACTGACGGGATCGAATGCCTGAAGCAGATAATAGCTTTTGATAAAGGCGCAAAAGTGGTAATGTGCAGTTCGATAGGCCAGCAAACAGTCGTAAATGACGCCATTAAGATCGGCGCCAGGGATTTTATCATCAAACCGTTTGATGCTGCAAAAGTAATGGACATTGTTTCAAAGAACCTGTAAAAAGGTAGAAAATGTCCCGGATAAAAGTGCTTGTGGTGGATGACTCTGCGTTAATGCGTAAAGTGATCAGCGATATACTTGCATCTTCCCCGGATATAGAGGTAATCGGGAAGGCAAAAAACGGACAGGATGCAATAGAAAAGGTAACTGCGTTAAAACCTGATGTTGTTACAATGGATATTGAAATGCCCGTGCTCAACGGGTTGAATGCGCTTGGTTATATAATGAGCGAGTGCCCGACGCCAGTCATCATGTTAAGCGGTGATAATTCCGCCGATATCACTATTACTGCATTCCAATACGGGGCTGTGGATTTCATACTCAAACCTTCAGGTGAGATAAGCCGCGATATTGCCAACATAAAAGATGAACTGATAAAAAAAGTAAGGGCTGCTGCCGGCGTGGCGGTCCATAAGCTTGGTTTTATCGAAGAAAAGCGTAAAAAAGAAACAGTGGCCAGGGAGCCACAACCTGATAGGGGGGAAAAGGCAGGGCATATTAAAAAACCAACATCTAAAAAAATAGTTATAATAGGTTCATCCACGGGTGGGCCGAGGGCATTGCAGCAGGTCATACCCTTACTCCCGCCGACACTGGCCGTACTTGTGGTACAGCACATGCCTCCCGGCTTTACTAAATCACTGGCCGAGCGCTTGAATCTGCAATCAAGGATCAGGGTAAGGGAAGCCAGGGAAGGGGATGTTGTAGAACCTGGAATTGTTCTTATCGCCCCGGGCGATTATCATATGACAGTAAAACAGCAAAGATTTAATGGAGGAGTGCGGGAGGTAATTGCGCTCACAAAGGGCGAGCGCGTCCAGGGTGTCCGCCCCTCTGTAGATGTTCTTCTTAAATCCGCAGTGCCGATATACGGGGAGAAGGCGGTCGGTGTTATACTTACAGGCATGGGTTCTGACGGTTCAGAGGGGATAAAGAAACTGAAATCGGCTGGCGGCAAGGTGATAGCTGAGGATGAGTCCACATGTGTGGTCTTTGGCATGCCCAAGTCCGTGATAGATCAGAAATTGGCTGATTATGTCTTACCCATAACTAAAATAGCAGAAGGTATTGCGCAAATTGCGTAGAGGTGATTTATGAACGATATGTCCGAATATAAAGAAATGTATGCGGTTGAAGCAGCAGAGCATCTGCAATCGATGAATGATGCACTTTTGAGCCTTGAGAAGGACCAGAAAAACAGTGAAACGATCAATGTGATGTTCAGGGCAGCCCATACGCTCAAGGGCATGTCGGCTACCATGGGTTATTCCAATATCGCAGAGCTTACTCATGATATGGAGAATCTGATGGACAGGGTACGTAAGAATGAGATGGTACTTGACCCTTCCGGGGTGGACCTGCTGTTCGAAGTGCTTGATAACCTTGAAAAAATGGTGGAAGCCCCGGAACAATCTTCCCAGTTTGATATTTCTTCCCTGCGTGACAGGCTCCAGTCTCTGTCAAAAGGAACGGACGCGCCGGTACATGAAGATGAAAAACCGGCAGCAACTGAGGCAAAAGCCACAGAGAATCCTGAAACTGCCACACCAGAGGTTGCATCTGTGGCCAATGAACAGAAAAACTCCGGGGAGACCGGTACTGTATTCAATGTAACGGTCACGCTTCAGGAATCCTGTCTCCTTAAATCGGCCCGGGCAACTGTCGTCATGAGAAATCTTTCCGAGTTAGGGAAGATAGTGGAGACAACACCGCCGGTTAAAGATATTGAAGATGAAAAATTTGACCGGGTATTTACGGTCATGATATCGACCGGCGAGGATGCTAAAAAATTAGAAGAAGCCGTAAAAAAGACCTCGGATGTGTCAGGAGTAGAAGCAAAACCTGTGGATACCCATGTGGAAACACAGGTCAAAATGAAGATCGAACAAAAAACCTGCGAAGGCGATAGCAATAAAACCGTTGTAAAGAGCGTCCAGAGCGTGCGTGTCAGTATCGAGCGGCTCGATTCGTTGATGAACCTGGTCGGGGAACTTGTCATAAATAAAATACGGTTGACGCAGCTTGCAACAGTGCATAAACTTGATGTCCTTGAAGAGTCCCTTGCAAGCCTGAACCGCCTTACTAACGACCTTCAGGAAGAGATAATGGCTTCAAGGATGGTGCCGATTGACCAGATATTCAACCGTTTCCCCAGGATGGTAAGGGATCTTGCCAAAAAAGAGGGTAAGGAAATAGAACTTATCCTGGAAGGCGGCGATATCGAGCTTGACCGGACTGTACTGGATGAGGTAGGGGACCCCATTGTCCATATTCTCAGGAACTGTGTGGACCATGGGATAGAATCTCCCCAGGAACGGGAAAAAGCCGGCAAGAATCCCAAAGGCAGGATCATACTGACTGCAAGGCGCGAGAAAAATTATGTAGCAATAGAAGCTGTTGATGACGGCAAAGGGATGGATCCCCGCAAGTTCAGGGAAACCGCAGTAAAGAAGGGATTAATGACAACTGAGGAGGCTGCAAAGCTCACGGATAACGAGGCGCTTAACCTGTCCTACATGGCAGGTTTCAGTACTGCTGAGAAAGTGACCGATGTTTCAGGACGCGGGGTCGGGATGGATGTTGTCAGGACAAAAATTGAATCCCTTGGAGGCTCAGTAAAACTTGAGTCAAAGATAGGGGAGGGCACAAAGCTCATTCTTAAATTGCCCCTTACAGTAGCGATCATACGCTCCCTCATGGTGAAAGTCGCCAAGGATATCTATGCGATACCGATCACTAATGTGATACGGGACCTGGCGATCAAAAAAGACATGATAAAGACCATAAAAGGGGAAGAGGTCATATTGATGAGGGGGGAGGTACTGCCTATAATCTGGCTCCACAGGCTGTTTGGGATTAATACAAATGGCACTGAAGAACTGATCGTGGTAGTGGTGGAGCGCGGGGGCAGCAACGTGGGACTTGTGGTGGACCAGGTCGTGGGCCAGCAGGAAGTAATAATCAAGAAACTTGACAACAGCCTTCTTAAAGGAATAAAAGGATTTGCAGGCGCCACCATACTGGGTGACGGGAACGTGGCGCTTATTCTTGATGTGGGGACATTGTTATGACGAATTTTGCAGACCCTCTCGTTTTGCATGAAGATGAAAAGGAGTTTGCGGACCTGAAAATCATTATCAAGAAAAAAATCGGTTTTAACTGCGACCAGTATAAACAGGCTCATTTGAAGCGGAGGCTTGCGGTCAGGCTGCGGGCGAACCAGTCGGGTTCATATAAGGAATATATGGACGTTATCATGAAGAATGAGGCTGAATTGCAGAAATTAAAGGATACATTGACAGTTAACGTCACAGAACTATTCAGGAACCCTGAGACTTACGAAATATTCAGTAAAACCGTGCTTCCTGAACTGGTCAGGTCTAAAGCTGAAGACAAGACCCTCAAAATATGGAGCGCCGGCTGCTCAAACGGCGAGGAACCGTATTCCATTGCCATCCTGGTGCGTGAATTCCTGGGCGGATTAACGAAAAGATATTCTATCTCCATCATGGGGACAGATATAGATGATGATTCCCTTAAAAAAGCGGAGAACGGTATATACCAGTTAAAGCAGCTTGAGAAAATAAATAAGGAAAGGCTTGAGAGGTTTTTTGTTAAGAAAGACGATGCGAACTACCAGGTAAGTGAGGATTTAAGGCGCCTTTTAAAGTTCAGGCATCATGATATGATTTCCGGCCCCCGGATGTTCGGGTTCGACGTGATATTCTGCAGGAATGTCACTATATATTTCGAGCAGGAATTGCAGGAAAAGCTTTATTTGAATTTTTATAATGCCCTTAATAAGGGCGGATATTTCGTTATGGGGAAAACCGAGACACTGGTCGGTCCGGCAGGTGAATTATTTGCCCCTGTGGATGTGAGGGAAAGAATCTATCAAAAAAGGTGATAATGTTATGAGTAAAATAAAAACGCTTAATGAGTTCCAGTACGATGCATTGAAAGAGGTAGGGAATATAGGGATCGGACAGGCTACTACTTCCCTTTCGAGGATGATAAAGGACAAAAAAGTGGGAATTTCCCTGCCCGACCTCAAATTGATACCTTTGATCAAATTGCCCGATTATATAAAAAATGAAAATCCGGTAGTAGGTATTATCCAGGGACTGAAGGGAGAAGAGAGCGGGTTCCTGCTGCTCCTGTTATCCAAGGAAAGTGCAAAACTGCTTGTGAAACAGATGTTCGGAATGGAAGAAGGCGGCGAGGGTTTTGATGAAATGGAAATATCAGCCTTGAATGAACTGGGTAATATAATGAACGGAACTTACATTACTGCACTTTCGGATTTCCTGAAACTGGCGATAAATCTTTCGACACCCACCATGGTATATGATATGCTGGATTCTATAATTAACCAGGTCGTAGGCATGCTGATGCCGGTTGTTGATGATGTGCTTCTCCTTAAGACGGAATTCACGGTAGATTCGGAGAAAGTGGATGGAACGATACTCGTATTCGTGAACGATTCGTCCCTGGATAATCTGCTCACTTCGATAAACAGGCTGGTGGGCAGATAGGATAGTTAGCAATGGAAAAGATTATCGTAGGAATCGCCGACCTTGCAGTTGCCCATAATCCTGCCGTGCTTGTGACCATCGGTCTTGGCTCTTGCGTGGGAATTTCATTCATTGACCCTGTGGCAAAGATTGGCGCTCTTGCCCATATAGTTCTACCCAGTATCGAGCAATCAAGGAACAGGAGTGATCCTTTAAAATTTGCAGATTCCGGGATCGAGAAGGCTGTTAATATGATGATAGAAAAAGGTTGTTCCCAGAGAAGGATAAAATGTAAAATAGCTGGCGGTGCAAGTATGTTCAGCTTCGGGGAAACCATGAACATAGGTGAAAAAAATGTTGAAGCTGTAAGATGGAAACTGGATGAGTTGAATATCCCGATCCTGGCCAGCGATACAGGGGGGAACTACGGGAGAACGCTTGAGTTCTATCTTGAATCCGGGGTACTGATCGTGAAAAGCGCTTTTAAGGGAGTTAAGGAGATATAGTATTTTTACTTCAGATCAGTTAAAGTAAATGATTTGCTAAACTTTTTTACGGCAATGCCATCGGTTTTTCCAGGTTTTTACATGAAAATGATTATCATAATAATCATTATGTAAATCAAAAGGCCTAAATACTAAGAAATTAATGTAATTTTTCCCTACATAAAGTAGAATCTGTTTTCTGCTTGTAGTAGAAGGAGGCATCGTCAATGGACAAAACAACTCTAACTTGTATAGTGGTAACTACAGCATTTTTTATGCTGGCAGCGTCTGCAATACCAGTAAGCGCGGAAGAAGAAGCAGGTTTTCCGGATCTTTATGCAGGTGGCGATCATGCTGCCGGCGAAGACTCAGTTAACAATGAGGATAATGAGATCGAACATTTTCCCGGGTATGGGATCGTTGCCCGCAGGATATCATTGACAGCATATCCTGAAGAAATTCCTGCAAACGGCGTATCGACTTCAACGATAATTGCCCAATTGAAGGATCGAAAACACAACGATATAAAAGTTGAGGGTGTAATTATCAACTTCGAGACTACCAGGGGAACGTTAAGTGCAGATAGCGCCGTTACTGATTCTGACGGAAGGGCTATCGTGACTTTAACTTCGAGTACCGAGAAAGGAACTGCTGTTGTAAAAGCGACGTCAGATAGTGTATTGATCCCGGATGTGACAAAGGTAAAATTTGTAGAAGTGGCTCATGAGATATCATTAACCGCTGACCCGGAAAAAATCGTTGCAGATGGCGTATCCACTTCGACGATCGTAGCTCAATTAAAAGATAGAGAAGGCAACGATGTAAAAGTCGGAGATGTAATTATCAACTTCAAGACTACCAGAGGAACGTTAAGCGCAAAGAATGTTGTTACCGATCGAGACGGAAAGGCTATCGTTACTTTGACCTCGGAAACTGAAAGAGGGACTGCTGTTGTGAAAGCGAGATCGGAAAGCGTATCGAGCCCGGAAATCACAAAAGTAAAATTTGTGAAAGTCTATTCAGATGAAGCTGATCTCGATGCAGAAATTCCCGACTTATCAGTTAACATTGAGGAAACCATCTCCATATTCAACGGAGTTTTAGAAGATACTTTCAACTTCTAAACTCAATTTTTTTAATTTGAGGTGCCCATGACAATAATGGTTACAGGATGTGCAGGATTTATCGGTTCACATGTGACAGATAAACTCCTGGATATGGGAAAAAAAGTGGTTGGAATTGATAATTTTGATCAATTCTATGATCAGTCCATCAAAATAAAAAATATCGAGCATAACCTTGACAAGGAAAATTTCATTTTCCACAGGGCCGATATCAGGGAAAAGACGCAGATGGAAAAAATATTCCATGATAATGAGATCGATACCCTGATCCATCTGGCGGCAAGAGCAGGGGTCAGGCCTTCCATACAGGATCCGCTGTTATACGAAGATGTGAACGTCAGAGGTACGATCAATCTACTGGAACTTGGCAGGAAGCATAACATCAGGAAACTTGTTTTTGGCTCAAGTTCATCATTATATGGAATAAATGAAGATATACCATTCAGGGAAGATGATCCTGTGGATAAAGCGATATCTCCCTATGCGGCTTCAAAGAAAGCCTGTGAAACTTTCTGTTATACATATCATCATCTCTATGGGATTCCGATCACCAGCCTTCGATTTTTCACGGTTTACGGACCAAGGCAAAGGCCTGAAATGGCAATCCATAAATTCACAAGGTTGATCGACCAGGGTAAGGTCATCGAAATGTATGGTGATGGCAGGTCAAGAAGAGATTATACATATATCAGCGATATTGTGAACGGGATTATGGCGGCAGTTGATAAAAAACTGGGGTATGAAATAATCAACCTGGGAAATTCAGATGTTGTGGAATTAAGATATTTAATACGATTAATTGAAGAGAATCTTGGAAAGAACGCGATCATTAAAAAATTGCCGGATCAGCCCGGGGATGTTCCTGTCACCTATGCTGATATATCAAAAGCGCAAAAACTTCTTGGCTATAAACCAATGGTTCGCATAGGCGAGGGAATCGAGAATTTTGTAGACTGGTATAAGGGGGTGGCAAATTGATCTCGGTAGTAGTTCCTTTTTACAATGAGGAAGAAAACATTGAACCCCTGCATACTGAATTGAGCAATACCATGAAGAGTCTGGAACGGGAATACAGTATCATTTTTGTGGATGATGGATCCACAGATAATACCTACAAGAACATGCTGAATGTTCGCGAGAAAGATGATACCGTCAAAATAATAAAATTCAGGAAGAATTTCGGGCAGAGCGCCGCATTAAAGGCCGGATTTGATAATGCAGAAGGGAATATTGTTATCAGTATGGATGGTGACCTGCAGAATGACCCATCTGATATACCAAAGCTTATAGAGAAAATTGAAAAAGAAGATTATGATGTAGTCTGCGGCTGGCGCGCAGACCGTAAAGATAAGTTTTCCAAGAAAATCACTTCAAAATTTGCCAATCTGTTGCGGAAAATGACTACGGGTGAAAAGATTCACGATTCTGGCTGCACTTTCAGGGCATACAGGAACGGATGCGTAAAGGGCCTGGATCTTTATGGAGAAATCCACAGGTATATCCCTGCAATGCTTTTATGGAAAGGCTACAGGATCGGCGAGGTAAAAGTTAAACACCACCCCAGGAAATATGGAATAACGAAGTACAACTGGAAGAGGATCTCAAAAGGCTTCCTTGATCTTATTGTCATCACCTTCTGGCAGAAGTTTTCGGTAAGACCTATCCACATGTTCGGCGGTCTGGGGCTTCTGCTTGGCATCTCAGGCACACTGCTGGGGGGTTATATGGGTATTGAGAGGCTGTTCTTTGGAAAGGGCCTTTCGGACAGGCCATTATTTTTGCTGGCAATTTTGATGGTCATAATCGGTGTCCAGTTCGTGGCATCAGGGATTTTAGCCGATATTATGTGTAAGTTGTATTACGGGCAGAACGAAAGGAAGAATTATTTGATCGAGAAAACGGTCGGATAGAATAATGAAAATATTGATGCTGAATTATGAGTATCCGCCGCTGGGAGGAGGAGCTTCACCTGTAACAAAATCCCTGGCCGAAGAACTTGTTAAACTTGGTCATAGTGTCGATGTGGTCACCATGGGGTTTAAGGGACTGAAGCAGAAAGAAGAGATCAACGGAGTGACTGTATACCGGGTTCCGAGCATCAGGAAGCAGCGGAATGTGTGCCAGACTCATGAAATGCTTTCGTATTGCTACTCAGCGTATCGTTTTTTGCCAGAGTTATTAAAAGAGAATAAATATGATATCTGCCATACTCATTTTATCATTCCAACAGGAGTAGTTTCGTATTTAAATAAAAGTAAGATTCCATATATTATTACAAGTCATGGGAGCGATGTTCCCAATTACAATCCGGACAGATTTGGAATGCAACATAGGTTGCTTAAACCAATATGGAAAGAAATCGTTAGGAATGCAGCATGTATAACCAGTCCCACTCAATTTCTTAGAGATTTGATTTTAGAGAATTTTGGTGAAGAAAATTATTGCAATACCATCAAAGTGATTCCTAATGGAATTAATCCGAAAAATTTCACCCCAAAAAAGAAAGAAAATAAAATCCTGGTCGTAACCCGGTTGTTTGAAAGAAAAGGAGTTCAATACGTAATTGATGCCATGAAAGGAGTAAATGATTACAGGCTGGTAATATGCGGAGATGGCCCATATAAAAAAAATTTAGCAGAACGCATCAAACGAAGCGGTTCTGATAATATCGAACTGTTAGGGTATGTGAACAATGAAAGACTGAAGTATGAATATGAAACCTCTTCTATTTTTATATTCTCATCATCCGCAGAAAACTTTCCGGTTGTTCTCCTGGAAGCAATGGTTTCTGGTTGTGCCATCATTACAACTAATGTTACAGGTTGTCCAGAGGTTGTGGGTGACGCAGCGATATTAATTGAACCAAAGAGCTCTGAGAGTATTAGGAATGCATTGGTTGAACTTATTAACGATAATGAACTCATTATAAAATTGGGCTTAAATGCAAGAAAAAGAGCTGAATATAATTTTTATTGGGAAAAAATTGCATTAAGTTATTCTAAAGTTTATGAAACTGTCTCAAGATCAAATCATCACGAAATATGCTAAAAACTAAAATTTTAAATGTTATAGATCATATGGAACTTGGCGGAGCTCAGAGAATCGTAATCCAGCTCATTGAAAGATGGAATTGCGATGATCTTGAATTACAGAGTTTCTCTTTGCGAAGGTCAAATTACCATATATCACATGATGGGGCATTATTTATTTCATCAAACCACAAGTCCAGGTATAATTTATTATCTTTTCTCGAGTTAAAAAATTATATTGAAAAAAATAATATAAAAATTCTTCACTTACATCTTCCTAAGTCTGTTTTTTTTGGAGTTCTGGTAAAAATATTGTATTTCGAAAATCTCAGGATAATTGTGCATGAGCACGGAGATATATTTCAAAATAAACATTTCTATAATCTTATTTTAAAACTTTTTCAAAATAAAATAAATCTATTTCTGGCAGTTTCTGAAGCGACGAAAATGGAACTTATTGAGAACACAAAAGCAGATGGGAAAAAAATAAAAATTTTATATAATTTTATTGATTTAAACAAATTCAATCTGGAGAAATTCAAGAATTTCGACAGGACTGTTGAAAGAAAAAAATTCGGATTAAATACCGAAGATTATGTCATCGGTTTTGCAGGCAGATTGGATAAACTAAAAGGTTGCGACATCTTGATAAAATCGATTCCTTATATCAATATCCCAAATTCTAAAGTTGTTATTGCGGGAGATGGTATCGAAAAAAAAGAATTAGAAAGACTGACCGAAAATCTGGACATCAGAGATAGGATAATTTTCCTGGGATATGTTAGAGATATGTTAAGATTTTATCGTTTGATAGATTGTCTTGTCATTCCATCCAGATCAGAATCTTTCGGTTTATCTGCTATTGAGGGACAGACATTAGGTGTTCCGGTAATTGCATCTGACATTAAAGGATTAAATGAAGTTGTTCTGGATAAGAAAACAGGATTATTATTTCAAAAGAATAATGAAACAGATCTGGCAGAAAAAATTGAATTGATCAATTGCGATGAAAGTCTAAGAATTGAATTAACAAAAAACAGCCAGGATAATGCAAAAAAGTATTCGCTGGACAATTATTTGTTAAATTTAAAGAATATATACAACAATGATTGAAAATAATAAAATAAAGCAGAATGCCAAAGCTCATAATACTATTGCTGAAGTATATGACCTGAAACATCCTGAAATATACAACCAAGTAGAACAGAGAAGAGTGGAACAAACAATAGAAACATTATTAAATAGAGTGGCTAAGAATAAGCCAAGAATTTTGGATTTGGGATCAGGAACAGGTAATCTTGCTTTAAAATTTTTAAATAAAGGATGTTGGGTTACTGCTTGTGATGTTTCACAAAAATCGCTGGATATTCTAAGTAAAAGAGCCAATAATAACTCTAATTTAGAATTAAGTTTACTTATAGATAAAAAATTACCTTTTGAGAACAATAGTTTTGATGTTGTTGCCACTTATTCTGTTCTTCATCACATTCCTGATTATTTATTTACAATCAAGGAGTTTATCAGGGTTTTAAAACCAGGTGGTTATATTTACATTGATCACGAGGCTAATGAAAATAAGTGGAAACCCAACGCATTGCTGGAAGAATATAATGATTTAACAAAACAGACAATATTTGAGCATTTAATTAAGTTGTTTAAAACACGAGAATTATTTACTTTTAATTTCATAAGATCTACATTAATTATATCTTTTATTAATAATAGATATAAAAGAGAAGGAGATATTCATGTATGGATAGACGACCATATCGAATGGCAAAGAATATTCAAGATTCTCACAGAAAATAACTGTAGCGTAATTGAAGATATTGATTATTTGATGTATAGACCTAAGTGCCAGCCGGCATTGTATGAAAAATATAGAAAAAGTTGTACAGACACTAAATACGTTTTTATCAAGAAATGAGAGAAGTTGAGAAATTTCCGGAAGTTAGTGTTGTAATGTTAAATTACAATGGCATAAAATTTCTACAAAGAACAATTCAGCCAATTCTTGAATTAGATTATCCTAATTACGAGTTTATTATTGTAGATAATGGTTCAACAGATGGAAGTTTAGAATTCATAAAAAAATTCGATAGAATAAGATTAATTCAGAGTCCTCGTTTGAGAGAGAAGAATTTTGCATGTAATTACGCTGTCGGGAGTGCACAAGGAGAATATATTCTATTATTAGATAACGATATCCTGTTTACTTCAAAGAATATTATTAGATATTTATTAGAATATTCGAAAAATTTAGAATCTTTTGGTTGTTTTGGCCTAAGCCTAATAAATGAAAATGAGAAAGAATCAGATTTTTATGGAGGGTTTTTAGATTATTATTTCATAAAACACAATAAAGTTCCACTATGTCTAGAAAAATTAAAACAAATCGATAAAATTATGATCGGTTTCCCGCATGGAGCGGCACTTTTCCTCAAAAAGGAAACATGGCTCACTGTCAAGGGATACGATGATCATTTAATCTTTGGGGGGGATGACATGGATTTAGGAATGAAGTTATGGTTATCTGGTTATAGAAATTATTTATTTTCCAAATCTGTTCAAATTCACATCGGGAAAGATTCGAATAAAAATAATAATTATTATAATTTTAAGCTTAAGAACATTTTTTATGCTCATTTATATACAATAGTAAAAAATTACTCCAGCCTTAATATTATTATAATTTTAATATTATATTCTTTTTTTGCTTTTATAAAATCTATTAAACAATCCATTTTTAGATTACATGCTGGATCTTTATTAGCCTTTTTTCAGGGATATTATTTATTTATGCAAAATTTACCAACAGCAATAAGAAAACGAAGAGAAATTCAATCAAAAAGAGTTACAAAAGAAGATATTTTCTTAAAAATAAAAGCTCCTAAATTAGGTTAATATGAAAAAACGAATTCAGAATCTATACATCAAACATAAAGAAACAATTCACAATTTCATTTGGAGAAGTCTACAAATATTTGGAAAACAAGGAGTTACCTTCCTGATATTTATTATAGCTGCAAAATTATTAACGCCTTTTGAATTTGGCATCTATAATTATGTTTTAGCAGTAGTGTTTTTTCTTATCATTTTTGGAGATTTTGGAATATCAATAGCGGCATCGAATTATGTTGCGGAATATAATGCAATTGATGAAAAGAAAGTTAGATGTGTTTTATTTAATTCTGGAATAGTCATTTTGGGATTAAGCTCAATTGTGACTTTGATAACTATTGTTTTTGGGAAATATTTCTTATCCGAAAAGTTTGTTTATGTACTTTGGACTCTGCCCATGTTTTTTTTTGCCCTAATGACTTCTTTATATGATGGCATTTACAGAGGACTAAAGAGATTTGAAAGGCTATCAATAATTTCATTAATAACGGGATTTTTATCGCTTGGTTATGTATATTATCTAATAAAAAATTTTGGTTTGCTTGGAGCATTAATTTCACAAAATATATTTTATTTATTGCTATTTTTGGTTTTGGCTTTAGATTATAAAGATTATGATTTTATATTCAACAAAGAAATATTAAAAAAAATAACCAGTTATTCTTTGTGGATTGGCTTATCTAACATTGGTCTTTTTCTGTATACACGAGTTGATATTATTATATTGGGTCAATTTGGCTTTATTGAAGAAATCGGTTATTATGAGATAATTAATAAAATTTTTATAATGATTCTTATGCCTGTAACTTTATTGGCAACAGTTGTTGCTCCCAATACAGCTAAGAATTTTGCATTAGGAAGATTTGATTACATAAAGGACAAAATTATCAAAGAATCTTTGTTGTTGTTATTAATAGGTTTGCTCGTTTCAGGACTTTCATTTTGGATAATACCTTTGATTTTTAAAAACTTTTTAGAAGAATATAATCTAGGTTTATTAATTTTAATGCTTAATTTAATAATTATTTTGGTGCCGTTTAAATTTTTTTCATCTTATATAAGTATTGGATATATTACTCCTTCAGGTAATGTGAAAATATTAACAAATACTTTGCTAATATATGGATTGCTAAATATAACGCTTGATTTTATTTTAATCCATTCTTTTGGATTTATAGGGGTAATTTATGCAACGTTAATTTCTCAGTTCCTATTTATAATAACAACGGATGTGTATTTTTATAAAAAAATATTAACAAGGTGATTATGAAAAAAATAGTTGTACTGCATGCAAATAATACCTACAATTATGGTTCTTTTATGATGCTTATTAATTTCATTCACTACCTATATCTAATGAGTAATATGGAAGTTTCTTTTTTGGTCGAATTGGATAGCAATGATGATTTAAAAAGATTAAAAAAAGAATTAAAAAATAATATAATTGTTGAAAGATTTAAAATAACAAAAAAATCGAAAGGAAATTCTTTAATCAGCAAAGTAAAAAATCTAAAAATAAGGATAATTAATCATGTCAATGATATTTTATTTTCAAATCTTTCAGCTTTGACAATATTAGGGGGGGATGATCTAAGTGAATATTATTCTAAATGGGAAATTATTGTTGAATTAAATAAAATACATAGATTATCCAAAAAGGTTCCAGTTTTTTTGGTGGGGCAAACAATTGGCCCTTTTCATTTCTGGAGAGAAAATTTAGCAAAAATCTATCTAAAAAATGCTCATATTTATTTGCGGGATTCTTTATGCGCTGAATATTTAGAAAAAAAACTCAAATTAAATGATTTTTTTCTATCGAGTGATTTAGCTTTTCTACATTTATCAAATCAAACAGAGGATAGCAGTTTTTATAGACAATATAATTTAAAGTCAAATGATTACATAATATTGGTACCATCCGGTTCATTTATGCAATATACTAATAAAAAGGAAATTTATGTTAGTTCTTGGGTTGAAATAGTCCATCAAATATTGAACAATCCAAAGTTAAGAAACAAAAAAATAGTATTACTTGCTCACGTACTTAAACCACAAGAAGTTGATGATCGGTTAATTATTAATGATATTCGATCTCTGTTATCTGAAAAAGAGCTGCAAAGAATTGTTGTGATTAATGAAGAATTGCTGCCAAGCGAAGCGAGGGATATAATTGGAAATGGATTATTTACAATAACGGGAAGAATGCATGCAGCAATTTCTTCTTTTCAGATGTCAAAGCCTGCAATATCCTTATCTTATAGCGTAAAATATGAAGGAATAATTGGAAAGGATTTGGACATGAAAGATTTAATTGTTTGTGCTAGAGGAAATAATCATTGGGAATCAGGAAATGTAGTAAAGGAAACATTAGTCAAAATTTCATTTATTTTGAATCATTACGAAATGCTTACAAATAAAATAGAAAAAAATGTAGGTAGACTAAAAGAATTATCAATTACGCAAATAAATGATATATATGCAAAAATATGATGCTGCAATTACAATAATACAAGGAAAAATTTGCGCGGAGCATTTTGGTTGTTATAATGCATGCCCTCAAAATACCATTGACACTACGGATTTTATCGAAATTGTCGGTGTCTAAACCCACATTCCGCACTTGGAATGGATAATTTAAATATTTTTCTGCATAGCGGTTTTTTATATAATGTGCTATTAATCTTTTATATGTAATCGCTAAAATCAAGCCATTTTAGCGATAAATGGAAAAAAATAATAACTGCTATATATTAGAAATCAGCATTGGGAAAAATCCTAATTAATCAAAGTTGATGTGCGGAATGTGGGAAGAATAATAGCTGCTGCATATTAAAAATCAACATGGGGAAAAATCCTAATTAATCGAAGTTGATGTGCGGAATGTGGGTCTAAATTACGTCATTTATTTTCTTGGAATAACACTAGAAATCTTCCTTGAGAACGATTGGCAAATTTGCATCAAACCCCATAGACATCGTTTCGATGAAAAATATGTCCGTACGTGAAGTGATACGTTGCTTAAATATATTTTAAATGTTGGGTTTGGTAATCCGTTTAGGTTATAATAAGGTGTTTTTTTTCCTAATAATCTAAAAATAGATATATGTGCCTTTAACCTTTTTTGTTTATAATCGTTTATTCTCATTTTATTAATCTTTATTAATTTCAGTTTCCTATTAAGTTCACATTTTTTTAAAATTTCCTCACCTGGTTTAGTTCTTACCAAAATCAAAGATTGATTAATATTGTCCCTTTCTAAATATGGAAACCATTCACTACCCACAGAAATATCAGCTAATTCACAATTCTGATCACTGCACAACATGCAACGGATTGGAGCAAAACAAGAAACAAAAGGATAAAATATCATGGTCCAAAATTCACTATGACTTATTTTCTTACTGTTATTATTTTTTAGTCTAATTGACATTGTGCCTGGTGGAAAATCACCATTTCGATAGTTTATTTTGATAACATCTTCTTTTCGGATATTTAGTTTTTGAAGTACATACTCTGTTGCTAAAAAATTAACTCCAAATGAATTACAAAACAATCCTAAGTGTATAACGATCTTCTCTTTTAATTTGTCATTAATTTGCTCTGCTTTTCTTATTCCTTGAATATGGCAGGGCAAACCAACAACAGCAAACTTTTCTCCCTCTTTTGAATTTAGGATTTCTTTAACAGCAATATTTGCAGGAACAGGACAGTATTTGGATTCTGATGCTTCAATTATCTCTTCTTTTGTCCTTGCAATAAAAGGTTCTGGCTCATGAGGATTATCATTTTTCATTTTTGTAACGAGAACACCATCTATTATTCTCTCCTCAAGAGCAAATATCAATAAAGCTGTCACGAGCCCCCCAGAAGATGAGTTATAACGAATATCATACTCAGTAGCATGCCCGACATAAAAATTCAAATAATTCCCGATTATAATATCATCGGGCTCTTTTCCAAATATTTTTATGTTTAATTCTTTGAAATCGACAGAATGACCTGGACATACTCTGTAACAGATGCCACAGTTATGACACTCTTCTTTATTTAATACAGGGATGTAAATACCTTTATCTTCATCTATTGTAAGTTCTAAGGCTTCTTCGGGGCACGAAGAAACACAAGTTCCACACCCAGTGCATAATTCATCTATTACGACTTGAGCAATTGTATTATCTTTCATTTTATTTCCTGAATTTCAAATTATATACTTATATTTTTGTATTTTTGGCACCATAATGTTTTATTAAATTTTTATATGCTTAATTATTAAATAATAAAATTCTACTATATCCATCGGGGGATTCGTAAATCACCTTATCCTCATTTGTTTCTAAAAATCTTAAAAAATCACTTCTTACATGAGTAGTACTGAGTATATTTACACTCCCCCCGTTTACAACTAACCATATCCTTTTACTTGGATTATTTGCAATAATATCTTCAAGATTATTTGCACTATTTATTAAAATACTACCTTCATCTGTTCTAAAATTGCCATTTTCATCTAAAAGTGCATAAGTATTCCATCTATAATTTTGATTGAAAAAATAATCAGGTATTTTATTAATATAGAAATATGGTGAATTCATTATATTTATCCAAATATCTCCAATTTGGATATGTTCATCAAGATATAAATATTGAGTTTTATAATCTGCTCTGTAAGCTGCAACGTATGTTGTTCTGAATGAATCATGACTAACATCGTCGCCATAATCAATAGTAATTCTTTCATAAAAATTTGGTGTTATAGACATTATAAGTAAAACAACACTGATAAGACTAACAAATTTCAAAACCTTCTGTTGTTTAATATAAATTTTCAGTACAGAAAATATACTATACAATGAGAGAACAGCATATAATCCTTCAAAAATCAAATATATCCTCGCTCCAACAACTTCTCTATTTAGCGATTCAAAAGAAATTACGGAAATAAAAAATATTATACTAATATATATTAAAAATTGCTTTCTGTCTGATACCATATTTTTTGATAAATTTAAAAGGAGATAAATTAAAAAAATGAACAAAAATATTACTGGGATATGTGAACCATTCATAAAATAAAATAAATCCCATTCAGGAATTTTTACAATTGGGTAGGAAGGTGGGGCCGGAACGGTCTCAATTTCCTCATAAGCACGTATTAGAGAAATGCTGAACAAAGTTTGAAATAAATTATCAAAAATAAATATAATTAAGGCAAATCCACAGAAAATGAAATTGATTTTATTTTTTGTTACAATTTTTTTTAATTCTTCTTCCGATTTTGTGAATCTGATAAGTTCGTATATAAAATAGCTACCTAGTACGAACAAAAAAAAACTGCCTAATTGTACTGTGTGTACCATTATTAAAAAAATTATTAAAGATAAGATTTTGTATTTCATCTTATCTTTAAAGAAGCCTTCATAAACAATAAATATCGACAGCATGAAAAGAAAAGCATTCATGATATAGAATCTTGCAAAACGGGAATATTCGATATTGAATGTAGAAAAAGTCATAAATATTAGAACAAACAAACCCACTATCTTATTAATTTTTTTGCCAACTAAAAATGATAATAAAACAATTCCCATTCCAAACAACAAACTTGGAAATCGAATCGCAAATTCTGTTAATCCAAATAAATATGTGAATAATACAACAAAATAATGATATGCAATTCCTCTCCAATAATACTCAAGACCAGAGGGTTCTAATGGTAGACCAGTTTCTCTTATCCTTGTAACTACCTCTCCTGTTATTGTTTCATCCCACCATAAACTTAAATCGCCCAATCTATACAATCTGATTGAGAAACCTATTACTAATAAAATAATTACCAGAGCAGAGTACCACCACCCCTCCTTATACATCCATCTCACAATCCACCTAACTCCCCAAAGCCTGTTTATTTGCGGAAACTTATCCGGGAATTCCATCTCCCGCTTTTTCTCCCCTAATTCCTCCTGCCGCGCCTCTTCTTCTATCGCATCAAGCTTATCTTTGTTCAGATAGAAGGTAACAACCCCCAGTGCAATTGCCGTTAACATTAGAAGCGTCATCCAATCAATCATAAGTTCGGGAGCGAATGACTGGGCGGTGGTTATCAGAAGCATCACAAGGAAAACATAAGATATAAGTCTCTTGATTTCTTCAAATCTTACATTGTTCGAACTCTTAAGCTTCTGCGCATAAAAGATTAGTGAAGCAGCCCCGGTTACTACCAACGGATAGAGTAACCAGTCCAGGTCAATATAAAATTCTACATATCCAGGTGAGACATAATCGAATATAAAGAGGACGATATATACGCCAAGCAAATTTCTAAAAAAATTAGAAACAAGTTTTGCTAATGCATCTTTATCTGGGTGTAAGAATGACTTCAAACCCATCCAGCTCCACCTCCTGTTCACCTTTTTTCTTTAATCCAAAGATTATAGTCTTATCATTCATTAGCTCAATGTTGGAGCCGCTGTATATTTTCTTGGCTATGATCCAGCCGTTATTCTCCTTCTCTGCCTGATAATTTGAGATTATTAACCACTCGCTGTTCTCATCAGTAACCTGATAATTAAAGGGCTGGAAAAGAGATTTTTTTGCGAAAGCAAAATTCGCACCCGACATATATATATTACCTTCTATGGATATATTATAGCTGCCCTCAGGCAATTCCACCGATACCGAAGCTCCTAAATGGCTGCTGTTAATTATGACATCCCTGTTCACGGTGCCTCTAATAGACAAGTTCTGAATTGCAGCCCTCTGCCACGCAAAAAATTTTAGCGTAGAGTTCTTCCTTAGATCGAAAAAGAGTGCGCCAGGATTAAGGGGCAGGATATCCCCCTGTGTCAAAATCTTATCCGTGTTTATTTTTATCCATGTTATGGTCGAATCCATATTTTTGTTATTTTCTCTCAGATTGACAAGCTTCAGCTCGTAAGTCCCTTTTTCCATACCATCATGGTAAAATGTCTTAAACTGTGGGGGCAGCTTCTGTGAAGTGTTGTCCGTAATTCCGTCATCTTGTATTGTATCGCTAAAAATCAGATTGCCGTCCATATCATAGAGTTCAACAGAATACTCATCACTTCCATTGTACCAGTTCAGATCCTGCTTGCCCAGCGCCAGGTTCAGGCTGTCATTAAGATAGACGAGAAACGAATGCGTTCCCCTGAAGGTTTGGTTGATCTCAGTCTCAGCATTATTATAAGTGAGCTCCCTGTTGATCAATATATAAGGGTCGAGGATGTAGTCGTACAACTTAATGGATGAATATCTCGGTATATTGCCCGAAATCCATTCTTTTATAGTATCATAATTTGTATAATTATTGCTGTTATCTATGCTATAGATACTGGTATCATTTAACCGTTTGACCAGTGTATAATTATCCAATCTTTTTATAAACAGGGGCTGCCATGCATAATCTTTATAAAGGGCAATATCAAGGTCAGAATCCCCTCTGAATTTCAGTTTCGCCATTATCTTTGTGTCATTCGATATACGGTTCATGGGATTAATATAAAAATACAGAGGTGAACCTGTCATATTCCTGAAAGTATGGTCATCAACAATCATGCTCTGGGTTAACCTCCCCTGATCTGTCATATCGCGCAGATAGGCATCTTTACCGGAGTCCACATCTCCAGGTGAGCCGATATCTATGGCATAGATGATCGGAACATTAAAAGCAATTAGATAAAAAATGTACACGAGTAAGAATACCGGACTTAATCCTGCAATCGTGTAAATACACCTTTTCGTTATACTGCCTCCTCATAGCCGATTCGATAGCTTCTGGATAATATTAAATTAGCATAGTATTATATCAAATGGTAATACTTATGATAATGACATCTTCACTGATAAAATTATGCTTCTCGAAAAAATTTGGAAAAATATAAAAATGAAAACAATAGTATTACCTCTGAAAAGTAAGATCAGCATCATCCTGCTTCTGTTTCTCACTATCTGCGGTTTCCTGCTCAGAATTTATCATTTAGGTTCACCATCTTTCTGGATAGATGAAGCGATATCTGCAAATGCTGCAGCAGCTCTGATAAAACATGGAACCCCGACTTTCCCTTCAGGGTTCATTTACATGAGGGCGATTTTGAACACTTTTTTTATATCACTCAGTTTTTTGGTTTTTGGCATTAGCGAGTTTTCAGCTCGGTTCCCCAGTGTAATTTTTGGAACGCTTACGATACCGCTTGTATATATTATGGGAGTGAAATTCGGGAATAGAAAAATAGGACTTATAGCAGCTTTCTTGATAACCTTTTCAGTAATGGAGATCGCCTGGTCAAGACAGGCAAGGATGTATCAACAACTCCAACTTTTTTATCTTTCATCTCTTTACTTCTTTTTTGAGTTCAATTTTTGTGATCAAGAAAGAAAGAACACAAGCAAAAGGATTTTGAATTTTGCATTATCAGTATTGTTTTTAATCAGCGCTGTATTAAGCCATGAATTTGGATATGTGTTGATCTTAATATTCGTCCCTTTTTATTTGATCGCTAATTTTAAAAAAATCAAGTATAAATGGAAAGATTTCACGTACATGAAATATTATATTGGCTCATTCATATTCATTGTAGTTCTGATATTTCTTTTCCTAAAATTTATGGGATCAGATTTTTTTTCTGTAATATCCTTTATTTCAAAAGATAGTTGGCTTCCCAGGGTTACATATTTTGAAGTATATTTTAATATTTTAGAAACTGAACTATCTTTTTTCATTTACCTGGCAATATTTGGTGCAGTATTGGCTCTACGTAAAAGCTGGATGAGCGGATTGCTCTTGATAATCGGCTTCGTCATCCCTTTTTATATCCTGTCCTACTATGTACTTCTGCCTGGCACCAGGTATCTCTATTTTATATTTCCGATTCTTTTAATTTTTTGTTCTTATTTCTTTGATTTCTTGTTCGAATTCACTCAAAGGCATAGCGAAAATAAACCTGCAAAAACGGGATTAACTTTCATTGCTATTGTGATCACTTCAATGTTAATCATAATGGCGTTCTCGCAGCACGTATTCATGATCCTGCCTGATGAGAATTTTGATCTTGGTGTCAACGCGCCACAGGCGGACTTCAAAGGGGCGTACAGCTATGTCAGGGAAAATATGCAGAACAATGATGTATTAATAGACAGCAGGCCTGCCGTGTCATTATTTTATATGGGTAGATCAGATTACTGGCTGGCGTTTGAAGCTAACGGGGTGGGTCTTGGCATCGATAATCTTTTGGTGAACAATGGCTCCAATGAGGTATATGCAAACGCAGTGGTTATTAAAAATGTTGATATGTTAAAAGAAGTCGTTGCAAAAAACGACAGAGGCTGGATAGTCCTGGATAATTCTGCCTGGATTCTTATTTCTTCAGATATCAAGGCATATATAATTGAGGAGCTGCATGACGAAGCATCTGATGGAACGATAAGGATTTATTCATGGGGTATAAAAAAATGAGGGGCGAAATCATAATGAAATTGCGCCCGGCCTGAAAAAAAAGCGTACTCGATATTCGGTAATGGTTTAAATAAAAGCCAATCAGTCATGGAATTACAAATAAATCTGGCAGTGTCGGGATTTATGATCATTTCAATGTTCATAATACTCATTTCCATGTTCATAATTAAAATCCATATGAACATGATACGGCTTTTATGTTCATGGCGCCTTATGGAAAAATTCATAGAAAATCTGGCAGGGAGGGGTTTAATGACCATTTATATGTTCATAATACTCATTTCAATGTTCATAATTAAAATATATATGAACATGATGCAGCTTTCATGTTCATGACGATTTACGAAAAAATCCATAGAGTGTGTTAATCAAAAGGGTTATAAGAGCCAATCACTATAAACCCCAATTCAATTATCATTATTGAACGAGGATTTTTATGAGTGAGAAAATTGGAATACTTGCACTCGGGCATGGAAGCAAGCACCCGCATAATAAGGACGTGGTCACAGGGGTTGCGGACCTGATCGCAAAAAAATATAAGAACATGGTCGTAAGGACCGGTTTTATGAATATGAACACTCCCACTATGAAGGAAGGTCTTGATGCATTCAAGGGCACGGGCGTCTCAACTATTGTGGCAGTACCTATTTTTTTAGCGCACGGCGTTCATACGATGGAAGACATCCCCCAGATACTCGGTATAAGCAGGAATTCAAGGAAAACAACGATAAAGCTTGACGGGAAGGATGTGACGCTATTATATTCAGAGCCCCTCGGCGCCGATGAACTGGTTGCCGAACTGGCTTTCAAGAGGGCAAAAGAGGCCCTTTCATCCAATTGATGCTTATAAAAAGTTCATCCAGGGTCGCAGTACTTGATCTTACCCATGGCGGCGCAATAATAGCCCGCAAACTGGGAAAACTTGTCTGTTCTGTAACAGGCATCGATGTGTACGGGACGCTTGACCCCGCAGAACTGGCTGCCCTTGGGAACGAAGGCATAAAAGTTTCCCGGGATGCCCTGAAAGCTTCGGATTTTGATATCATCGTCGCCCCTGTACATCTTGATCCTGCATATCCCATGCTCACCGATGCAATAGATAATAAAACACCTGTTTTATCGCATCATGAGGCAGTCGGGCAGGTATTATCAGGATATGACCTCAAAGGCAAAACCATAATCGAAATAACAGGAACCAAAGCAAAAACAAGCACCGCCACTCTTTTATCAGATATCCTTTCAAGGCAAAAAAGAGTGGTTTCGCACACAAGCCGCGGTGTGGAGGATTGGGGCGCGAGAAGAACAATCAAGAAAGGTTTGAGCATTACGCCTGCAAGTATAATCTCTGCGCTGGATGTGGTGCTGGAGGCAGGGATCGAGCCGGAGGTACTTGTTTTTGAGATATCACTTGGCGGGACCGGTCGCGCTGATATCGGCGTTATAACTACTATTGCAAATGACTATAAAATCGCAAACAACACAAAGATGGCAAGCGAGGCAAAACGCCAGATGATACTTAATGCGAAACCCGGAAGTTCTCTTGTGATAAACAATGACGCTTTGAGGTTTTTCGGCTCGTGCAGGAGAGATGTCAAAATCATTTCATTTACCGATGCTGTTAACGCCGCATGCAACGTCTATTACGAGGATATCAGCAGCGAAGGGGGAACGATCGCTTATTATCTTGGCAGTAAAAAAGGCAGGATCATTATCAGGGAAAAACCGGATTACGACATAACCTCTTATAAAACAGCATTCGTGTGCGCAACTGCGATCGCCCTTGCATTGAATATCGATAACGATACCATAGAACGTGCAATCGGAGATTTCAGAGGGGCCGAAGGACGCATGAAAAGAATATCCCTTGCCGGAAGGACGCTGATAGATAATTCAAACTCCGGGCTGGATATAAGGACTGCGGGGAAGGCGCTGGAATTTTCTAAGAGGCAGGGCGAACGGATAATCATGGTGCTCGGGGAAGAGGCAAAAGAGGTATGCGAAGGGCTTCCGCCTGCCGATGTGAAGAGGTTCATCGATAAACATATGGATGAACTTACGGCATTGGTCCTCGTAGGTGAAAGGATGAAACCGCTTATTGTGAATAATATTTATTATGCCGATGATCTGAAAAAAGGGCTTGAACTTGCAAAAGGATTAACAAGGGAAAACGACATAATCCTGTCCTGTGTTAAATGTTTCAGGTAACTATGGAATTGAATAGACCCATCAGACCCGTAAAGATCACAGAAGACATGACAGTGAGCCAGCTTACGCACTCTTTAAAAGACTGCGCCTTCGGGGCAGGCCGGCTTTGTGAAGCCGTGGACATATACAGGGAAATGGTAAGCGACAGGGAATGTACCAGGTTCTTCGGGCTTGCGGGCGCCATGGTGCCAGCCGGCATGAGGCAGATAGTCAGCGACCTTATAAGGGACAGGGAAATAGATATCCTCGTCACAACGGGTGCAAATCTGGTTCACGATATCATCGAATCCCTCGGGCTTCACCATTACAAAGGGACTGATGTTGCCGACGATGTTGAATTAAAACATAATTCCATAAACCGCATCTATGATGTGTTCCTGCCTGAGGAGCATTTTTCAAGGCTTGAGGAAACGCTCCAGCCGATCTTCAGGGAGCTTCCACAGAAGCTTTCGATCAGCGGATTTCTCGCGCATATCGGTGAAAAACTTGATGATGATAACTCTATTTTAAAAAGTGCATATGATATGGGTGTGCCGGTATATTGCCCTGCTATCCAGGACTCGATAATCGGCCTCCAGGCATGGTTATACAAACAGGCAAAGCCTCTTGACGTGGATGTCTTTTCTGATATGAAAGGGCTGATCGACCGCTGCTACGAAGCAAAAAGAGCAGGTGTCCTGATAGTAGGCGGGGGCGTGCCAAAGAACTTCATCCTGCAATCCATGCTCGTTACCCCGAAATCCTTTGATTATGCCATACAGCTCACAATGGACAGGCCAGAGACCGGTGGTCTTTCGGGAGCCACGCTTGATGAGGCGCGTTCCTGGGGAAAAGTCGGTGAGAACGCAAGGTCTGTCACGGTGTACTCGGATGCAACGATAACGCTGCCGATGATCATTGCTGCGGCAAAAAGCGGGAATGGTTCACAGCATGTTAAACCTTAATTAACACCGAACAAATACTCATCACCATCTTTTTGGATATGTATTTTCCTTTGGGTCTATAAATCCACCAGAGCCTTTGGGCAAAGAACTATAATGTCTGTTGAAATAAGAATAATATTCTCTATAACTTTCATTAGAATTTCCCAAATGGTCTGCTATCCTTTTTGATGTTACTTCAACTGAATAATTAGATTCTTTTCCAATTACCTCAAGCCATTCGTGACCTTCTCTACAAGATGGAGATTCACATCCAAACCATACTTCCACGTTCCATTTTGTTTGCGTTTGAGTTTCTAACCAATCATGAAGTAAAGCCGCCATATTGGAACAATCAAATATATTTTCTTGATATTCGCTTGTATTGTAAGGCGCATTATCAATATCTAACTGCAATTTTTGTTTTTCAGATAAGGTAGCTGGAGTTGAATCTGTTTTTGGTGTTTCTATATCTGATTGCAATTCTTGTTTTTCAGGTAAGATAGCTGGAGTTGAATCTGTTTTTGGTGCTGGTGTTACAGAATTATTGTCATTTGATGTTCCCTGTTCACCCTGTTCTATACATCCCGATATCAAGACGATTCCAATTATCGCAAATGTTCCCACGAACAACAATATTTCATATAATTTCAGAATTTATTCATACCCCATTTCAAATACCCAGAAAATCAACCGGCTTTGCTAAGCTTCATAATTGCAGCCGCGATATCCCCTTTTGTCTCCTTGAGAGCGTTCCTTGCATCGCTTTCGCTCGCTTTTGTCTGCTCCATCACAAGTTTAACATCATCTTCCGGGATCTTTGCCTCTCGCGCCACTTCCTGGGGCGTCCCGACGACCTGATAGGTCTTCATCCCCCGCGCATCCATTATTGAGACCTGGGCATCCTTGAAGATGATGTCCTTTTCCGGCGTGCGGATGATGACTTCCTCAACATTCTCTATCTCATTTATGTCGATCCCCATCTGCTTCATCATCGAAGCCATTTTGCGGGGATTGAGCCCCTTGCCAAGTCCCGGGAACATTCAGCTCACCCGCAACTGCAACCTGAGCCGCATTTTGCATTCGGGTTGTCTATAACGAAACCTTTACCGTATTCATTATCAATAAAATCGATCTTGAATTCAGAGATATCATCATGCAAGTCCTTATCGAAAAATATTTTTATCCCGTTGCTTTCCGAGACTTCCTCCCCGTTCTTGGGGGATTTTTCAAGGGTAAGGCCGTACTGTATCCCGCTGCACCCCATTCCAGCAGCGAAAATTCGCAATCCATGATCAGTTTTCTTTTCTTTTTCAAGAAGTTGTTTCAATTCTGCTGCTGCAGTATTTGTAATCTCTATCATTTAAATCTCCTTGCTCCACCTATGTATTTGATATATATATAATTAATACTTGGTATGAGGACATCAATTGCTCTTTCGCAGTATTTAAAGTGATGGCAAATAATAGTCCAGTCCCATTGGTTTCACTCCTTCAACTCACGGCGCCTCTCGCTCCTGTACTCGCCCACAAGAGACTCAAGCCATTCTTCTTTGGCAGCCATCCTGCGTTTTTCCGCCTTCCTGGCCCATTCCTCAATGGCACGTTCGATATCATCTGGATTGACAACTGCAAAATCCTCGGCATGACCAAGCTGTATTTTCACGTCTTTCGCCTCAAGAACAGGCACATTGAGTTTAAATAATTCCTCCTGTGCGGCGTGGGACATCTCATTGCAGATTATTACGGCCCTGACACCCAGGTCAGCAAGCATTTTAGATGTTATCGTACCCCCACCGCTTGCCTCCTTTAGAAGGATGATATCCCCCTTTTTAATACCGAACTGTTCGCGCGTCTTAATTATACTATCTTTAGTAAAAGCAGAAATTATCTTGACAGGAAGTACACGGCCGCTTATCTCAAGCCTTCGGACGTTTTTCAGTTTATGTATCCTCTCATTCAGTAATGAGATCCTTTTGTTGTTCTCAGAAACAAGGCGCTGGAGGCGTGATATCTCTTTATTGCGTATCCTTATTTCTTTTTCTTTCTTAAGCTGGTCATAAGTCCGGGTTCGCTGCCTGTCTATAATTCCTTCCAGTTCCCTGATCTTAACATCCTTAAAGGCAAGTTCATTCTTCAATTCGTCCTGGTATTTCTTCATCTCTTCGAAATTTTCATCGTGCCTTCGAAGCAATTCCCTTAAATGATGGGTTTCATCGGTTATTTTTTCCTTACTCACCCCGGTTTCAGGTATTTTGATATCTTTTTTTGTCAGTTCAGAGAGCACGGTATCGATAGCTTTGCCTCTCACCACCTGTGCGATTACTTCGTCCACATCAACTCCGGGCGGCATTTTCTTTTTTATCTGTTCAAACTTATTCTTGTTCTTTCGGTAAACTGACACTGCCGCAGCTATCGCATCGCGCTCATGGTTATTTGAATACCCGAAAGGTTTTGCAAATTCGATCTTATCCTCAGTAGTTATGATGTCATCCGGAGAACCAAGCACGGCATTGAACGCACGCCTGATTTTTTCCACGGCATTCGGGGTCGGGTAAACATCGCTTGCTATGATCAGGGGCCTTCCGTTGTCTGCTATCATTTCGATAACATCCGGGATCGATATTGTCCTTGAACTGTGGAGCATACGCAATTCCCCTTCAAGAGTGATAACTGCCACAGCAGTCGTGGTCCCGGGATCAATTCCCACGATAATATAATCCCGTTTTCGGGTCTTAAGAGGATTAAAAGCAAGCGCATCACGTTCAATAGCTTTGACACCCACCTGTACATCACCATATTTACCTGAACTCATATGAAGTGAACTGCGCGGGGCATCTACAAGGAATTCTGCTTTTGAATATCCCCCAAACCTCTCTACGATATTTTGCGTGTATGTAAATCCTCTGGCCTTCGATTGTTCGTTCAGGGAATCCTCTATTTCCCTTGCTTTCTGCCTCACATGGTCGTGAACCTTGCGCCTGTACCTGTTCTGGCTCCATCCTCCCTTTCCAGGCGACCTGGCCCTGCTGACTTTTATCATCGTTTTATCCTCAAATGCTGAGACTTCATAGCCTATCCCCAGTTCGGCAAGGCGGGCGCACGCAAGGGCCTCTGCATTCGGATCGAACCTGTCAAACGAAATGCCCTGCTGTTTTGCAAGTTTCACGAGGGGCAGGAGATGTTCCCCGCCTGTCACCTGGACGAGTTTAGTATTGGCAGGCAATTTCTTAAGCATCATGACCAGGTCACGCCTGTCGGATGCAAGCTCATGAATATTATCAACTGCAACTATCGCAGGTTTTTCTTTCCATGCCATGCTGAGGAATTTATGGAAACTTACCATCCTGTGATGCTCGACATTTCCATCCTTTAGTATTGCAACTGCATATCCCGGCTTTTCTTTTGATTGCAGCGATCCCTTTGCGATATCAATCCCAAAAATTATTTTTCCAGGCATATTCATGATATATTGTTTATTACTTCCTTGATGTCTCTTTTTATCCGGTATTTCCTCCTGAAAAAAGCCAGAATATTGTCTATGTCCCTGTAGAACAACTCCCCGGCATTCGGGTGGGCAGGAGTGGCATACTGGGGCCAGTCTATGATCTCGCATCCCTCTGGATTGATGAAAACATTAAATTCGCTCAGGTCGCCATGGATTATCCCCAGCCTGTAAGCTTTTTTTACCTGGTTCAGTATCTCATCAAGATACCACTGGGGTTCATCCACCCTTGTATAGGCAAGAGCCTGTCCTTTGACAACTGACATAACAATTGCATGCCTGTTGTAATCGATCGGCTCGGGAACACTGACCTGTGGATAAAGTTTTGTTAATGCATCATGCTCCCTTTTTGCAGAAAGGCGGGATGCATACAGCCATGAAAGGTGTTTTCGCTCTCCCAGGTGCTCCCTTTTTAAACTTACCTGCTTGAAACTCATTTTTCCTTCCCTTTGGAACTTTATTGCAACATGCCTGTCGATGATGCCGCCTGTGGCCTCATATACCACCGATTCCTTCCCGACACCGATCACATCTCCTAATGCATTGACCGTGCCCCGTTTCACAAAGGCATTCAGGGCAAGCAGGTCATAAGCCTCAAAATAAATCCTGTAGCCTTCGTAAGTTGACACGTTCCTGTGGACCAGTTTGTTTTTCAAGAGGCCGGAAAGGATATATCCAGTTTCATTTAGATCGTAATTTGTAAAATTAGCTATTTCTTCTAAAGGAACCCACTCGTAGAATTTCATTTTGTTCTCTATCGCAAGAAGAACCCGAAATTCCCTGTTCGAAATTTTGAGAAATATATCCGGAATACTTTCAAGCATCAAATTACTATATTATATTGCTGACTATAAAAAATGTTGATAAAAAAAGAAAAATGAAGGTATATTACCTTCTTCCCCTGCCGCCCCTGTTATCTCTCCTTCCGCCTCCGCGGCC
>CABMIH010000052.1 GCA_902386205.1 uncultured archaeon | reverse complement strand
TTAGTTTGTGAGAGGTGTTTTGGAGACCCTCTCACGTACTTATTACGGATTCATGTTCAAAAGTGTGGGTATCAATTCATCTCCGCCTTCGAAAGGCGGAGGGTTCTTGATACCCCCGAACTAAAATATTATTTATTATTATAGTTTCAGTAGTTATTATTTCTGGTTGTACTGGTAGTAGGGATACCACATCAGCTATCAAGGCTTTGCCTGAAGTCCAGCAATATATGAAAGAGCACCCTAATGCAACTATAACGGTAACTTATTGGTCAAAAGAAGAAATAACAAAAATAGAACAAGAAATTAGCCAAGAGTGTGGTAAATCCATAACACCTGTTGCTATGTATAAGGCCACCATAATTGATGACGACTTAATTATTGTATCTTGGATTAATGCTGAAAATCAGATATTAATATGCTCTATAACAAAGGGAAAAAAGAGGATAAGCGCGCTTCCCATAGAGGAGTGGAACAAGACATTTATGGGTAAATATGCTGAATCAACCCAGCAGACTTCAGATGGTGGCTATTTACTTGCAGGCTGGACACGCTTATATGATGCAGGGAAAAGCGATGCATGGCTTTTAAAGACCGATTCTAAAGGTAACGAGCTGTGGAACAAAACTTTTGGTGGAATAGATTTTGACTCGGCTGATTCAGTTCAGCAGACATCAGATGGCGATTTTGTCATAGCAGGTTATACGAATTCATATGGGGTGGGTATTAACAATGCCTGGCTCATAAAGACAGATTCCGAGGGTAATGAGCTGTGGAACAAAACTTTTGGTGAAAAAAATTTTGGCTCAAATGCTTACTCAGTTCGACAGACCACAGACGGAGGCTATATCCTTGTAGGCTATATATCTTCATATGAGATGCCCAATAAAACTTATGCTTGGCTCATAAAGACAGATGCAAACGGTAACCAGCAATGGAATAAGACCCTGGGCGAGAAACATGGTTATTCTGTTAAGCAGACCTCGGATAGGGGTTATATCATCCTAGGAACTACATTATCACGTGCATGGCTTGCCAAAACGGATGCAGACGGTAATATCCTTTGGAACAACACTTTTAATGCAGGTTGGACAAACACTGCTTTAGATTTCCAAGAGACTTCAGATGGCGGTTATATCCTAGTAGGTTATATATCATTATACGGAACGGGAGACTGTTATGCTTGGCTTCTAAAAACTAATTCAAGTGGTAATGAACAGTGGAATAAGACTTTCGGAGGAACAAGGGAGAATACAGTTTTCTCGGTTCAGCAAACCTCAGATAGCGGTTATATTCTCGCGGGCGAAACATATTCGTATGGGGCAGGAATAAGTAATGGAACTGGATTAAGTAATGCCTGGTTAATCAAGACTGATATAAATGGTAATGAGCAATGGAACATGACGTTCGGTGGACTTAGCCGAGATTATGCCGACTTTGTTCAGCAGACCTTGGATGGCGGCTATATACTTTCAGGTATGACATCATCATATATACCGTATGGGACTCATAATGGCGCTTGGCTGATAAAAGTGAGCAAAGATTCAGTGGAGAAAATAACCATGCCATCAACTTCAACTACAGGGCAAACTACTATACCAATTTCAACACCTATACCTGCTCCTGCTTCTAAGAAGAAGTCTAATATGGGGCTACCAGAAATTGCCTCTAATATGACCTACATAGGTACAAAGTATATAAACTGCCATCTAAATTCTGATTATCCTTTTCAAACCAATAAGAAACTCATAACAATCAATGGGACAGTTGAAGTAAAAAGTGGTAGCATGATGTTACCTTGGAGTGCAGCAGTAGTTCAAGATAAATATTTATTTGATCCAGTCACAGGGAATCTGATTTCTAACTTTGATGAAATGATCGGGAAGGTTGTAACAATTAAAGGCTATTCTGGAATTGGCCAAATAACGATGTACACGCCATATATACCAGGACAAACAAATACAACAATATCATTTAATAATTCTTTTTACGTAAGTGAGATAATTGGCTGGAGAAATATATGTTGTGATGCCACTCTAGAGGATACAGGGATTATAAGTACTCCAAATGTTTGTTATTGGTTTGAAAAATGAATTTTTTCCTTCCAAACTCCATGATAAAAGGTATAGACTATCAATCATAGAATATGAATATAATCTTGGAAATTCTCTATAGCTTAACTCCGCAACAGTAGATAAGAAGCTCCAGAGTTGAAAAATCTTCTTGAAATGAAATGACCTAAATGATTAGAAAATTTTGTGTTCATACTTATTATTTTCTAACAATTCCGCAAAAAGTGATATTTGCGCCTGAATTGAGAATCTGAAATCTTGCTATCCGACCGAATCCCAAAACCCTGAGCATCCACGCCGGGATGCCCCGGATTTCAAATCCGGCCGGTCCGTGACTGCATCCACGCTCGTTCTCATGCTCCCTCAGGTAATGAATAGGCTAATCTGCTATTGATATGCTGAAATTCAGGCGCGTAAACTACTCAGGGCTGGAAGCCCTGAGCGTTTATGGTTGTCTCGGTTAGCCATAGAAAAAGTCCTTTAAAAATTTCTGCGATGGATTTTTCTTCTGTACTTTGAAATCTACGTCTGCCCAATGT
>CABMIH010000051.1 GCA_902386205.1 uncultured archaeon | reverse complement strand
TTTTCTGAATCTTGGGAAGTTTATCCAGGAATTTTAAAAAACGATAAGCATAGGACTAACCGTTTGTTAGGCTAACACGTACAGCGGCGATTGATAACGAATTTTCGATCATCTTTGAAAGATGAGTATAATTCTCGCATCCCATGACCAGATAGGCAAGAGTGCTTTTACCTGTTCCGTTTTTTCCGAGAATTGCATGCACTTCCCCTTCTTCGACCGCAAGAGAAAGCCCGGAAAAGATCTCTCTCTCTTTAATCCGGTATGTTATGTTTTTCATTTCAAGCAAAGACATGCACGTTCATACCTCCCGGATATATCCAACAGCAGTTGTACTTCATCTCCCCAAATTCTCAATTAATTCATTATTTTGCGCTCATTCCTTAAGTAACTGCTTCTGGGCAGCCATGGCAAGAATGGAATTAACAAGCTTCTTACCCTCTTCGATATCATTCACCATCCTTATCGTCACTTTCCCGCTTGCGAAAAAATTTACCTCGCGGATCCCCAGGCGGACAAGAACAACGCCGAGGCTCTCATTGTACCGGGCATTCAATGCATCTGCAAGCTCTTTGAGGTCCGGCGGACGATCCAGATGTGCTATCATCCTGATTTTCCATGAATCTGCGATGCAGGGCAGCACGGCCTCTATTCGTTGTACGTACATTTCCTGCAATCTAAACTTATCAGGGATATGATAACTTTGCTTTCGAATATCAAGAAAAATTGATATGATGACTAATTATGTGCTTATCCAAAAAATATAAGTGCCAATGTGCCAATCGTATGGTCATAGGATAAAAACCCATCATAACCGTTATAACGCATCCAGATTATCGGATTTATCGGTTTTTGGGTTTATTGGATAGGTTAATTAAACAAGCAGTTAACAGCTTAAACAAAGATAATCATGTCATAATAAGACACCAATAAACATGAAATAGGATAGGTTTGTCATGGTTGACACAAAAACGAAGAAACCAATTTCATCAACGGAACCGAGAGTCTCATATAAGTATATTATTTTCTCATGCCTCAAAGTCATGAAAAGTCAATCAAGGAGAAATGGAATTGAGCAGCCATAGAAAAGGAATACGTGGATTTGTGGGATATGAAAACCTGATATGGATAAGCATTGGACTTGGAGCGCTTGCCTGGGTACTGGATTCGCTTCTGGATTCAGTCATATTCCGCGAGGGTAATGTTATTGGCCAGATAATTAATCCAACTATTCATGAGATCGGACTCCGCCTGCTATTTGGTTCAGCTTTCATTTTATTCGGTATTTACACGCAATTTGGTATAATAAAACTCAAGAAGGCAGACAAAGAGCTAAAGGCAGCCATAATAAAGGCTGAGGATGAGAAAAATAAAACAAAGGCTGTCATTGAAGCCATAGGTGATGGTATCATCCTTCAGGATACCGATTTTAAAATTACATATCAAAATCAGATCCAGAACGATTTATACGGGAACCATGTTGGCGAATACTGCTACAAAGTGTATGAGGGCAGGGATACTATCTGCGATGACTGCCCGATTGAACTGTCTTTCAATGATGGAAAGATTCACAGGGTAGAGAGAAGCGTCCCCACTGACAATGGCACATTGTACGCGGAACTTACGGGTTCGCCTCTTAGAGATTCAACAGGGAAAATCATAGGAGGTGTTAAGGTAGTCAGGAATATCACCGGGCAAAAGAGAGTTGAGGAAGCGCTGCGTGAGTCCGAAAAAAAGTATCGTGCCTTATTTGAGGCAGCCCCGGTGGGGATCGGGATAGCAGACCTTGAAGGCAAAGTGCTCGATGGCAACGTGAATATGCTGGAGATGACGGGATTCACTGCTGAAGAATTAAAATATGGGGATGTCCGTTCAACTTACGCTGATCCGGATGAACGGAGGTTGTTGATTAAGACTCTGAAGGAAACCGGCAGAGTGCGTGATTGGGAAGTTAGACTGATACGCAATGACGGGACAATCTATTATGCGCTGCTGAACGTGGATTTGCTGGAACTCGGGGGCCATAAAGTACTTCTTACCACAGCGCGCGACATAACCGGGCGCAAGCAAGCCGAGAAAGAAAAGGATAGGTTCCTTAAGGCCTTCGCCAGCAGTACCGATGGTATTACCATATCCGATGAAAAAGACCGGTTCATATATGTAAATGAAGCATATGCCACGTTTTTCGGCTACCGACCGGAGGAGCTTATTGGAGATACCTGGCGTAAGATCACGCCGCATGAGATGATAGCTCCAACTGAAAAGGGCTTATCTGTTACCATGCATGTCAGGGATATAGGCATATTTAGCGGGGAGGTTCCGGGTTTGAGGAAGGATGGAACGATAATCCCCACAGAGGTAAGAGGCAATGGTCTCTGGGATGAGAATGGTATTTACCAGGGACATATTTGCATCGTAAGGGATATCACCAAGCGCAGACTGATGGAAGAAGAGTTGCGCAGAGCGCATGATGAGTTAGAATTACGGATTCAGGAGCGAACTGCAGAACTGGTAAAAACTAACGAATACTTGCAGACCGAAATCACCGAGCACAAGAAGACTGAGGAGGCGCTAAAAGAATCGGAGGAAAAATATCACACCTTAATTGATAATATTCAGGACGGCGTTTTTATTATTCAGGATGCTATAATCCAATTTGCAAATGAAGCATTTGCCAGAATGAGTGGATATACGGTTAAAGAAGTTATCGGAAAGGATTTCAGGGAACTTGTCGCACCAGAGGATTTAGAGATGGTTGCAGATCGTTATCTTCGAAGGCAGGCGGGAGAAGACGTCCCTCATGAGTATGAATTCCATATACTGCACAAGGACGGAAGAACCAGAATACTCTTCAATATGAACGTTGGACTTATAACTTATCGCGAAAGGTTGGCAAGTATGGGGACGGTGAAGGATATAACAGAAAAGAAAAAACTTGAATCACAATTACTCCGGGCTCAAAGAATGGAGAGCATAGGTACACTCGCAAGCGGCATAGCACACGACATCAATAATGTGCTTACACCTATAATGCTGTCAGGGGAACTATTACAAGAAAGATTAACGGATGAAGATAGCAAGAGGTTGCTTAATACAATCAAAAAGAGTACACACCGTGGAGCTAATCTGATGAAGCAGGTTATGTCGTTTGCCAAAGGTGTTGAAGGTGAACGCAATCCCCTTCAAGTATCGCACCTTATAACAGAAATAAGGCAGATAACAAAAGAGACATTTCCAAGAAATATCGAAATCAAAACTGATATGCCCAAAGACCTCTGGACTATCTCAGGGGATGCTACGCAATTACATCAGGTTATAATGAATCTGTGCGTGAATGCACGTGATGCGATGTCAGACGGTGGTATCTTAAGCATCTCTGCTGAAAATTTTTTCTTTGATGAGAGCTATGCAAGGATGAACATTGAAGCCAAGATTGGCCCTTACATTGTCATTACCGTTTCTGATACTGGAATGGGTATTCCTGTTAAAATACTTGATAGAATATTTGAACCGTTTTTCACAACAAAAGAGCATGGTAAAGGCACAGGTCTTGGTCTTTCTACAGCTCTTGGAATTGTGAGAAGCCATGGTGGATTTATAAATGTTTATAGCGAGGTGGGGAATGGAACGGCGTTTAAAGTCTATCTGCCTGCCATTACGACAATTGAGACAAAGAAAGCGGAAGATGGACGATCCAAGGTGTCCACAGGAAAAGGAGAATCGGTTCTCATTGTTGATGACGAGCCCCAGATCCTGGAGATCACAAGAGCGATACTGGAAAAATCCGGATATAAAGTGATCACAGCCAGTAATGGAATGGAAGCAATAGCATTGTACAAGCAAAATAATTGTGAAATCAAAATTATTCTCATGGATATGATGATGCCTGTTATGGATGGCCCGATGAGCATTCAGGAATTGCGTAAAGTCAATCCTGAAGTCAGGATTATCGCAGTCAGTGGATTAACAGATAAAGACAAGATTGAAAAAATCAAAGAAACTCAACCACATGCTTTTTTGACCAAGCCTTACACAACTGAGAAATTATTGATGACCATACACGAAGTTATAAGCAGGAAATATATCGATGCATGAACCGAACGAGCTTTAAATATACATGTTCTGGTAAGTTGCGGGTTTTGTAGCGGTCATCGATTGTTCTCTTAAGTTCCTTATCCGGGATTCTATCAGCTCCGCATCGCGATAGAGCGGTTCTATATCGATGCTGATGCTGATTATCTTGCTTATTGTTTCTATGAGCAATGCCGAAGCCCTTGCATCCGGTATTTCGGGTCTTGCCTGGGCCACCAGCGTTATGATATCGAAATTCCGCCTCCGGCCTTCATTCAATAATATTCCCGAAATCCCTGTTATAATGCCGTGCGAGATGGATTTTATTCCCAGCTCATTCATGTATGACCTTGAGCTATCAGTGCTTCCCACACCAAACACTTCAAGGGATTCACCTTCAGCTGGCATGATCTCGGGCGCGATTATCCTTGAACATTTGTTTTCATCCACGAAACTGAAGATCTTATTCGAGAGTGGCCTTATAAGACCCGGCAGAGGTGTGAATTCCGAAAGGAACACGGCTATCTTTGCTTTCTCATCAGCGTAAATCCTTGCCGGGAACTTGGGCTTGGAATCGTATATCATAGATACGGGCGGGAATCCGGGCGAGTCAAGAACAGCAATCTGGTCAAGTTTCAATGCACCAATAAGGTAGTTTGCTGTTATAGTACTGACAAGCCCGCCAGTCGGAAAGCCGTTAATTACGGTTGCACCTTCAAGATTCATTTCCTTGAACTTATGTAATGTGATCTCTTCCATGATATCACTGCCCTTTAACTACATACATCATCGTTCAGGATAGGTGATAAGATTAATCCATAACATGCTTATACCAGCATGAACTTAAATCCGGCTCTTTACAGTAGATAATATTTTATATAAACAATAATACCCATGAGTAATGCTGCCGCCCATATAAAGAATATGGCTCTCATAGGCGTTTTCGTCTTTGTTATCAAGCTGTCGGATGCAAGTAATATGCCTGTGGTCATCGCAATCACGCCGATAGTTGCATGGGCAACAGTAAGCAAACTGCTAAGAACAGTAATATGAGAACTGATAATCTGGAAACTATCGACCAGGGAAGTCACCATCCATATAAGAGATACGACTCCCAAAGAAACCGTGATTCTTGCCATCTGGAAATGTCTTAAAAAAATCTTTTTTTTTGCATACATAATGCTTAAAAGAAGGATAATAAAGCCTGCAACCTGAAGTATCAATACCGTATCTGCCGGCCAGCTCGCTGCGGTCCCAAAAAAACCCATGTCAAAATCACCACTTTATATTTATTAATAAAGCGGTTTGGTTATAATTTTTTCGCACGGTGATGAACGATTATTCCATCACCCTTTCACCCTCGACCCGCCCGGAGGCAGGAACCTTGCGATCATATCGGGTGACGCTATCGTCTTTATGAGCTTTTTATCCTCGAATTTTTCGATCAGGAACCTGTATATCTTCTTTGAAAGATCGTTCTGGTTGAATTCTCCGGGCTCAACCTCCATTACAAACTGCGCCCTTTTCTTCACAGCGCTCACCGGACCTCCGATCAGCTTTTTTTCTTCGTTAGATTCAAACCCCAGCGCGGCTTCAAGCCTTACATCCTTGTAATAATTGCGCTTTCCCCTTATCACAAAAGCCCCTTTTGCCACATACTCCCCTGATTCCGGCGTCTTTGAAACCTGCTCTGGAAGCACCCAGTAGCACTCCCCGCTTGCCTGCCCGGACTTCCAGATGCCCGAATAAGAGACCGTGAACTGCGCAGCCTCAAGGAGTGTGGTTTCAGGGACCTCTTTGCCTTCGGTTTTTACAACCACTGCCGGTGAACCCGATACATGTGCATGGAAGAATATATCCCGTTTCTCAAGGTATTTCTTAACGATATCCTCGTTGCCCTGTGCATCCCTGCCACCGATGACAAGGAACCCGTCAGATGAGACGAACCACCTGAACTGCTCATACCATTTCTGTTTTGGTTTTGGGATATTTTTCCTGATTTTCGGTTCTTCTGCTTTTTCGGATAATTTCTTTGTCTCTTCAATGGCCCCAAGCGCGCCTTTTATCTTTGCTGATAATTTCTTGGACCTGTCATAATAGGCCTGGGAATTCTGCGGCACCGAAAGCCTGATATCCAGTTCGACATCCTCATTATCAAGATTCACATTAATGGTACCCTTTACAGGATTGATCGACCTGATGAGCCCGGCTTCAGGGATGTCCGAATTTTTTAACGTGTTTTTGATATCCTCCCAAGAATAACCCTTGTCCCTGGCACTTTTGATAACTCCCAAGATCCCTTCGCACATCTGGTAATGCGCGTAGATCAATTCGCCTTTATGAACGAATTTCTTCTCTTCTTCTTTGAATTTTTGAAGCGCCGACATCTGTTTTTGCATCCGGTACTCGTATAATCCCGGTTTTTCGGCTTTCTTCCCCTCTTTTGTTACTGTCCCTTCTATTGCTTCCTTACCCTTTTTTTCCTCTATCCCGTAGCTAAAAAAATTATCCAGCGCTTCATTAAAGGTTGCAAAAAACTTTTTTTCATTCTTCCCGTATTGCGATAACTCAAAAGGCAGCACGTCTACCGGTTTTCCATCCTTTAATACAATATGGGGTTTTAGCCCTGTGTTCAAAGGCTTGAAAACGTCGTACAGCGCATCCAGCACAGGCTTTACATCATCCAGTTGCCTTGCTTGCATGTTTTTTCCAATACCAGAGCGGGAGCAGATCTCTTCTGAATACTGGCCGCCAATGTTCATGCGCGTTGCCATGGTTCTTACGACATCTGTGTCAGAGCCGGAAAAAATGGCTTTTAAATCGTCCAGCGTAGCTGTAGTTGGGCTGAGCTGGGCCTGGGGCAGCTCATAAATCTCCCCTCCCCTCACCTTCCTGTCCCTGAAACTTATTGATTTTAAGGGCAGGATGATCCGTTTTTCAGAATCCAGCAAAATAATGTTGCCTTTTGAAAAAAGCTCTATCAAAAGGACGGTATTATTCTCGCCTCGCTGGATATGCATCTCGATTATGCGGTCAAAATCATACTGTGATATGTCGGTTATCCTTCCGCCGCTTAAGTGTTTCCGAAGCAGCATCGGGAAGGATTGCGGAAATTTGGGGGCAATACCCGGATGTTCCGTAAGATGCAGGCGTCTTCCAGCCTCTATTATGAGATTGGTCCTCCCCTCCTTGAAAATATGAAGCCCTATCCTTATTTCATCATGGGAATGCTGGTAAATCTTTCCAAGTTTAGCGTCAAGAAGGCGCGGACGGAGTTCCCTGACGAGCGCGGCGACATCCACGCTTGACATTTCCTGTTTCATATGCTTAAATCAACGACTTCGTAATTCAATCCTTCTGATTCAAGCCTGTTAAGCAGGGACGGGACTTCCTCATCCACAGAGACAACAAGCGATGACAGGCCATGAAATGCCGCTTCAACCACCGATTCCCTGGCGCCAAAAAGTATGTCGGGCCGGATATTTATTTTCCGGAGAGATATCAGCGCCTCGACGCCTATAGCCGCAATATATGGTTTATCATTTGAAAGTTTTTTAAGGTTCTCATAATCCACGCTCCTGGAACCCCCCCTTTCGATCCTTGGCACTTTACATATCGTAATACTGACAGGTGGCAGGTCTATCATCCCTTTCAGATCAGTCACACCTACTTCCTCCCCTTCATCAGCCTTGGATATCGTGGTACCCGTGACTTCTCCTTCTTCCGGGTCAGCATATAGCAAACCTTTATCCATAGATAGCGAGACCTTCTGCCCCTTTTCAAGTCCCTTAGTGGCGATAGCTGTTGCAACCGATACATGGCTGACGACATCTTCCATTATATAACGGGAATATTTTTTTAGCTCGATCGCCCTCTCAAGAACCCAGTCAACCCCCTTTTTTGTTACGCGATAACGTACCCTGCCGTCAGAGAATAAAAAACCATCTGATACAAGTTCTTTAATATATTCTGAAACCGCCTGGGGGGTTATCCCGATCTTATCTGCGATTTCTTTTTGCCTGACATCTGGCTGGTGGGCGGATATTTCAACAAGGATCTGGAATTTGGTGCTTTCTTTTTTGCTCCGAAGTATCATAAAGGGTTACGCCCCTTTATGACGTATAGGGTATGCAAAGCATACCCTTCTTTGATAAAACTTTCTTAAAGTTTTTCATTCGGCTTCCCCGGCAAGTTCGATCCTCTGTCCTTTCACTGTCAGCAGGGGTGATCGCTTTGCAACGCCGCGGATGAACATGATGCTCTTGTCCACAACACGCTGGAGGCCGTTCATTGACTGGTTACCTCCAGTAACTTCTTTCTCAATCATTTCAAGGTAATTCCTTATTTCACTGTCGCTCTTGAAAGTGATCATTATCAGGTCGCTCAGGTCCTCAACAGTGCACTGGAAGTTTACATGCACCCTGGAATATGACGAATGATATTCCTTATCAGGCTTTTTACCTGGTTGCGGCATCCGCCATTTGCTCTCCACGAGGCCGCTCTTTTTCAAGATATCGAGACTTTCGGTTGGCTTGAATCCTACCTCTATCTCTATCTCTTCTTCAGTTTTCCAGTCTTTCTGCAAAAAATCGAAAACTTTTTTATGAGAATCAGAACCAAATGCACGCAATAGCGGGACAAGGTCTGAAGGTTCATTAATAATGCGAGTTCTCTTACCCATAGATTACATCTCTCAAATTACAAGCTGCTCTTCTATTCAATACTTATATGTGTTATAAATGGATAAATGTTTTGAAAGAGCAAATTTAAAACTAAAATTAATATATTTATACATTTTTTTAATAATTATTATAATTGTGTTTATAGTAATATTTTTATTCCAGCTACAGTTAATATAGTTATAATCACTCCAGCCATTAAAACACCTGCAAATATTGCAAGAAGGGCATTTTTAAACTTGAAGCCGAACACGAAAGCAGCGGCGCAGCCTGTCCACGCCCCGGTCGCCGGCAGGGGTATGCCCACAAACACAGCAAGCCCCAGCGACCCGTATTTCTCAAATTCTGCGCTGTGCCTGTGATGGGTCCTGGTAAACAGCCACGTGAAAAAAATGTCCCATATACGCCATCGCCGCAGGAAATTCGAAACAGGTTCAAGAAACAGGAGCAGAGGAATGACGGGCAGCATGTTTCCTATGATCGAGAGATAAAAAGCAGTAAATGGGTCAAAACCGAATTCCACTATTGCCATAGGAATGGAGAGCCGCAATTCCGCAACCGGCAGGGCGGCGATCAGAATGACTGCAAGCTCTCTGGGGAAGGAACTGAAAAAATTCAGGAGCGCTGTTTCAAGGGTCATTTCTTACCGCATAGTATGAAATGGGCTATCAGGGCCTCAAGCTGGATACGTTCGTTCGCACCTTCTGCCATCCTGAAATCGATCTCTCCTATATGGTCAATGAGGTCTACTTTCAGCCGGTCAGGTATAGTCATATCAAACATGGCACGATATATTTGTCCTATAATGTCTTCGCCTGAAAGTCCCTGTTCTATCAACAGGAAATCCAGTTTCGCCCTTGCTTTCATGAAATTACCTTCCAGGGCAAGTTTGATCAATTCCAGCACTTCTTCAGGTTTGGCCGTAGCTGTGGTCTTATAGATAGCATCCATGTTTACATTCTTATCAAGCATGGCAGCCGCCTGGAGGGCATTGATGGCGCGCCTCATATCCCCGGCAGCCACGTATTTTATAGCATCCATACCATCATCCGTGAGATTCACCCCTTCCACTTTCGCTATATGTTTCACTCTTTCCTCGACAGCGGTACTTGAAATGGGCTTGAACCTGTAAACAGCGCATCTTGACTGGATGGGTTCTATTATTTTAGAAGAATAATTGCACGAAAGTATGAAACGGCATGAGCTTGTGTATTTTTCCATGGTCCTTCGCAGCGCCGACTGCGCATCAGAGGTAAGCGCGTCTGCCTCGTCAAGGAATATTATCTTGAACTCGGCTTCGCCAAGCGGCGATGTCCTTGCAAAGTTCTTGATCTTGTTCCTGACAACATCAATGCCGCGCTCGTCACTGGCATTCAGCTCGGTAAAGTTATTGACCCAGTTCTCGCCGAAAAGCTCGCGTGCCACACATAAGGCGGCGGCAGTTTTCCCTACGCCCGGTGGTCCTGAGAAAAGAAGATGTGGGAGATTCCTTGACTGGACATAGGATTTCAGGCGCTTTATGACCTCGTCCTGCCCCACGATGGCATCCAGCGTTTTCGGGCGGTATTTCTCTATCCATATTTCTTCTTTGAGCATTCAGGTTCTTAATGAGAAGCAGGTAATATTTAAGTTTCCCTATGCATGTGAATCAGGCAGTCGTGCATGGGGATGTCCTTCCAGCATTAACTTTATTTATTAGGAACAACAAGATAATCTTTTATGTCCGAATTTATTAACCGGAAAGATGAACTCGGTTTTCTTGAGAGGAAATTCAAAGAGCCTGAGCCTCAATTGATAATCCTTTATGGAAGGCGGCGGACCGGGAAAACCGAACTGATAAAACAATTCTGCACCGGAAAAGATTATATTTATTTTCTTGGCGATAAACGGGGGTCCAAACTCAACGCAGGAAGATTCGCATCGATAGCTGCCGAACACTTCGATGATATGGCTCCAGCCGTGGAGGATTTTCATACATTGTTCGAATACATAAGAAGGCGGATGGATGATACTAAAAGAATTATAATAGTAATTGATGAGTTCTCTTACCTTGTGGAAAAAGACAGCGCTGTGCCATCGGTATTCCAGCTTATATGGGATGAGGTATTGCGTGACAGGAATATCTTTTTTATCTTATGCGGGTCATCAATATCGATGATGGAACAAGGTACGCTTTCTTATAAAGCTCCTTTATACGGAAGAAGGACAGGACAGTGGAAACTTTCACCATTTTCGTTTAAGGAAATGTCACAATTTTTTCCAGGCTCCTCGCTGGATGAACGCCTTGAGATTTATGGTGTCCTCGGGGGGATACCGCTTTACCTGAAACAGTTCGGGAAAAAGGACATTTTCTTAAATATCGAACAAAAAATCCTGGCAAAAGGAGAACTTCTGTACGATGAGGTTGAGTTCATGCTGAGGGAGGAATTGCGCGAGTATTCCTCATACTATGCCATACTTGAAGCGATAGCATCAGGCAGAACGCGGGTCACGGAGATAGCGGACCACTCAAAGATCAGGGCAGGCGACCTTCCAAAATACCTTGGCACGCTCATCAAACTTGATATCGTCGAAAAGGTGCATCCGGCCACAGAAAAAGAAAGAACGAAGAAGAGCATCTATAAGGTGAAAGATAATTTCTTCAAATTCTGGTTCAGGTTCGTTTACCCGCACAAAAATGACATAGAGATGGGCAACATCCAGAAAGTCATGGAGATTATCAGGAAAGATTTCAATATTTATATTGGGTACTTCTTTGAAGACATTGTCAGGGAGTTCTTGATCGAGATGAATTTAAAGAATTCCCTTCCATTTGATTTTACAAAAATCGGTACCTGGTGGACCAGGGATAAAGAGATCGATATAGTCGGATTATCAAAAAATGAGGCATTGTTTGTGGAATGCAAGTGGCAGAACCGTAAAACCGATGTGGATATTATGGAAGCGCTGATGGAAAAAGCACGATCTGTTGAGTGGAGACGGGAAAAGGATTACTTTGCAGTAGTTTCAAAATCGGGTTTTACCAAAAATGCGGTTAATTATGCAAAAGAGAAGGGAATTTTACTTTTCAGTGAAGGAGATATTAAAAATGTATTCGGATAATAACCAATAACAACCTGCACCATGAAAAAAATAAACTTCTTCATCACTTCAAGTACCTTCCCTTCAATATCAGTAACGGGAAAATCCTGCGCCCTCATGTGCAGGCACTGCGAAGGAAAGCTTCTTGGTTCCCTTATACCCGCGATAACGTGCGAGGAACTTGAAAAGAAAGCTTTATCTTTCCACAAACAGGGGGCAAAAGGCATGCTCCTGACCGGCGGCTGCGATAAGCATGGGAAAGTCCCGATTGTGAATTTTATCCCGGCAATAAAAGAGATCAAGGAGAAGACCGGTTTAATTCTTATAGCGCATACCGGTTTCATCTCTTATGAAGAAGCAGTAGCATTAAAAGGCTCAGGGCTTGACGGCATAGGATTTGACATGATCGGTGACATGAGCACCGCCAGGGAAGTTTACGGTCTTTCTGTTTTAGAAAAAGATTACATAGAAAGCCTGAAAGCCATACAGGGGTCGAGGGTCATGTTATCCCCCCATATATGCGTGGGGGTGCATTTTGGAAAATTAAAAGGGGAATTCCACGCGCTTGAGATGATACGCGAGGTAAAACCGGCCACAGTAATAATAACCGGGTTGATGCCGGTGGCAGGAACACCAATGGCGCATATCAAGCCTGAACCTTCTGATTTTGAAAATGTGATAACAAGAGCTGTGAAAATGTTCCCCGAAACACCTGTCGTTCTTGGATGTGCGCATTCAAGCGGGAAAGACAGGGAAGAGATTGAAAAGATCGCGCTAAAATGCGGTGTTAACGGTATCGCATCGCCCACGATGGGGATAATTGAGATAGCAGAAAAAGAAGGGTACGAAATAAATTATTACGGCGCTTGCTGCGGACTATTACCGGATGAGAAAATAAGGATCAGGAGAATATACTAATATATCTACTGTAAAAAATTCAATATAATATTCTACCACGATACCACTTTATCGTATTCAAACAACATCTCAACTATCCTATCGTATTCAACGCATTCATGCTTCCTGACACCCCTTGCTTCTGCATCAGCGGCGCACGCGTACACTTTCAATCCGGGGTCTGCATACACGGCATCCTGCATCAGGAGTATCGCGACATCGTGTTCCTTGCCCTGGGCTTTTGCTATCTCTATCGGGGTCGTATCGTTGGGATTTCGGATAATATGAAGTATTTTCATAATTAAAAAGGTATGACAATATCTGATTCTGTTATTGGTTTCACGATATCTTCACGGTTTACGGCCTTTACATCCGGGAGGAGGGTGGTTATTCCTCTCTTTCCAAGAGAAAGTACATCAGCCAGCAGGGAACATTTCAGCATCGAAAGTACTTCAAATTCCTTTTTTGGCGGCTGAAAACCAATAATTTCTGGTCTGGCAGGGGTGGCGGTATAGACGCCGTCATCCATGAAAATAACCGTGACCTTATCCTCCCTGAGAGTCAGTCCCACGCTCATCCGAAGAGCCTCTGCGTTCCGTCTTGTGTTTAATGGAAGGTTCCTTACAACTACTGTTATTTTCTTCATGCATCACCCGAAAGATATGAACCTGTCAACATCGGCTGCGATGCAGGCATGGTCATACTGGCTCCCGAAGAGTATGCCTTCAACCCTGCCCACCTTTCGCTGTTCGACATTAAGCGCGCAAACAGCTATGTTTACACCTTTGTCCACCAGTTCCGCAAAATCTTTTTTATTCACATTATATACGCCGTCGTACATCAAAAATATGGATACTTCGTGACCCGCCTTCCGCGCTGCTGTGCTTATCGCAATAACAGTATTGGTATTCTCGTTCTCAGGGCTTGTAGTCAGGAGAATCCCGAGTTTCATGCCTTGCGTATCCTTACTTTCCAGAGATGGTCGCCTTTCTGTTCTATCCCCATTATCTTATGTCCCTCGTTCTTAAGACTGCGCGGTACGTTCTCCACTGCAGGTGCATGATCAAATGTCACCACGAGTTCCTCGCCGCTTTCAAGTTCTTCAAGTTTGAGTTTCGTTTTTACAAAGGTGTAAGGGCATACCTCGCCCTTCAGGTCAAGTTCTGTCGCCATTTTTTTCACCAGATCCTGCATGATTCTCCATATATCTCTTCCTGTATTGATGTTATTTTGGGTTCTTCACCGCATATAGGGCAGTTCTTGTTCCAACGGGGTTTCATTTCGTCAAAACGCATGCTCAGGGCGTCGTAGTAAATAAGTCTGCCCACGAGAAGTTCTCCAATCCCGAGAAGGTACTTCACTACTTCAGTAGCCTGGATTACGCCTATTATGCCCGGAAGAACTCCAAGCACCCCAGCTTCCTGACAGCTCGGCACCATACCCGGAGGAGGGGCATGCTCAACAATGCACCTGTAGCACGGCCCTTTATGAGGTATTATCGTTGTCACCTGGCCTTCGAACCTGTATATGCTGCCGTGCGAGAGGGGTTTGCCTGTTATGACGCACGCATCGTTTACGAGGTATCGCGTCGCAAAGTTATCCGAACCGTCAACCACGATATCATATTCCTTGAAAATATCGATGGCGTTGCCGGCGTTCAACCGCTCGATGTAGGTTTTTACCTCGATGTCCGGATTGAGATTGTTGACGAATTGTTTTGCAGATTCTGCTTTATGAACTCCCACTTTTCCCCCATGTATGACCTGCCTCTGGAGGTTGCTCAGGTCAACAGTATCATCATCCATGATGCCAAGCGTTCCCACGCCAGCAGCAGCAAGGTATTCTATTATGGGTGCTCCAAGCCCGCCTGCGCCAATGCATAATACTTTTGAGGCGAGGAGTTTTTTCTGTCCTTTCCCGCCCACTTCTGGCAATATGATGTGGCGCGAGTATCTTTTTATTTGTTCTTCGCTGAATCCGCCTAACATTTTTATCACCGATTATTACTGGTAGTATTATTTAGGTTCAAGAAGTATTACTACCATAAATAATTTGTGGTAATGGCAATGAGTTCATATAAGCTGGCGGGCAATGAACCAGAGCCCGAATATTATCAGGAACAGCCCGCATGCTGTCAATAGAAGCCTGTACGCGCCCTGTGTCAGAAAAGTCCTGCCGCGGCTTACTGAAACCGAAACAAAGAGGTACCAGCCCGCATCCGCTATCCAGTGGCCTGCAACAAAGAATCCTACAGCGATGAGCCCTGCGTTTAGCCCTTCCATGATAAGTCCGCTGCCTGCGCTGAGCCACCATACCCAGAAATAAGGATTGGATGCTGAAGATATAAATCCTGCAATAACCGGGCCCGCGAATTCCGGGCTTTTTCCCATATCCAGCCTGGCATTCTTCCTGTCCCTGAGGATAAGGCCCCCGAATATACACAGGGAAATACCGCCTATCAGTGATATTGCTCTTGTGGTTTCATAATTCATGACTGAAGCCAGCCCGAGAACAACAAATGCGCAGATCATGACTTCAAGAATCGCATGACCGAAAACAACTTTTGGCCCTGCTGTCCAGCCGGTCTTCAAAGATGATTCGATCGTGGCAAAAAGCATGGGACCTGGCGCCATTGCTCCTGTCAGTCCCACAGTGAAGCCTATGAAAAGCATCTCAAGGATTGTCATTGTTTTTCCCTTTTATGGCCGGTGTTCATTAATGTTTTGCCAGTGGGAGTGCTCCGATATACGTTAAACCTATGAATCATCAGGAAAATAATATGGGGGATGAACAGGAAAGAAAAAGACAGTCTCGGTGAGATAGAAGTCCCTGAAGGCGCACTCTACGGCGCATTCACAACGCGAGCATATGATAATTTCCGGATAAGCGGTATCAGGGCAAAAACAGAATTCATCACATCGATAGCGATCATTAAGAAAGCGGCAGCACTGGCGAACATGAAAGTCGGGAATCTATATAAAAAGATCGGGAATCCAATAGTTGAAGCTGCCGATGAGGTCATTCAGGGAAGATACAGGGACCAGTTCATACTTGATGTATTCCAGGCCGGAGCCGGGACACCGTTCAACATGAACACAAACGAGGTCATCGCCAATGTAGCGATCAAAAAACTGGGAGGAAAGCCAGGCGATTACCATATCGTCCACCCGAACAACCATGTCAACATGGCTCAATCCTCCAATGACGTGATACCAACTGCTATAAGGGTGAGCGTGATTTTGACCCTGCCGGCCCTTATCAAGGAACTGGAAGGAATTATCCTTGCGTTCCAGGGGAAAGCGAAGGAATATGACGACATCATCAAAACGGGGAGGACACATCTTGAAGACGCGGTCCCGATACGATACGGCCAGGTATTCGATGGATACGGTTATTCTTTAAAAAGATGCATCGACAGGATCGAAAGTGCAGAAAAAAACATGCTTGAGCTTGGTATCGGCGGTACGGCCATAGGTACAGGTATCAATACCCATCCCGATTTCAAGAAAAACGTAATCTCTGAACTCAGGAAACTGACAGGCCATGAGTTTTTCCAGGGTAACAGCGTGGCACTCTCATGGAGCATGGCAGGTTTTGTTGAGATGTCAAACTCATGCAGGATGCTGGCGATAGAGCTCAATAAGATATCAAATGACCTGCGCCTCCTGAATTCCGGGCCGAAAACAGGAATCTCAGAGATCATACTTCCTGAGGTCGAACCCGGCTCTTCCATAATGCCGGGAAAGATAAATCCCTCCATTCCCGAAGCTGTGAACATGGTATGCTTTCAGGTCATGGGGAACGATCATGCGGTTGCAATTGCAGCAGAAGCGGGGCAGCTTGAACTCAATGTGATGACGCCTCTTATCGCTTTTGATCTGCTGTGGAGCATTGAGCTTTTAACGAACACCATCAGGATGCTTCGTGAGAAATGCGTATCCGGGATAATAGTAGATGAAAAAAGGTGCAAGGAGCTTCTTGAGGAAAGCCATGCTCTGGCGACCGTTCTCAATCCATACATTGGTTATGAGAACGTGGCAGAGCTTGTGAAAACCGCGCTTTCTGAGAATAAATCGCTGAAGCAGGTGCTCATTGAGAAGGATATTATTCCTGAGAGGTATTTGAAAGAGATACTTGATCCAATGAAAATGACAGAGCCCGGCGTGATCGATAAGGAACTACTTAGTGAGATCAGGGGATACAGGAAAAGTTGAACATGGACTTAACTCCTCTTCTAACAACCTTCGGGCTTATCGCAATGGCCGAGCTTGGCGATAAGACGCAGCTTACGGTGATCGCATTATCCGCAGGATATGACAGGGTCAAGGTTTTTTCAGGCGTGGTACTCGCATTTGCCCTTGTGACCGGTCTTGGGGTACTGGTTGGTGAGGGATTGCTGCAAATAATACCTGAGAATTTTATCAAGATCATGGCAGGCCTGTTGTTCATACTGTTTGGTATCAGGATATTGATGTCCAAAGAAGACTGCGATGACGAAGGCAACTCACAGGTAAACAACGTTTTTATTTCGACATTCAGCATGATCGCCCTTGCCGAGATGGGAGATAAGACACAGCTTTCCGCTATCACGCTTGCGGCGAAATACAATTCGCCCTATATGGTTTTTATCGGGGCAGTGCTTGCGCTTGCTTCGATAAGCCTGATTGGGATAATAGTTGGAAAAAAGCTGTGTGAGATAGTTCCGCTGTCAAAGATAAAGCTGGGTGCAGGGGCATTGTTCATACTGTTTGGGATACTGTTCCTGGCAGGATTCTAAAAATTGATAAAAAAATTAATGTCAAATTAAAATCCAAGCTTCTCATTTACGAAAATGAGAGTTATTTTCCTGTTAGGAAGGATTTCCTTTTCAAAGAGCAGGAATTTCCCAAGCGTACTTCCCGGCTGCCCGATGCTTTTCATTCTTTTATCTTCCAGCGGGAAGCAATACTCGCGCAGGCGTTTGAATCCTTCTTCTACATTAGGGACTATTTTTTGCGTCCCGACTACCCATATTACATTATCCGAGGAAAAGCTGTAAGCAGGGATCGAACTTCCTGTAGCGTTCACTACAAGCACTTCCCCTGTCTCGACAACGGCATGCACGCTGCCGATCATGTATTCCGCAGTCACGCTTTTTTTGCGCAGTTCCATCTGCCTGGCAGGGTCTTTCTCGGATAGGATCTTATCTTTCAGGTTCTTCCAGGAGTGTTTTCCTGATTTTAAAACATCGGTAAAACCTATCTGGTCAAGCGTTGTTGAGCCGGCGGTCATGACTTCTGCGCCTTTCGGGATCAAATTTTTCAATCTGTTGAGGGCCTCTTCTTTATTATTTACGAATTCGGCATCGATCCCGCGTGGTTTCAATGCGTTAATTGTTCTTTCTACTGTTTCTTTTGATGCCAGTGTATCGTATTTCATAGTTTTCCGGCAACTTTCTTTGCTATCCCGGCAATTCTTTTCCCAAGCGTCTTTGCTATTTCAAGATCATTATCAGTTGGGTCCCTGTTTGCCATCGGCCCTGAAACCGAGGATGCGCCGTATGGCGAGCCTCCAGATACAGGATCCATTGAAAACAGCCTCTGCTCGGAATACGGAACGCCGACAAGTATCATGCCCAGGTGGAACAGCGGCACCATTGAGGTTATTATTGTAGTTTCCTGGCCCCCGTGCTGCGTGTTGGTGCTTGTGAAGATACCTGCCACTTTGTTCTCAAGCGCCCCCTTTTGCCAGAGTCCCCCTGTCATATCTATGTAATTTTTCATCTGGGCAGACATGTTGCCGTAACGCGTGGGAGTCCCGAAAGCTATGCCGTTAGCCCATTCCAGGTCATCCATTGTTGCGATCGGGATATCTTTAAGCTCCTCTTTTACTTTTTTCATCACATCATTCCACTTATCTTTCGGGATAAGTTCGCCAACCTGCCTTATCCTTACCTCAGTATCCCCGGCGCTTCCTGCGCCTTCAGCCACGGCTTTTGCAAGCTTTGCGACGTTTCCTGTCATACTGTAAAATACCACAAGAATATTTATTTTACTTTTTGCCATAAAAAATTCTCCCTGATAATTGCATAGCAAACAAACTATAAATATTTTGCCTATTCAAAAGAAAAACGTAATGCGGAGATAGATTCCTGTAATGAAGCGGGATACGTTGAAGGCTAAACTTTCAGCTTATTAAATTCAATCTTCATGCACCTGTCCATAACGACTTCTATCCCCGCGGCGCGGGCTTTCGCAGCAGCCTCTTCATTTATGATACCAAGCTGCATCCAGATGGCTTTGGGTTTTATCCTGATGGCCTCATCAACGATGGGGGGGATAGCTTCGGAGCGCCTGAATATATCTACCACATCCACTTTCACGGGGATGGACAGGAGGTCGGGGTAACATTTTTTCCCTTCCCACTCTTTCAGGTTGGGATTGACGGGTATGACATTATACGCATGCCCGGCCATGAAACTTGCCACCATGTGGCTTGGTTTCTCAGGGTCATCTGATATGCCTACCACTGCTATTGTTTTATATTTCAAAATAGATTCTATTGTCATGTTATTTCAAGTTCTTCAAAACCTCAAGTTCGTTGTTGAACGCCTTCCGCAACCGGATGAGGTTCAAAATATATGCGATCAGTACTATCCATACGATTCCGAAGGCTGCGTATAAATATGTCATGGTGGGTAATTTTGTCGGCTTGTTAGATAAAGGTTATGAACTCCAAATAGATTGGTCGTGTAAAAACATCGGCTAAAATTCACCAACACGAATTGAAACGATCACGAAAAAAGCAAAAGATTATACTCTACTACTTCAATTCTTGATGGAGGAGACATTATATGGACCAGGACCTGTCAAGAATCGGGGTTTCTCTTCCCGAGAACCTGCTTGGAAAATTCGATGAAATCATAACAAAAAGAGGCTACTCATCCCGTTCTGAAGGCATACGCGACGCAATACGGGGCTATATACGTTACTACGACTGGATGAGCGAGGTTAAGGGTGAGCGAATTGGTATTTTATCCCTGACTTATGATCATTCCCAGCGCGGCCTTGTTACCTCACTAATGGACCTGGAGCATGAGTTTACCACTATTACAAGGTCATCTGTACATATCCACATAAGCCATGATGAATGTATGGAAGTTATCTTACTGAGCGGAGAGGGAAAAGATGTAAGAGCTATAGCCGAACGGGTCATGGCGCTAAAAGGCGTGAAGAACGTGAAGCTGACTACCATACGCCCGGGGCAGGAAGTTTAATTCATCGAGGCTTTCAGATTTTAAAAAAAAGCAAATTGGAACACTTCAAGAAAAAAAAGCCCGGCAATATTCTTGCCGGGCCTAAGCCTTTAGCAGACGTTTTTCCTTATAGTTGCAGGCAACACCATACTCGCATGCACGCATCTCTTCCCATGACTGGTTGATAATGCGTGTTACGCAGTTGATGTTCGAGTGTTTGCATTTCATAGTTTCACATAATCTGGTCGATTATTGAACCCCTGGCAGCCTTGGAAGCCGGTACCTTGACCTTGGCTTTCTCTTCAGGAGCCGCAATCCTTGTCCTTGAAGCCGCTTTCTGGTCATTCGGCCCCATTATCTGGGCTGACTTGATACCTGTCATGATAGCCATGCAGCGTACCTTGCTCTCGTAATCCTTCCTCACTCTTGCACCCCATATCACATTTGCATGGGAGTCAAGTTCATAAGTCAATGAGGATGCGATCTGTTCCGCCTCGTGGAGGGACATATCGGGTCCGCCTGTGATGTGGAGGAGGCAGCCTGTTGCGCCTGCTGTATCCACATCAAGCAGCGGATGATTCAATGCGGCCCTCACGACCTCTTTTGCCTTATCCTGTCCTTTTGCTTCTCCTACAAGCATAACTGCAAGCCCGCCGCCCTTCATGATAGCCCTGACATCAGCATAGTCAAGGTTGATCAATGAGGGCTGGGTTATGGTTTCAGATATGCCTTTTACTGTCTCGGATATCAACTGGTCCATTACCGAGAATGCCTGGTCGATAGGGAGATTTGGTACATAGTCAAGCAGCCGGTTGTTATCAAGGACAATGACTGTGTCTGCTGAGTTGCGCAGGTCATCAAGTCCTTCTTCTGCCTTGACCATCCTTGCTCTCTCGACCCTGAACGGGCTTGTGACCATCCCTATTACGATCGCGCCCTGGTCCTTTGCTATCTGGGCAACTACCGGTGCTACACCGGTTCCTGTTCCGCCGCCCATGCCTGCCGTGACGAAAACAAGGTTTGCGTTCTTAAGTACCTCTTCGAGCGTTCCCCTTGCAAGTTCAGCCGCTCTCTTCCCTATCTCAGGGAATCCCCCTGCCCCAAGTCCCCTTGTTATTGATTTGCCTATCAGGATTTTCTTATCCGCCTGTGTGATATCAAGGTGGATCTTATCGGTGTTTATTGCGATAGTATCCGCGCCCGCTACCCCTATGTTGTAAAGACGGTTGACTGTATTGTTGCCGCCGCCTCCGCATCCGACAACAACGATCTTTGGCGTGCCGAAATCCTCGACATCTTCGGCCGCGCCTGCCGCTGCTCTCTTCAACTGCTGTTCCTTTTCTGCCATTTTAAGGGCATCTTGTACAAATGATTCCATATTCATCCCCTCAGTATTTTTTTATTGCTCTTCTTTCAGGCGCAAGAAAGTATCAACCTTTGACGACTGCTCCTGCGCCTTATCAAATAATTTCATCCTTCCAACCAATTTTTCACTTCTCTGATCGATTAAATCTCTAATAGCCGTCCTGATTGCTTCGCTTGCGGACGGAAATTCACCATACTCGACCAACATATCGATCATTTTTAATTGCTGTTCCGGGAGCCTTAGTGTTACTCTTTGCATTTTGGTATCTCCCTGTGGGAGGAAACATACTTCGCATGACATCTATCTGACATCTGTATGCCTGTTGTCTGACATTTGTCAGACGTATGTTGGACATAATACTATTTAAAAGTATCGAATAAATGTACATTATAATAATGTTAATCAAAATATTAAATCAACGAAAAACCGACAAAACTTTAAGCTTGATAGTTGTGTAGTGGCAAGAAAGTGATAAAATGCAGATACTGCTGATTCATTCTGATTATATAGAATACGAAACAAAAAGAAGTACGCCGGTGGCGGAAAAAATAGGGGACGAACTCAAGAAAGGGCGCATGGAAGAAGCCCTCACTGTTTTTATAGCAGTTGAAAAAAACGATGAGGATAACATAGAATATGTGGCAAAACAGACCGCACTTGAGATAAAGAAGGTGACGGAACAGGTCAAAACGAACCGCATCATGCTATATCCTTATGCCCACCTCAGCTCAAGCCTCTCGTCCCCGAAAGCAGCTATCGAGGCGCTGAAAAAACTTGAGGAACTGCTTAGGGAAGCGTCATTTGAAGTAAAACGCGCGCCTTTCGGTTGGT
>CABMIH010000050.1 GCA_902386205.1 uncultured archaeon | reverse complement strand
ATTCCCAGACCTATCCGGTCACAAATCCTCAGTGCAGTGATTGTCACGGTACAGGCAGGATCCATAACAGTACGTTATACAAGCCTTCCTTCTCCCTTCCCAACTCAACATACTGTACCTCATGCCATTCCTCAAAGCAACAACACAATGGCACAGTTGACTGTACCCAGTGCCACATGAACTCGAGCAACAGCATCCATCCTGCAAGGTACATCGAGTCTGGAGGTTCAACATGGAGCACTTCCAGGATCAATGCAGCTAATTGTTCCAATTGTCACCAGTCAAATCTTCCAGGGTTTGTGAACACTCCTGTCATCCCAATTTTCAAACATTCCGTAGACCTGTCTTCAGGCCAGAAATGGGGTAACTACTGGAACGATACTTCTGCTGTAACTGCATGTTATTATTGCCACCAGAACGAGATCCATAAAGCGAATAATCTCCTTGGTAATATATCCTCCATAAAAGGCTCAAATACATACAACAATCCCACACTTTCAAATTCAACATGGTGCATAAACTGCCATTATGCGAACGCTTCGCAATATAATGGAAGCATATTAAATCCTGTTCCGCCTGAGATCACAAATTCAAGTCTCAATGCGAGCGACGGCACCGTTTTCTATAATCACAGCGGTTTAGCCAGTTTCAATGACAGCATATGTAAAGACTGCCACGGAAGCGCTTTGACGGGATATTTAGTGACCACTCTAAACTTCTCGCACAGCGTAAGCGAAGGAGGCGGGGGACCTGACTGCATAAGCTGCCATGATATAGGTGGAAGCGGCGCGCCAGATAACAAGAGGATCAAAACCTCGTACGTTAAAATGGGCATACATAAGAACCTGAACAGCAACGCTACGAACACAACGGCCATAGATCCTGTAAACAAGGCCTGCTGGGCGTGCCACGGGGAAGGTACCGAGCCTTCAGGGCATCCGGCGAGATACAGGGCGCCGCGTGAATGCAGCAATAATGACTGCCACTCCCTCAGCCAGTCTTTCAAAGCCCCCATGGTTTACTCGCACTTTAAAGATGCCGGGCGAAACAGTAATCCTGGCAATATCACGAATTATAATGTCTCAGTAAAAGCATCGTGTGAATCCTGCCATTCCAACAGCATTGCAGCAAGTGGCGATAATCTCAATGCTTCGGTTTCCCACTACGCCACCCGCGATAAGTTAATAGATTCCATAAACTGCATCTACTGCCATCTCGACCGGGACAATGCTGAAAAATGGGGCAATGCCACCGAGATAAATAAGAACAGGACAACCATGATCGAGATGGACAGGATAAAAAACAAATTCACGGCCCGGGTGGGAGAATTTGTAGAGCTCGGCCTTGGGTACAGGTTGAAGATCAAAGGCATATCGGATCAAAGAGGCACTGCCATCCTTGAATTATACAGAGGGAACGACCTTCTGGATACCGGGCTTGTTAATATGGGTAGATACGTCTATGAGGAGAACCGGATAATAGACAATTCTTCATCAAAGATTCCTATTATCGTGCTAAATATCACGGGAATGTTCCTCAAAGATAATAACGAAGGCTTCATACAATTCGAAGGTTCACGGATAAAAAGACTGCATCCTGAGAACAGGACGACTTCATGTTATCTGTGCCATTTCACTGGCGGTACTGAAAAACACAAGTACACTGTGATGGACCTGAAGGATGATTATTTATATTATACAGAAGTTTTGATTAATTCCTCGGGCAGGAAAGAATACGACCAGCAGCAGGCCCTTCAAATACTTGCCACTGCAACATCTTCAGATGCTCATATCGATATAGACAGGGCAAACAGGAAAACCATTAAGAAAGGTGAAAAATGGAAGCTCGCGGATAATTATGTTCTTAACCTTGAAGATGTAGCCCAGAATAGCGATTCGGCTATATTTTTGCTTGATGCGGGGGGCATTAAACAGACAGATGTAGTACGAAAAGGAGAGACTCTTGATTACAAATTGAAGATAAATTATCTTGGATATACATACTCGAATATTACGATATTCAGGGCAAAGGTATCTGAGATAATGCAGCCTGGCATAGTTATTTTGGAAGATATCGTTGCGCTTTCACCTGAAATAACCAGGATAAATATTAATTCAAGCGTTTATGGGTACAATGCAAGCTGGCTCATGGAGAATAACACGTTCTTGACAGGAAGGATCCCGGAAAATATACATTCACCCTTGTTTTTCGACGGCAGGGACGGGGGTGCAGATTGTACTTCATGCCACAATATGGGCGAGCTTGGATTCCATAAGACCATCAATCAGGAGGCAAAGAGCACTGTTTCCGATGCCAACAAGGCCTGCTGGGCCTGCCACGGTGAAGGAAAGGAGCCGGGAATGCATCCGGTCAATTATAAACAACCAAAGGATTGCAGGTCGTGCCATGTCGAGAGAAAGATGCCGTTTTACAATGCAACCTATATCGGGGATGAAAAACACAGCGCTATCGAGGATTGCAGGCCGTGCCATGTGGTAGGCACGCATAAAATAATTCGCTTCTACGTGACTCCGGGCATTAAAGAACTGTCAGTATCCGGGAATGAAGTTTATGCCGGGGAGAAGGTCACCCTCAATGCCACGGCGGCTTCGGGTTATGCGATGAGCATCAGGGGCGCAGAATATTATATTGATTCTCCTTCCAATGCATTCCCCATGTCTGCTGTGGATGGTTTTTTTGATGGAAGGGTTGAAGAGATGACCGCTGAAATTGATACGGCAGGATTGAAACCCGGGGAACATTTGATTTTTGTCAGGGCCAGGGAGCGGAATGACATATGGGGGCCCGAAAGTTCGATAACCCTTGTCGTAAAGGAAAAGGAAACCGCGGATAGATCAGGAAAAATGATACCTGAAGTGCCAGGATTTATTTTGATATTGATGATGATCGCGTTGGCTATCAGGGTGAGAAGATTGCAGAGGTGATATGCTTATGAACAAGGTGTCTTTTGAGGATATAAGTAAGGAACGCTGGAAAAGTTCACTTTCTTGCCCAAAAAAGCGCCATAGATCCAATTGTTTTGACGGAATTCTCTGAGAAGTGTTGCTCTAAGTTCTGTTTTAAACTATCAAGGTCATCCTGCTTGTTGGTCATGATGCCCTTGGCATTGTTTACGTTTATGAAGTATCTTGCCAGGAAACTATTATCGACTCCAGTCCAGAGAATGGTAGAGCCAAAGACGACTCCGCCAGGGTTCAACAAACTCCTGACTTTCTCAAACACGGTTCCTTTCGTCTTCATAGTGCCTGGCAAACAATGAAGCAGATTGGTCAGTGCTGTTGAATCAAAGTTCCGAATATCAGTCTTATCAAGTTCCAGAACGCTCATGTTATAGACTTCAGGATTATACCGCTCCAAACGGTTTTTGGAAATCTCAAGACTGTTAGGGTTAAGATCCATTAATGCAATCCTTGGATTAGCAGCAGGAAATTTACAATGATCCATGAAATAGCCGGTACCAACGCCTATATCCAGATGGTTTGCAGAGACGTATTGGTTATATAGCTCCAGGATGTGATGCGAGGGGCATTTCCATATGAAGCGGCAGAAAAAGCCAAGCACGGAAAGATCGTATATAGCCAAAAATGATTTCGTATAAATTGCCTGGCCGCGTTTTGCCTCCTTCTCTTTTTCAGTTACCATTGTGCTTCCTTTACTTTAATCAGGAATCGTCGTGAATATGGATTTGTCGGTAAGGTCTTATTAATATTATGTTTATTGCTGTTTTATTATATGCGTCTGGTTTTCAGATCTGGAAAGTTGTTTCGTCGTTTCATCGCCTTCTCAGACAGGTAAACTTATTATCCCTCTTATTAATAATGATATGATGAATGGTACTATTTTACCTGTCACTATAAAAGGTGTATTCCTGATCGAGAAAGCGGGGGGACCGGTACCGCTTGTGCTGCTTGAGGATGGTGCAAAACGCATAATGCCTATATACATCGGTCTGTCCGAGGCAATATCCATAAACGCCGCGTTGAACCATGAAGTTCCCCCAAGGCCAATGACACATGACCTTTTTATCTCGCTTCTTGAACAAACCTGTTCTAAAATAGAAAGTATTCTTATTGATGAATTGAATAACGGGATTTATTTTGCACGGATGTCAGTCTCAATGGACGGAAGGCAGTTTGAGCTGGATGCAAGACCAAGCGATTGCATAGCAATCGCGCTGCGGTGCAGTGCCCCCATCAATGTAAGGGAAAGCGTGCTTTCAGAAACCGTAGTTGGAAAAGATGAGCTTGAAGGCATCCAGTCGCTTGATAACTTTCTTTCCTGACCAATACTTTCGCATTGCTATAGTAAAGCAAATACCCTAATGGATATATTGTATAACTATGGTTTTTGAAGAAAAAGGCATTTATAGTGTGTATGAGTTCACGCTGGCTGTAAAGAAAACCCTTACAAATGGCCAGTTCGGTGACGTCTGGATAAGGGGGGAAATATCCAATTTTACAAACCATAGCTCAGGGCATCGCTATTTTACCCTGAAGGATAAAAGCAGCCAGCTTCAGTGTGTTATGTTCAAATGGTACGGCTCAAACCTGAGATTTGAACTTGAACGCGGAATGAAAGTGATAGTATTCGGGGATATAGACGTGTACGAGTCCAAAGGCCAGTATCAACTAAAAGTAAGGGCTATCAGACCCGATGGTATCGGGGAACTCTATAAGGCCTACGAGCAACTAAAGAACAAACTGGCACTTGAGGGTTTGTTCTCGCCTGTCCATAAAAAACCCCTTCCGAGATTCCCTGACAAGTTCGGTGTGGCAACATCGCCCACGGGAGCAGTTCTTCATGACATATTAACTGTCTTAAAAAGGCGATACCCCCTGAACGTACTGTTTATTCCTACCGTAGTGCAGGGCGAACAGGCGGCCAAAAGCATCGTCTGCTCGATTGAGGCGCTTAATAAGACGGATGTGGATTTGATCATCCTTGGCAGGGGCGGGGGCTCGATAGAAGACCTCTGGGCTTTTAATGAAGAACCTGTCGCAAGGGCTATTTTCAATTCAAAAATCCCCATCATATCAGCCGTCGGGCATGAGACCGATTATACGATTGCTGATTTTATAGCTGATGTCCGGGCCCCGACGCCGTCGGCAGCAGCAGAGATAGCTGTTCCTGACAGGCAGGAACTGCTCAATCAGGTACACAGGTCAGGAGAGAGATTGATGCAGTATCAGCGGCGCCGGATAACTGATAATCTGTCTCATCTCATGGAATTGAAGAAAGGCATAGAGCCGCGCACATTATTTGAAAGGCTGGCCCAGCACATGCAATATGCTGATGAGATGACACAGCGGCAGATATTGGGTATCAGGAGGATAATTGAAAGTAAAACCGCTTTGTTCAAAGCCGATGCAGGAAGGCTTGATGCGGTCAGCCCGCTTGGGACTCTCTCAAGGGGTTACAGCATAGCAGTGAGAATACCAGATAATATCGTTATCCGTAGCATCAATGATGTGGAAGAGAGGGATGTTATTCAGGTTATCGTAATGGACGGAAAAATCAAATGCAGTGTAAATGATAAAGAGGAAGGAAATGGAAACCAACTTTGAAGGGATACTTTCAGAACTTGAAAGCATTGTAGAAAAACTTGAAAACGGGCAGCTTCCCCTGGATGAAAGTCTTGCGCTTTTTGAGAGGGGAATAAAATTGGCCAGGGAATGTGAAACACGGCTGAAAAATGCCCAACAGAAAGTGGAGATATTGATACAGGAGAATAATGAATTAAAACCAGAGCTTTTTGAGATAAAGGAAAACAGCACATTGGAAAAATAAAAAACCACTCGCAAACTCAATGTTTTCAGTTATATTAGCAAAACTATAAATAAGGTACAAAACATATAAAGGAAACTGAGACAATGAAAAAGGGTCGAGTTTTTACTGGTATTTATGGTCTTGATGAACTGATAAATGAAGGTTTTCGAGAAAATACTATAAATATAGTGCGAGGAGGTACAGGCGTCGGGAAAACCACTTTTGCATTGCAGTATTCCCTGTTCGGGCTCAATCGCGATGAAAAAGTGTTATACGTTTCTTTTGAGATGTCGCAGGAGCAGATCATCCGTGATTCCAGGGACATAGGTTGGGGAGAAATTGAATATCACATCGAAAAAGGGAATTTAAAAATAATCCATCTTTTTGGTGAAGATCTCACATTCCCTTCCCTTGATATTGCCGAGATGGTCAGGAAAACAATGCCTGCTAAAAACCTGAGAATAGTTATTGATCCTTTAACATATCCGACCTTTTATTCCGAGAAGGAGAAAAGAAAATCCCTGAGCACCATATTCCAGGAATTGCGTAAACTGGGAACTGCTGTAATAGTGCTCGAAGACCCCGCAGACGGCAATCACGTAAATGAAGGTTCAGCCATGCCGCTATATCTGGCCGATACTGTAATACATCTCCAGAACCTTGGTTTTGGTGAAATGTATGACAGGACCCTGCGGATCATGAAAAACCGCGGTTCAAAGCATGGTGAGGGGCTTTATCCTTATTCTATTGAGAACGGGCTTGGGATCGTGATCCACACCTCGGAAAAACAGGTGGAGAGGATAAAACCAAAAAATAAATTCGATGATAAATTCATTGAAGCCATCGAGAAAACCAGGCGTATGGGGCTCTCAGGCGAACGATTGTCAGCGAGGATGGAATCATTAAGGAAGAACTGGACAAGCGACGAGGATCCGTCACAGATCCTTAAGCTTGTCATAAAGGAAGAAACTAAAGGATATGGAAAAAAGACTTGATGAGACCCTGGATGAGTTATACCAGATCGAAGGGATCGAGGCGTGCATACTCTACAGGATAGATGGTGTTCCTGTTTCTCTCAGGGTGCCGGGATACAGGGAGCATCTCCTGGAAACCATGTTCTGGCTTGAGAAGCATATCAGTCAGGTACTCAGGGAGATGAACAGGGAAGGATTGCAGGAGACGATTTTTTATTTCAGGAAGAACCGGATTATGATAGCTCCGTCTTCAAAATCAACGGTGCTTGTGGCTATTACAGAAGCGGAATCGAACCAGCAGCTTACTTCACTGGAAATGCGCCGTGCAACGAAGAATATCAGGGATTGTGTTACTTAAGAGGATTTCGTTTTCGTATTTTTAGAAATGTATATATTGTTTCAATAACATATTTTGTATCTTCAGAATGAATGAAGAGGGATAAAGGTGATCCAATGGAATCCATCACTCTTTTCAGTAATAAAAAAGATCATAAACAGGCGGCCGAAGATATAATCGGGCAGGCGCGCAAGTGTCTGGATTTTAAGCCTGACCTCGCCCTTTTTTATGCCACGTTAAAGTACAGTGGCAAGTATAAGTCCATGCTGGATTTATTCCATGAGGAATTCGGCGACATACCGCAGGTCGGAGCTTCGGTGGATGGCATGATTTATCCCGACGACATTCGTACCGATGGCGCCGCACTTGTGCTGTGCAGGGATGAAGATGCGAAAATCAGCGTAGATGGGATAAAAGCAAAAGGTGCATTAAATTCTGCTGAAAAGCTTGCAAAAAAAATAAAATGTAAGGCAGGCGTGATTGTACTTCACTTTCCTTTGATGTATGTGCCTGATGCGCTCAAATGTACCGAATCACTCGCAAAAGGGTTGTATTACAGTAAAAGATGTAAAGGGGCAGATAGAGAAAAACAGAAAGAATATGCAGGAAAATTAGCGGATTATTGCGACAGGGAAAACTTCTTCTACCTTCCACCAACGATCCTGAACTTGTTTGCCAAATATACAGATTACAAAGTTCCCATTATAGGCCTGAACATGATGCACACACAGGTCAGGTTTAATTCCCCCCATATTTTCTGCAATTTCAAGGACATTGGTGGCGGCATCGCAGCTTTGACGATTGAGAAAAAAGGTGTGAACGTTGTATATGATGATATCTTCCCTGATAAGGGAGAAACCCTTGAGGAAACAAGGCGCATAGTGAACAAAGAATTCACAGTTATAAAGGAATTTAAGGCAAATTTTGAAAAGAACGTACTGGTTTCCCTGGATAATATGCCGCCGTTAGAGGCCGTAAAGAATTTAATATATACATCTGAAAATAAAGATGATGATATCTTGCATCATCTTGATAAAGGTGCATATAAACTTTACAGGCCATATGTGCTTTTATTTTTTAATAAAATAACAAATGGAGCGTTTGTTCATGGAATAGGATCCTATTACCCCTTTGATTTATTTCCTTTTTTTGCGGATGTTTCAGATTATTCAGAAGACGTGTCCCTTGCATACGCACTGGTAGATGATAAATTCAATGCATTTACTTCAAGTTTAGATAATCTTAAAAGTAGTAACGGAAAATTTGTTTGTTTCTTCATTGACGTAGGTGTTGCATCAGCATTCGGGGAGAAGATTTTTGAATACAAAGATAAAACAAAAAAATTAGCAGGCAAAAATTATTTTGGGATTTTATCAGCCACTCCTTCGGCTTATATACCGCCTGAATTCCAGCTAAGGAAATACTTATCTGAATCGTCGATTAATACATTTTTTATGACAGGTGGGACAAATGCTTGCATGGAAATTTAAAAAAAGGCGCTGAGTCCCAAAAATATCACAGAGAATTTGATAGATGTACCTATACCCCTGAGAGCTTTTAAATCACCCATGTCTAAAATCCAGTTTTTTTTGTACATATGATGAAAAGTATTTTTCAAAAAATAAAGAAATGGAAGCATTATAACTAAAAACCCATTATTAAACAAACTCAAAGTAAGAGGGTTCAACAGAGCCAGATAAAATAGTATCATGAACCAGCAGGAGTATCTTATGAGTTGCGAGGGTAAAAAAACCACACCAAGGTTTTTCAAACCTGCACTCTTATCTCCGGATATATCTTTTAAATCTTTTAACAACAATCCAGAAATGCTGAAGAAAAAGAAAGCTATAGAAATTATCAAACCATTTAGATTAAGGTCAGAATATATAAGCCATATACTTAAGGTATAGAAAGGGCATCCAATGCCATAAGTAATGAATTCACTAATATAATGGTCTTTCAATCTAAAACCGGTTACTTTTTTGAGAAATAAATTATCTGAATACCACCATGTAAGAAATGCCCAGATTGAAAAGAATATGTAAATAGGTTTTCTCAGTTCCACTGATAAATAATATGCCAAAAGAATTGAGCACACATAAAGCATGAATGAAATAACATGTGCTGCTTTATTTACTCCGGCATCACTTGTTAAAATCGTTTTTTTTCCTGCAGCCATGTCTTCTTTTAGATCATTGCAATGGTTCCATAAATTAGAACCAAAGCTTGATAAGAGCGTAAGGACTATTCCCGCAAGTAGAATATATATGTTATAAAAATTATTATTTGAAATTAAAAACAGGGATACAGAAAAGATAGGTAGTGGTGAAACTATTGAAGGGGGAGTGCCACACAGCTTTAATAGTTCCACATATTTCTTAAACCACATTTCGAAATTATTAGGCGAATTGAAGATGCACTTTCTTGAACATCTCTTCTGCTCTCTTCTCTTCCTCTTTCCTCTGTTTATTATTTCTTTCGTTCTTCATTTATTTCACATCCTTTTATCCAGCCCTTAATGGGCAAATACCCCTACGCATTAAGGAGATATAAAGCAGTAATAAATATAATTAATGAATGATATTTAGAAACATTGTTAAGAAACTTCACTCTGTATTATTATTTATAGGAATATTGACTTAATACATGCTCATGTCAAAAATGGGTGAAGCAACAGACAGGATTCTTGAGTCTCTAAATGAATTTGAAAATTTGACTTTAAAGGAAGTAATGAAGAAAGTACCACTGGCAAATAAGGAAGTCCTTGATTTCATGGAAACTTCCGGACTAATTGAGCAAAAAGAAGGTAAGGCCAGAATAACAGAATTAGGAGTTGAGCTTTTAAAAGTAGAGCATTAGACCGCAGTACAAGGTCGCAATACAAAGCCGCAATACAAGGTCTGGGTTTCAAGGAAAACTTTAAAGGAGTGGAGATTCTTTTATTGCTTGAAATTAAATAAGTCATGGAAGAAAAAATAATCACACAAGAAAGAATAACATCGCCTGCGCCCTTCAACGACGAAAAGCAGGACATTAACATCCGGCCCGGCAGACTTGATGAATTTATAGGGCAGGATGCCCTCAAGGAATCGCTCAGGATATTTATTGAAGCCTCAAAGAAAAGGGGCGAACCCCTTGAACACATTTTATTTTCAGGGCCCCCCGGCCTTGGGAAAACAACGCTTGCGTATATCATTGCAAATGAGATGGGCACCGCCATTAAAAGCACATCCGGCCCTGTCCTTGAGAGGCCGGGTGACCTGGCGGCTATGCTTACCGCCTTGAAAAAAGGCGATGTGCTCTTTATAGATGAGATTCACCGCCTGAATCCTGTCATCGAGGAAATCCTGTATCCTGCAATGGAGGATTTTGAGATCGATGTCATGATTGGCGAAGGACCAAGCGCAAGGTCTATAAAACTCAATCTTGAGCGTTTTACACTTGTAGGTGCTACCACAAAAGTAGGTTTGCTGGGTTCACCTTTCAGGGATAGGTTCGGCCTCATCTCCAGGCTTAACCTGTATGAAATTGCACAGCTTGTGGAGGTGGTGAAACGGACGGCTTCCATCCTGCATATACCGGTAACCCCGGAAGGAGCACAGGAAATTGCAAAACGCAGCCGCGGAACACCCAGGATCGCCAACAGGCTGCTTCGGCGCATAAGGGATTTTGCAATTGTAAGGGCAAAGGGAGAGATAACACGGGACGTTGCGGATGATGCCCTTGCGATCCTGGGAATCGATAAACTCGGGCTTGATGATCTTGACAGGCGGATACTCAGGGTCATAGCTTTTGATTTCAGTGGCGGCCCGGTCGGTGTCAAGACGATTGCAATATCGGTGGGCGAAGAGGTCAGGACCATAGAGGAAGTTTATGAACCTTATCTCATCCAGGTGGGATTCATTAAAAGAACGCCCCAGGGAAGGGAAACAACGCCTGCCGCCAAGATGCATGTAAATATAGGGGAAAAATATGGAAAACCAAATACTCTGGCTGAATAAAAGAGAAGTTGAATCGCTTCTGGATATGAAGGGGACTCTCAAAGTCGTGGAAGAGGCTTTCAGGCAGCATGGCCTCAAAAAAGTCCAGATACCTTCAAAACTATACCTTTATTTCAAAAAACACAATGGTGATCTCAGGACGATGCCTGCATATCTTGAAGAACAGGACATTGCGGGTGTCAAGATAGTCAATGTCCATCCTGATAACCCGGGAATAGGCCTTCCCACAGTGATGGCCCTTGTGATCCTGAATTCAACGGTAACGGGAGCGCCTATTGCAGTAATGGATGGCACTTTCCTGACAGATATGAGGACCGGGGCAGCGGGCGGGGTAGCGGTCAAGTATCTTGCGCGAAAAAATTCAAAGACAGTCGGATTCGTGGGAACCGGGAACCAGGCCAGGGCCCAGCTCCTTGGGATAAATGAAATAATCGAAATAGATCAAGTAAAAGCATTCAGCATAACAGAGAAAAGCAACATTGCTTTTAAGAAAGATATGGAAAAAATCCTCAATTGCGAAATAAGTATAAAAAAAGGTGTAAAGGGAGTTTGCGATTGCGATATCCTTGTTACGACAACACCGTCAAGAGAACCTGTTATAATGAACGATTGGATATCCGGGGGAACTCACATAAATGCGATAGGGGCGGATGCTCCGGGAAAAGAAGAACTTGACCCGCTGATATTGAGGCGCGCAAAGATAATAGTTGATGATATCCCACAGGCCTCCCATTCGGGCGAGATCAATGTTCCTTTATCCGCAGGATTGATCACAGCAAAGGATATTCTCGGAGAACTTGGCGAGGTGATCACGGGCATGAAAAAAGCCAGGATAAACGATTCCGATATCACGATATTTGATTCAACAGGCCTTGCGATACAGGATGTGGCGACTGCAAATCTTGTGTACCAGAGGGCTCTTGAAGAAAATACAGGCATCAGATTGCAGCAATTTTAACATTTCATATCCCGTACCACCGCACAGACATCACTTCCCTCAGTACCTGGTCCACATTCCCCTTTCCGATGGCATCCATGCTCTTTATTATAACGGGATAATCATATCCTTCCAGGATCATTTTTATCAATTTCCCCTCGCCGCCGGCAATAACCTGCTGTGTGTCCTTATGTTTCCCGATCATGGGATAAAGTGCAGCCCTTACCTTATCAGCATGGTGCTTTACATCTTCTTCGACCAAGCTCTGGAACCGCTTCTGGCTCCATCCCCCTTTTGAGTGTTTTCCCATCACGCTGCTCCTTACGACCTCATGCTCAACAAAAGTGTCAGCTTCCATTATCCCTATAAACGTTTCACCTGCATGGGTATCGATTACCAGTGTTTTATCGCCCCTGAGGCTCTTTTCCAGAGGTTCGATATCGAATCTCCGGTTAAATGAATATCCGGTATGCGACAGCGGAAAAACAGGCAGCATCACTAATTTTACTATCTGGTTCGTATCATAAAAAATGGCCTTGCCGGTAGGGGATTCTATTTTTTCAATAAGGTATTGTGTATTACTATCAATGTGGGTCAATATATCAGGTGACACACTTTTAAGATCATCATTCCATGCAAGATAAACCGTGATCAAGGTGGATGTTCTTGATTGGACCGAGCCGAGCAGGAAAAGTACCTCATCAAGCCTGTTCCTTGATAAACTCTCAGAAAAACGGTAATTAGGCCCCGTAAAGGTCTCTTTTTTAAGTTTTTGCATCTCATTCGTAAGCGAAGAGATTTTCGCTCTTGCTTCGTTCAGTTCCCTGTCAGCTTCCTGTTTGGTAGCGACGGTTTTCTTTGTTTTTTCATCCTTTTTCTCAAGCAGCAGCGAGAGTCTCCTGTTTTCCTTTTCAATTTCGGCTATCCTGGCTTTCAGAGCATCCAGTTCATCTTTTTTAAACAGGTCGAACAATTCCTTCGCCTCTTGCTGACAGCACTGTTACTACGATGTAAGATGCCCCTTTATCGATAAATTCGATCCGGTCGTTCACGTGGATCACTCTCTCTCCCTTTCCCCCCATAATAAGTCCTGTCGCCCTGCCCAAAGCATGAGCTAAATCATTATCGCCTTCAAGAACCGGTTCTGCTCCACAGCCAATTTCTTCATCCCTGGAGACATTGATGCGGATAGAAAGAACGCAAATCCCGTCTGAATAAAAAACAAAGCTGCCCGGGTTCCCTTTATGTTCGCCCACAAGCAAAAAAGGTTCATCCCCGAATATGGAAATACTGGCTTTCCCGCGGGAAATATATTTCCATCCCGTGAACCTGCTCAAATGCCTGCAAAACGTCCGTATTTTTGAAGAAGGTTTACGTGCCGTTGTAATAATCATTCGGCTTTAACGCGTTTTACAAGCACCGGCCTTTCCTTGACAAGGATTCGGTGGCCGCAATAGGGACAGCGGATACCGCTGTACTGGTAATCAATTTCTACCGCCCTTTTGCAGCGGGTGCATTTATATACCATATCTTATTTTTCCTTAATATTCGAAGCTTCGCTGACAGAGACTTTCTCACCAGCGACTGCCCGGAGGACGGTCAGGTGTGCGGAAGTCTGCGGAACATACGAGCCGCCTGTGAATGTGGCTTCGCACTTGGTGCATTTCCATATGCCTGAAGCTATTCTTTTTAGTTTGATGGCGCCGCATTTTGAACAGGTATAATCCGCATGCATCTTCCCTTCGATATCGGCCACAAGTTTTCTGTTCTTGACGCCGTATCTTGTACCGAACCTGCCTGCGGACCTTGTTTTTCTTCCTTTCGCTTTGATCTCAACCATAATTATATCACCAGGAATTTCTCTCTGATTTCTTTTGCCTTCTCAATTGCAATATCCACTATATAATTTATCTGTTCGGTCGTAAGCGGATGAACGCCGCTCTTTTGCATAGCTGATAACTCTCCGGCCTGGTTGGATGTTACGGTCAGCTTGGTACCAGCAATGCTTTCCTCATCCATCGACGGGTCAAGCATTATCGAACCGCCTATCTCCACGGCAGTTACTGAAACAGGTACATCCCTGAGCGGGACAACACTATCGTCACCGAGGCCAAAACGGCTGGCAGGCAGTTTTGCGGTCATTAGTGCAGCTATGGCGCCAAGGGCGGATGCGTCCATGATATTCCCGCCATCGTCAAGGACATGAACGTCTATGAATACCATCCATACTTTCTCACCCGGTGTTATGCACAATTTGGATAGATCCAGAGCCCCGGATTCCCGCACACCCCTGTCAGTTACTCTTGCCAGTTCGATAGCATCCTCCCTGGGGGGACCCGCTTCAAATACAGGTGAAGCCAGTGGGATCAATTCAAGATTTGTAATGATCACGCCCTGGTCCGGAGTGTCCGGGAATGGGGTTCCGGGCTGGATTTTTACACCAACGACCACATGCGTATCACCAATTTTTACCCGTGCAGAACCTTCTGCCTTATCGATGACATTTGTATCAATGGTTATTTCCCTGTACTGATTGAATGTCCGCCCATCCTCTCTCTCACCTTTGATCATGAGATTATAAATATAATCTTTGCGAAGTTCGGCAATTATCTCATTACTCACTGTTATCACCTTCGATTTGTGAAGAATATTTCTCCATCAGGGCGGATTTTTGCATCTCGTAGATCGCAGTGCAGCCTTTCTTTGCCATCTCAAGCCCTTCCCTGAATTCATCCCTGGAAAGATGACCATCCATCTGCAACAGCGTGATATTGCCATCAGGCGTCATGGCTATAGGCATGTCGGCCTGGCCATAGTTATCTTCATCCTTATTCAAGTCAAGCACAAGGGTATCATCGACCTTGCCAACGGCGCAGGCCGAAACGAGGCTTTTCATAGGGATGCCAGCATCTGCCAGCGCTATCGAGGCCGCATTGATGCCTGCTGTCCTTGTACCTGCGTCAGCCTGGAGTATCTCAACAAAAATATCGATAGCAGAGCGCGGGAAATATTCCTGGAATATTACAGGTTCCAGTGCTTCCCTGCTGACCTTTGATACTTCGATGCTTCGCCTGTCAGGTCCGGGGCGCTTTCGTTCCTCGACTGAGAACGATGCCATATTATACCTGTACCGAACGACAGCGCTTGTCGATTTCTGCATGTGGCGCGGATGGACTTCCCTTGGGCCGTACACAGCAGCTATCACTTTATTTCCGCCGAATTCAAAATAACACGAGCCATCTGCCCGGTTTAAAACGCCCACTTTTATTTTAATGGGTCTTAGCTCATCGGGTTTTCTGCCATCAAGGCGAATCCCGTCTGCAATCAGCTTTTCTGGTTTGCTCATAAAAATTCCTCTTCTCTTTTCTTCCTCTTTCTTTATATTGTCATTAAAAGTAATTTACTTATCATCACCAAGGAGCTCATCAAGAATCCCTCCCTGCTTTTCTTCCTGGACTTTCTCTTCTTCTTGAGAAATCGGTTCTTCCTTAACTGCTTCGTCCAATTCTTTTTCTTCTTTTCCTTCTTCGATTACTTCCGGTTCCTTTTCTTTAAGTTTCTCGCCTTTTTCTTCTTTAAGGAACCCGGCGATCCTCTCGGTCAATCCTGAAATATGGGTTTCTCTTTCGATTTTGAGAATGGCCCTGACAGCCAGGTCCATGCCTTTATCCTTGCCCGAGATCCATACTTTCCCATTCTGCCCGATGAAGATATTACATTTCGTCTCGTTTTTCAGCATTGCTATCATCGAACCGCCGCGACCTATCAGTCTTGGGACCTTGGAAGGCGTCACTTCGACGATACGCCCTTCTTTTATTATCCTTGTCCGCTGGTCGTTCAGGGTCAACTCGACTTTCATCCTGGCATCAACGTCTTTTACAATGGTCATTATCGAATCGCCGGTCTTAATAAACCTGGACATCTCCGTGCTCTCTATCCGCCTTGGGAATTCTGATATGTGCAACAACCCTTCATACGGGGAGCGTATATCAACGATCCAGTTCGAAAAAGCCACTTCAGTCACTGTGCCTATCACCAGGTCACCGGGCCTTGGTATATATTTCCCTGAGAGCGGAACTACCCTGATATGATTTTTAAGCGACGCTATGCCAAAGACAGAAGAATATACTTTCCCTTCTTCAACGTACGTACCTTCTTCAGCCAGTTTTGCCTCATCAGACAGGAAATCACCTGGGATTACTAATTTTTTATCCATTTTTCATCACTTTATGAATTTTGTTTCTGCACTACCTCTGGTCATTCCGTTCAGGAGGCTATATAGTTCATCCTGCATCCCGGCAGGTATGGAAATAACACCTATCCATGAACCATCGTTCTGCCATTCCTGTTTTACCAGGTTCCCGAATTTTGCTATACTGCCATAAGTTTTTGCTGCATATTCCGCCGGGATCTTTATTGCGATTTTTACTTCTTCAAAACGTATTGGGATGATCGGTCTTATCGCTTTCATTGTAAGGGTTACCATTTCATCCACGCTTTTCAGGGGGTCGATATGAACTCCGGCTTCGTTCATCGCAGCTTCAATCCTCGCTGGCGGATGCGGGGCTTTTGTCTGCGGATTTATCGCATTCCTGGCAATAACAGCGATCACCTGCCTTTTTTTATCTTCCTGTATCTGTTTTCGCTGTTCTGTCGTTAGTTGAAGCTCGCCTTCAAGAATTATCTTTTGTGCGATCTTTATGGCATCTGTAGTACCGAATGCATTGAGGACATCCTGCTCCGCGGGCCTATCCCCGTTCTTTGCATCTGAGAATACATCTTCGACAGCCAGGATATTTTCAATTTTTGCCTGGTCGCCCCTTTTGAAAGCTAAGGCTGCATCCGGGTCCACAAAAATTTCAAATGTCTTGCCGTGTGTCTTGAGCCGTGCGATTATGGACTCGTCGAGTGCCACCATACAGACTCACTCTTCTTTCTTTTTTCCCTTCCCCTTGCTATCAGATGCATGCATCTTTAAGACCTGGTCCACGTAACCCTCTACTTCGGCAGGGGTGAGTTTCCGGAACTTCCTGGATGAGAGTTCGATTACACCGACTTCGATAGTCGATGCGTTGAATACACCTTCTGTCGTGCTGTGAAGAGCGTCAAGACCGAGGATAACGGCGTCTTCAAGTTTAATGTCATCGGTATATTTCTTCTCAAAGACTTCCATGGTTTCAGTTCTTCCGGAACCGATACCTGTGGCCTTGTATTCCAGGAGGGCGCCGCTGGGGTCGGTTTCAAAAAGGCGGGCCTTGCTGTCATCGACGCCCGCGATGAGAAGGGCCGTCCCAAATGGCCTCACGCCGCCGTATTGCGTATATGTTTGCTTGAAATCGCATATTTTCTTGGATAGTACCTCGACGCCTATAGGCTCGTCATAGGTGACTTTGTTGACCTGCGCTTCCACCCTTGCACGGTCTATAAGGGCCCTTGCATCTGCTACAAGCCCTGAAGTGGCCGCTCCTATATGGTCATCTATCTGGAATATTTTCTCAATAGATGCGGCCTCAAGAAGTTTACTTGTAACCCGCTTGTCCACTAATAAAGCCACTCCATCAGTAGCTTTCACTCCTACCGCTGTCGTTCCCCGTTTTACTGCTTCTCTTGCGTACTCTACCTGGAACAATCTTCCATCAGGGCTGAATACTGTGATCGCCCTGTCGTATCCCATCTGGGGTGCCATTTGCATTATATCATCTCCGAAGTTTCAAAAATGTATCCATCTTGTTATTCATACGAATATATCAGATTCCCGCTACCCGTCGAATCGGGTGTTATTGCTTATCTTCTTTATCCGGTTCTGACTTATTTATGAGTGTCTGCTGTATAAACTTTTCCATTGCTCCTTTAATGGTTCCCGAAATCCCAAGGGTCAGTATCGAAATCCTGGTCCCCCGCACTTTACTTATACAGGCAAGAGCGGCCCTTATTTCTTTGGTTTTCCCTTTTGCGCAGCGGACGATCCCGTATTTCCCGTCATATGACAAAAGGCTTGAATTGATATCGCTGCATCCTGCGTCACCGAACAATGAACAGGCAGAAGCGAATATTTCGTGTGACAGCTCAGCACGCGAAATCACCTGCTCGGACATGACCTCAAAGGCCATGTATCGTTTCTTATCACGCAGGGTGGGAAGGGTTTTCATATTATTTCAATACCTTCCTGCACATAATCCGGGCTTTTCCTTTTCAGTATTCCAAGAGGTGTCGTGCTCATGGCGTCAAACGCTTCTTTTTCAGTCATGTCTATAAGACCGGAAAGCGCAGCCATTTCCCTGGGAGAGCGAATATCGTAATGGGAATGAGGATCGCCTGTGAGAATCATCCGCATATCGTATTTTCGCGCATGCTTCAGGTTAGCTTTCATCAGTACTAATTCCCTGACACGCACCTCTCCCCGCATATGTATGATCGAACCTATATTAAAACCGAGCGTCACTGAGTTATCACTTGCGATCTTTGCAAGTACGTTGTTGAATTTCTGGGGTTGTAAAAGAATATCGAGCCCTTCTGTTTCTGCAGCCTCGCGCGTCAGATATTCATCAGTGCCTTTTACTATCAAAATACTTGCATCTTCTTTGCGTTTCTTTATTTCATCCCTGAGTTTTGCTCTCTTATTCGGGATCTCAAAAGCTGGAAAAATAGAAAAATTCCCGGATTTATCCGCCATATACAGGTCATTTTCTGTCAAATTTGTAACTGCGATCCCGGAATAACCGTATTTTTTTGCCACTGCTGCCATCAGGGCGACCGACTCCCTGTCGCCTGGCGCGGGATGAGTATAAAAATCATAAAATTTACCATCAAATAGTGCCATCTTTTGGCCATAATAATACTATAAAGTGATATACTTATGCGAGTGTAAATATAGCAATCAATATAAGGAGGATAATAATGTGTTTTTTTCACTTCGTTGCAAAAATGATTTAGATTATAAAAGAAATCTTTATAATATACACAACTTTTAATTTACAAGGGAAAGTAAAATGGAAGACAAAAAATTAGAAAATATGCATATTAAACTATCAAATTTCGTCGAAGCAACCGCCAAGAAGTTAGAGATTCCTGGTGTTGCCGTCGGAGTGCGGGCCGGCGGCAAGGACATGTATGCATTTCACGGCGTAACAAGCATAGATAACCCATTACCTATTGACAGGGATACACTATTCATTCTGGGTTCGGTCACGAAAACGTTTACGGCTACCACGCTGATGCGCCTGGTCGCTGAAGGGAAGGTCAAGCTGGACGCTCCAGTGCGCCAGTATGTTCCCGAGCTTAAGCTAGCTGATGAGCAGTCTGCTAAAAAAATTACAATACTAAACCTACTCAACCATACCTCTGGGCTGGACTGGAGGGTCAACGTCGACAGCGGTGAGGGGGATGACGCTCTAGCCCGCGAGGTGGCGAAGTTGGCCGAGTTGAAGCTGATAGCGCCTCCCGGTACTCGCGCCTCCTATAGTCAGGCAGGGTTTGACTTAATCGGGCGGATTATAGAGAAGGTCACCGGCAAGACGTATGAGCAGGCCGTCGCTTCACTTATATTCGAACCACTAGAATTGTCGCACAGTCTCTTTTCGCGTGATGATGTCATGACCCGGCGATTCGCCGTGGGGCACAACCCCGAAGAGAACGGAAAGTTGTCCATCGCGAGGCCATGGAGACATTGGCGAAGCAATAACCCAGGTGGAGGTCTCGCATCTTCGGTGGCAGACCAGCTTCGTTGGGCTCGGTTCCATCTTGGTGACGGTCACTCAAAAAACGGTAATCGAGTGTTGCCCTCAGAAGTACTACACCAGATGCAGGAGCAAACGGTCGCGTTACGAGGAAGCTCCCTTGGTGACGCCTTCGGTATTTGCTGGTTCCTGCGCGAAGTTGATGGCGTACGCACCATTGGGCATGGGGGGTCAGCCAATGGCCAGTTTGCAGAGTTGCTCATTGTGCCAGAACGGAACTTCGCTGTCGTCTCATTGTCCAACTCCAATCCGAATGGCATTCCCTTCAACCAAGCAGTCGTCCGCTGGGCGCTTAAGAACTACCTAGGGCTGGTTGACTCCGATCCCGAACCAATGCCGTTTGATGCGATACGGGCGCAGGAGATCGTCGGGAGCTACCAGAATGACTTCATGACGCTTACCATCGAGACCGATGGGGCAGGAATGATAATCGATACCAAGATCAGACCGGAAATCCGTGCGGGAGCGAAAACCGAACTGCCTCCTGATGCCGAGTCGGCCGATATGGGCCTGCTTCCAGGCGACAAGGACGAATATATCATTACCAATGGTGCGTACAAAGGGCAACGTGGCTTTTTCACCCGCGACAAAAGCGGCGCTGTCAATGGAGTTGACCTTGCTGGGCGCTTGTTCAATCGGATTCCAGTCTCCTAGAGTAAGGTCCACAATATGCACTGCAATATCTCGTACGAATATTCTAAACTATACAATTAAGTAGATTCGACTAAACTTGAAAACAACGCAGATTCTAAATAGAAATCTCCTCTGAGTTATATACAAATAAGAATACCTTAAATTTATAACTTGCGCCTATATATAAATTCAGAAAACCATTAAACCGACTGAAACGCAACCCTTGGGCATCCTCCCGATGCCTCGGCGCTTCAGAGGCTGTCCGATAATTAATCGAATCACTTCATAGAATCACAAAATAATTATCTCAAATCAAGCCTATAGCTTGTGAAAATATTTCAAAACATTTATATCATACAAATATAGTGTTTAAAAATAAT
>CABMIH010000049.1 GCA_902386205.1 uncultured archaeon | reverse complement strand
CTGTAGCCAATGCGCTTCGCAGCACCTTACTGATATCAGTTTCCATAATTACTCTCCTTTAACTGGTTTTCTTGCTATTAACTTAACATTTCCTGTTCCCAATCTTATGGGTTGTCCTACTATTACATTTTCAGTTACGCCCCGCAGTTCGTCAACGTCCCCGCCAAGACCTGAGTCCAGCAGGTGGCTGACAGTTACCTCGAATGCAGCACGCGCAAGGACACTTGCCTTCTCACCTGAGATGCCGTGCCTTCCTATCGGTTTAACGTCACCGTCAACAGTCATAATATCCGCGACCAGCATTATATGCCGGACATCCACTGTAAGACCCTGTTCCTTGAGAGTCTCGGTAGCTTCGTGAATAAGAGATGACCTTCCAGCCTCTATACCCATGACTTCAAATATCTCATTAATATTGTTCGTTCTTGTCCTTGTGGCATCAACCCCATCAATTGCAAGAACCTCCTTCAGCGCAGAACCTTCGGTATATAAAACGTATTCTCCGCTTTCCTCTTTTCGGATCACGACTCTTTTTATTCCCTTGATGCCTTTTAATATGACGGATTGTATGCTTTTAACAAGCTGGAGCAATTGCCTGTAAGATGATTCTTCAGGACGCAATATCAGCACATCTTCTTCTATCTCTGAAGAAACGCCAAGTTCCTCCTCGATCTTATCTGCGACCTCTTTTGTTGTCATGTTCCGCTGGAGAAGCGATTTTTTATTGAGATCTATTATAAGTTTCATTTCCGTGATGTCCGTGGACATGCTTCCCAGCACCATTATATAAGTCGCTTCGATCTTCCATGCAAGCTCCCGCGCTTTATCCCTGTCGAATGCATAATCTTTTTCAAGGAAGATTGTCATCATCGGTGTGCTCGGGTTTTTCCTTGCGTCCACAATTTCTATCAGGCGTGGAAGACCAAGAGTCACGTTTATTTCCGCCACACCTGCGTAGTGGAAAGTTCTCATTGTCATCTGTGTGCCAGGCTCTCCGATTGACTGGGCAGAAACAACCCCTGCCGCCTCTCCGGCTTCTATCCTGGAATAATCATATGTAGCAGCGGTGCGTTTGAGTATTTCATCGAACTGTCTCTTAGTGACCTTCACATTTTTAAGTTCATGCGTGAGGTTGTCCATGACCTTCTTGGGCAGCGGAAGAGCTGAAATGGATTCCTCAATGGTTTTTTGATCCACGCTCATTCCTTCACCTTCCCTACAACAGAATCAATGATGCGCTTTACTGCATCAGGCTTACTGAAATCGCTGTTCATGGGGTTAATGCCGTCTTCCCCGTATTTGAATTGTATTATCATTTTCCTTGTATCCCTGACAGTCCCGTCATACTGGACTTCCAGGTCCTGCAAAGCATTCACAAGCCGCCGCTGCAGATAACCTGACTGCGATGTCCTTACTGCCGTGTCCACAAGACCTTCACGTCCTCCTATGGCGTGGAAGAAATATTCTGTCGGAGATAAACCGCTCTTGTAACTCGCTCTTACAAATCCATGAGCCTCTGCTCCCAGGTCCCCACGTCCAAAATGTGATAGTGTCCGGCCTGCGTATCCTCTTTTTATGCGCTCGCCTCTCACTGCCTGCTGGCCGACGCATGCAGCCATCTGTGTCAGGTTGAGCATTGAGCCTCTCGCTCCTGATTTAGCCATTATCACGGCAGAGTTATCCATTCCGAGATGCCGCCCTGCGATATCACCGGTTGCGTCCCTTGCTTTTGATAATTCTTTCATGATCTCCATTTCAAGCGTTTCTGTAAGCGTCCTTCCTGGCAGTTGTTCAAGTTCTCCGGCCTTGTATGCAGCAATCAGCTTCTCAACTTTATCTTTTGCCTGTGTCATTACATCATTGATCTGTGTCTGGGCGTCGATAGGTATGTATTCATCGTCTATGCCGAAGCTGAATCCCTTGCGCATGATGCCTCTTACGGAAAGTCGTGTTGCGTCATCAATGAACTTGCATGCTATCTGCGGGTTGAATTCTTTCATGAGTTTGTCAAGTATCACGCTCTTGAAGGCCCCTATGGCTTTTTCATCGATCGAACCACGCTCAAGCACCCCGTCTTTAATGACCACATATGCGTCATTCTCACAATCCACCCCTTTGCAGACATCACAGTGCTCGCAGATTTCTGCTTTGAACTGTAAATTAAGTTCCTTCGGGAGGATCTGGCTGAATATTTGTTTCCCTGTCCAGTAAGGTTCGCCGTTCTCCTTTCCGGCAGGTTCGGACAATTCCCTTATCTCTGATTTTCCAAGGAGTTCCAATGCATCGTTCTTATTAATCTTATCTTTCGCGTTCGTGAGCAGGAAAAGTCCTGATATATGGTCGTGTATGCCCCCGATGATAGGCCCGCCGAACCTGGGAGACAGGATGTTTTCCTGTACATGCATCAGGATCTTGGCTTCTGCACGCGCTTCCTCTGTCTGCGGCACATGAAGGTTCATCTCGTCGCCGTCGAAGTCTGCGTTATAAGGCGGGCATACAGCGGGATTGAGCCTGAATGTTTTGTTGGGCAATACTTTTATTTCATGAGCCATAATGCTCATCCTGTGAAGCGAAGGCTGCCTGTTGAACAGCACGACATCGCCGTCTTTTATCTGCCTGTCAACCTTCCATCCGAGTTCGACCATATCTGCAAGTTCTCCGCAGTTCTTATCTGTGATCTTGACCCTTCTCCCGTCTGCTCTGACAATATAATTGGCTCCGGGGTGATTCTCGGGGCCGCGTCTCACATATTCTTTTACTTCCTCAAGATTCCGCGGAGTAATGTTCATGGTTATTGTAAGTTCCTTTGCCACCTCAAGCGGCACACCGACCTCAAAAATACGAAGATTTGGGTCAGGTGAGATAACAGTTCTTGCCGAGAAATTGACACGTTTGCCAGATAAGCTTCCCCTGAAACGTCCTTCTTTGCCTTTTAACCTCTGGGATAGCGTTTTTAAAGGCCTTCCAGATCTGTGGCGGGCCGGCGGAACGCCTGACACCGCATTGTCAATGAAAGTAGTTACATGATACTGGAGCAATTCCCACAAGTCCTCGATGATAAGCTGAGGTGCCCCTGCTTCCCTGTTTTCCTGGAACCTCTGGTTAATGCGGATAATATCTACAAGCTTGTGAGTGAGGTCATCTTCGCTGCGCTGGCCGGATTCAAGGGTAATAGAAGGCCGCATCGTGACAGGCGGGACAGGTAATACTGTGAGGACGATCCATTCAGGACGTGCGTTCTGCGGATCCATTCCGATAACTTCGATGTCAGTTTCTGTCATTTTTTCAAGACGTGAGCGTATATCGGTAGGCATCAGTTTATGCTCGTTCTCAATATAGGTTGTGGGTTTCTCGAATTTGATCTCCTGCTGTTCTTCACCGCAGTACTGGCATTTCCCTGCTTTTCTTGCCTCTTTGAATACATCATTTACAATGTCTTCTGTTGATTGTCCCATTTTTTTAAGGGTTTTTATCTGTTCAACATATTTCTTTTTCTCGTCAGGCGGGAGAAGCAATGCCCCGCAGTTCCTGCAGGTGGCTCTTAAAACCTTGCGTATCAGCTTGGCAAAACCCACATGGATGACAGGTGCTACAAGTTCGATGTGCCCGAAATGGCCGGGGCATTCTCCTGCCCTGCCGCCGCATGTTTTGCAGCGGAGACCAGGATCGATCACTCCCAGTTTTGTATCCATCAAACCCATTTCTATCGGGAAACCATCATCGTCGTATGTATCAGCCGTTATTACCCTGGTAACACTCATCTTGCGAAACTCTTTGGGTGAAATAAGTCCGAATTTTATCTGTTTTATTCTTTTTGGGGTTGCAATTACCATAATATCCTCCTAAACCGCATCTTCAAGTTCTAATCGAGGTGCGATGCCCAGGGAGATTATCTCGTCAAGCAACAATTTGAATGCATAGCTCATCTCGACAGGATGTATATCGGTTTCTGCGCCGCAGTTTGAGCAAACGGTGATATTCCTCCGTTTATCAAGAGTGGCTATCATACCGCAATGGGAGCAGACATATTCCACTACCCTGTCTGATTCGTCAAGAAGTCTTTCTTTTAAAGCCATGGCAGCGCCATGGCCAATAAGCACATCACGTTCCATTTCTCCAAACCTCAGACCTCCTTCTCTTGCCCGGCCTTCGGTGGGCTGTCTTGTCAATACCTGGACCGGACCGCGTGACCGTGCGTGCATCTTGGAAGAAACCATATGATAGAGCTTCTGGTACAGGATGACGCCCATGAATATATCGACCTGGATCCTTTTGCCGGTGATCCCGTCATAGAGCACTTCCTTGCCTGTATGGGAATAACCGAATTTGGGAAGGGCGGCACGCAGGTCATCCTCTGATGCCCCGGAAAACGGGGTACCGTCTATCTGCCTTCCTTCAAGTGACCCCACCTTCCCGCCGATCATTTCAAGAACGTGACCAACTGTCATTCTTGATGGAATAGCATGCGGGTTAACGATAAGATCCGGAACTGTCCCGTTCTCTGTAAATGGCATGTCCTCGTAAGGCACTATCAATCCGATCACGCCTTTCTGGCCGTGCCTGGATGCGAATTTATCCCCTATCTCGGGTACTCTCTGGTCACGCGTCCTTACTTTGGCTAGTCTTGAACCATTCTCTGATTCGGTAAGTATCACGGTATCGACTGTACCTTTTTCGTTTGAACGCATAGTGACCGAACTTTCCCTGCGCTGGAGTGGACTGAGACCGAGTTCGGTAGGTTCTTCAAGGAACCTCGGGGGGCTTGTTTTCCCTATCAGTACATCGGTTGGCCCGACAGGTATTTCCGGATTTACAAGACCATCATTGTCCAGTTGCTTATAGACCTCGGCGCCCCTTGCTCCCCTTACTTCAGCATCGGGGATCTCGAATTTATCTTCCTGCCCTCCAGGATATTTTCTCTCTTCTCCCTCGTTCGTCCTGAAGAAATGACTCCTGCCAAGTCCCCGTTCTATCGAACCTTTATTTACGACAAGCGCATCCTCAATGTTGTAGCCTTCATAGGATAACACCGCCACCACGAAATTCTGGCCCGCGGGACGTTTATCAAATCCGATAGCTTCAGCGGTCTGGGTGGACACCAGCGCTTTTTGAGGATAATGGAGAACATGGGCTCTTGTATCTGGCCTGAGTTTCATATTGGGCGTTGACATGCCAAGACACTGCTTGATCATGCCTGCACCCATGGTATTCCTGGGTGATGCATTGTGTTCAGGGAAAGGAACCATGCCTGTGCAGATACCAAGAATGAGAGCGGGGTTGATCTCAAGATGCGTGTGATTTTTAGTGATATCCTTTTCATCGATCGCTATCAATGCGTTCTCTTCTTCCTCGGCATCCAGGTACTCGATCGCTCCTGCATCTACAAGGCTGTCGAAAGTGATTTCCCTGTCCTTAAGTTGTTGAATGTGTTCTTTTGTTACAAGCGGCATGCCATTTTCTACAATTATTGCCGGCCGTCTTGCCCTCCCCTGGTCCGAATTGATGACTATCTCATTGGTATCCTCATAGAAAATAACGTTCACCTGTTTCTTGATATCGCCCTGTCTTCGTTTTTTTCGAAGATCGCTTATAAATTCTACAGGCCTGTCATGTGTCCCTATGAGCTCACCGTTTAAAAATACTCTTGTCTTATTCAAAGACATCCACCTCCGCTTCTTCTTCAGGTTCAACTTTGATCTCTTCTGCCTCTTCGAGTGCCTCAAGCTCTGTAGCATAGGTAGTGGGCACTTCTTCCATTCCCACAAGCTGCGGGATAATCGGTTTCAAACCCATTTCATAGAGCAGGGTCTTGAACTGTTTTTCTTCCCCGGCGCTTGTCGAAATTTCGACCAGCTGCGCAAAGTTCTTCACCAGTCCGCAGTTGGGCCCTTCAGGCGTTTCCGAGGGACACACCCTGCCCCACTGGGTCGGATGTAAGTCTCGTGCCTCAAAATGCGGTTGAGACCTGGATAATGGTGAAATGACCCTCCTGAGATGTGAGAGAGTGGCTATATAGTCGGTACGATCGAGCAATTGTGACACGCCTGTACGTCCCCCTACCCAATTGCCGGTAGCCAGCGGGTGTACGAGTCGCTCTGTCAGTACATCAGAGCGCACGACTGTGGCGACATTCAGGTCCCTGTTTCTCATGCTCGCCCTTTCAAGCTGGTATTTGATGTCCCTTGTGAGCCTGTTGAACGAGACCCTGAAGAGGTCTTCCATCAGGTCTCCTGCAAGTTTGAGCCTTTTATTGGCATAATGGTCTTTATCATCGTTTTCCCTTTTTCCCAGCGCAAGTTCAAAACATGCCTGCGCCATCCGGCCCAGGAACTGGGCTTTAAGCATTCTGTGGGCCTCGTCATTCCCAAGATGCGGTAATAAATAGCGGTCTATAACATAATTGGCCCTTTTAATCTGGTATTCCCTTGCCTGGCCCGACGCTACCCGTGTCCCGATTTTCTCCATTGCCTTTTCCTTGTCCGCGACCTCGGCCTCTTCAAGGTTCTCGAGCATGAATTTAACAATCTCGGGATCGTTGGACACGGAATTCACGATATCCTGGTCGGTCTCGATGCCAAGGGATCTCATCAGGGTAACAAAATTGATCCTGCCAGATATGGACGGGAATGAAACCTCAAGAATGGACTTCCTGCTCCGTTCCACAACCACGAGCGCGCGAT
>CABMIH010000048.1 GCA_902386205.1 uncultured archaeon | reverse complement strand
TCGTGAGAAAATGAAAGACCCATTATAGGGGATTGAAACATTATATTGCCGAGCTAGATAATCAACGATTGTTCCGTGAGAAAATGAAAGACCCATTATAGGGGATTGAAACTCGTCTACTTTTTCCTCAATTCCCATTTCTATCAAAAACATATAGTGAGAAAATGAAAGACCCATTATAGGGGATTGAAACATGGTTCCGACTGTTGCACCAGTACCAAGCATCAGGGTGAGAAAAGGAAAGACCCATTATAGAGGATTTCAGGATTTCATAGATAACAGAGATTTTTTAAGCAATCTATTTGCCTCAGTAAAACCGTAATTTAAATGCATCAAAGATGAACAATCCGAGGCATTGGGAATGGTAGTATATAGCTTTCAAGATCTCATGACGGCATGGAACAAAGTTAAAGAGAACAGGGGTTGTGCCGGGGCCGACTCTGTTACCCTGGAAGAATTCGAACAGGACCTGGACAGTAATTTAAACAGCCTGCAAAAACAGCTTGAGATTGGAGATTACAGCCCCCTTCCAGTGCTGCGAGTCTATATTGATAAAGAAGACGGTGGCAAGCGATCAATCGGAATCCCTGCTGTAAGGGACAGGATAGTTCAACAGGTTTTGCTTTCGAACATTTTACCGATCTTTGAAAAAGAGTTTCTGGATTGCAGTTTTGCCTACCGGCCCGGAAGATCAGCCCTAATCGCTATTGATAGAACGGAAGAACTGATCAAAAAAGGAGGCGAATGGGTTCTTGATGGAGATATCGAGAAATTCTTTGATTCGGTTGATCATGATCTGCTTCTCGGTTTTGTTGCTGAAAGAATTTCCGATCCAATAGTCTTGAGGTTGATCAAAAAGTTTTTAAAGACTGGGATTTTTGAAAACATGAGCCTGCATGAAGAATATTGTGGGATTACTCAGGGAAATGTAATCTCGCCCCTCCTGGCAAATGTTTTCCTGCATCAATTTGATCTTGCGATAATGACGAAAGGTTACCATCTTATCAGGTATGCCGATGACTTTGTTATCCTTGAGGATTCCCAGGAAAGGATCAATGAGGCTTTAACCGATACTGCTGCTTCTTTAAAAGTACTCAAACTCAACCTTAGCAAAACGAAAACAAAAATTCTCCATGCAAGGGATGGTTTTGTTTTTCTTGGCTATTATATCGATGCAAACGGGAAAGGGCCCAGCAAGAAAGCCATATCAGCCATTAGCCTGAAGCTCCGGGAGATAAGCGATCTTGGTAATAGCAAAAAAATCAGTGAAATAATTGACGATTTGAAAGAAAGCATAAGGGGCTGGAGCAGTTACTTCCACACGATAAGGGGAATAGAACCTGAGAATGCATTAACTTTAATTGCTTTGACAGAGATGAGCCTGGCATCAGGAGATGGGGAAAATGCACAAAAACTCTTTGGAAAAAGAAAAGATTTTACTATCGATCAGGCCGATATCTGGTACAGGTTGGGAACTATCGCACAAAACATAGGATATATAGAAGATGCCTTCAATAGTTTCTCACGAGCATTAGCCATTGTACCGGAGCATATTCTGGCCAAAGATTCCATAAAACAGTTGCAGTTGGTGGATGAGAACGTACATTCATCTATTGAAAGATTAAAAAGGCTCATCCGTTTCTGTCCTGATCTTGCCCAGCCATACCGTGATCTGGCTTTCTGCTATTCAGAACTTGGCCAATACGGCCTTGCCCAGGAATCATATAAGAAGGCAATGGAGCTTGATATGGGCTCACGAAATGAAGAGAAGCCTGAAGTTGTGCTTACTCCACGTACAGAGGCGCAACCGCTCATTTTTTCAGATGAAGATGCATCTCTATTTTCATCTATCTTCAAAGGAAGAGAAGAATTCTTCGCGCGCCAGTGGATCGATGAAAAAGGAAGACGAGGTTTTTCTCCAGTAGATCGTCCATTGAACCCGGCAGAGATAAAAAGCCATCTTGATGGTAAAGAGACTTTGGGACTTTATTTACTGGATAAAGCAGATCAAGTCTCCCTGTCTGTCATTGATATCGATATCGAGCAGAAAGCGCTTCTTGAATATGCAAAAGATGAGGAAGAATCATTGAAGCTTCACAGCCTTACACATCAGGATGCTTCAAGGATAGCATCTGTATGTGATGATCTTGGGATACCTCTGCTCATCGAAGATAGCGGCTATAAAGGGAGGCATATCTGGTTTTTCTTTGAAAGCCCAATTAAAGCGAAATTGGCCAGGATTTTTATTATGTTCATCACCGAAAGAGCAGGTAAACCCGGAAACGGGATACACCGGGAGATATTTCCCAATTGTGATAAATTAAAAGGGAAAGGATACGGGCCACTGATCAAACTGCCGCTTGGCATCCACAAAAGGACGGGACGCAGGTGCCTCTTTCTCGATCGGGATGGCAATCCTCTTCAAGAACAGATGGCATCACTCTCAAAGGTCGGGCGCATAACTCAAAAGAAGGTTGAGGAAATCCTTTTTGCCCGCATAATTAAACCGGATGCATCGCCGCCGAAGAAGGAAAAGATGCCTTTGGTAGAGAGCATGCTTTCAGGCTGCAAAGTGGTCAATTATCTGGTAAACAAAGCAAAAGATACACATTATCTCAATAATTCCGAGCGAGTGACATTGCTTTATACCCTCGGTCTTCTTGGGCAGGAAGGAAAAGATTTCCTGCATAGGGTTATCAGCAATTGCATAAATTATGATTACGACTATACAGAGAAGCAAATCAAAAAGATGAAGTCGTACCCCATCAGTTGTTTCAGGATCAGGGAGAGACACGAAGACTTTGCCCTGGATCTGGGCTGCAATTGCAGCCTCAAGTTCCCGCCAGGAGGATATCCCTCACCTGTGCTCCATGCCTTCGGGAGGCGCAATAAATGGCTTTTTCAACCTCATTCCCTATCTGCCTCCGAATCTCATGAGAATAAAGTCATTCTGGATGGCATCAACGGGAAGCTGAAAACATACATTGAACTGAAAAAGCAGCTTGGCGGGGTTGAAAAAAGTATTCACCGCATCGAGGAGGAGATGTCCTCTTATTTTGACAGGGAAAAAACGGACAGCATAGCTACCGAATATGGTCTTCTTGAAAGGAAAAGAAAAGCAGGGGACAAATTTGAATGGATGATCAAGCTATGAGGTTCTAATGACCGCACTGTATCTGACCGAGCAGGGTTCAAAACTTAGGAAGACATCACAAAGGCTTGTTGTAGAGAAAGGCGGCGCCATTTTGCTGGAAATCCCTGCTAACGGAATAGATCGGGTCCTGGTTTTTGGAGCAGTACAGCTCAGCACCCAGGTCATCAGTTTTCTTCTTGACAGCGGGATAGATGTGAGCTTCCTTTCCATGAATGGCAGGCTCAAAGGAAAGCTGACCCCGGTTGAATCCAAGAATGTTTTCTTGAGGTTAGCCCAGTATGACAGATATAAGGATGAGGAGTTCAAGCTGATGATAGCAAGAAGTATTCTTGAAGCAAAAATGATGAACCAGCGCACTCTTATCCTGCGCTACCAGAGAAATCACCCTGAAGCGGATTTCTCACATGAGCTTGAAATAATTTCCAATTCCATTTCTTCAGTTCCCGGGAAGATCGCCATACCGGCTCTTATGGGCCTGGAAGGAATAAGCAGCACAGCTTACTTTCGGTGCTATGCAAAGATGCTATCTTCGAATTTCGCATTTGAGAGAAGGACCAGGCATCCGCCTTTGGACCCAGTCAATGCTCTTTTGAGTCTTGGATATGTGCTTATCTCAAATGAATTAGGGGCATTGGTGGAGTCGGCAGGTTTTGACCCTTTCATAGGTTTTGTGCATGGTTTGAGATACGGTCGGCAGTCACTTCCCCTTGATCTGGTGGAGGAGTTCCGTCACCCAGTGGTTGATGGGCTTGTTATGACCGTTATCAACAATGGAAGCATACAAAAAGAGGATTTCCATAAAGAAGAGAATGGCGCTTATTTCCTGAATAAGCCAGCCTTCAGGCAATTTCTGGGATATTATGAAGAAAAGATGGAAAAAACCTTTCTTTACAGGGACTCCCAAATAAGCTATCGCAAGCTTTTCCAAATGCAGGCTGAGAGAATTCAACAGGCTGTTCTTAACAGGGAGGAATATCAGCCTTTCCTGGTGAGATGAATGGGATTTGTGGTTATCTCCTACGATATTTCCGATGACGGAACGAGGACTAAAGTGGCAAATCTACTCCTGGATTATGGAAGCCGTGTGCAGTACAGCGTTTTTGAGCTACTGATCGATGAAAAGAAGCTTGATGAGCTTGTTGAACGATTGAAACCTTTTCCTGAACGCGGCGACAGCATAAGGATATATCAGATATGCGCTGGATGTTTAAAAAAAGGAATTATCATAGGAAGAGGAGAGTTCGAAAGAGAAGTTTCGTTTCATATTGTCTAAAGAATTTTATGTGATATATGTTTTTTTTAGAAGTTCTCCATTTTTGGCGATTGCCTCAAAACACCTGAAAACCCCCCCAGGCAATCGCCAGCATGCAGAGGCTGAATTGGTTTTTATAAATTTGGAAAAATGCAACTTTTTCCGCGAAAAATTCGAGGCAATCGCAAAACATTATTTTTCCGAAATCGTTATATATTTTAAAAAGGCATACAGAGATTCTAATTGGAAAACAAAAGTATTATATCGCTTTTCCAAAAATCAGCATGCGGTGGCATGGGGTGAAAATAGAAAAGACCCGTTTTAGGGGATTGAAACGAGAACAGCTCCCGCTACCGCCGCAACCGCAGCCGCTACAACCGTGAAAATAGAAAAGACCCGTTTTAGGGGATTGAAACATTTCCATCCTCACCGTGGTGATCAACAATCACCGTGTCTGACGTGAAAATAGAAAAGACCCGTTTTAGGGGATTGAAACTATACAATTTTTAAAATCCAATTCTTGTGACTCTGTAGTGAAAATAGAAAAGACCCGTTTTAGGGGATTGAAACAGTGACAATATTTGTAGAACTTTT
>CABMIH010000047.1 GCA_902386205.1 uncultured archaeon | reverse complement strand
TATAATTCGGTAGAAATGCTTCTCCTTTAGGGACTATTGTCAATTAAACCACCTCAGTTGACATGACTAATAATTGGTTGAAGTGGTATTTATATATTACTAAAATTTAGGAACTATACTATAGGAGTTGTGGTGTCAACGGCGGTGTAGATTTTCCTAATATCGCCGGTTGGAGTGAACACCTCTGAGTAGACGGTAGTTAAGCTACTATATTTGAACTTGACGCCTTATCGCCTGGATTTTTTGCACACCCCTAAAATAAGAAAATCAGGTGAGACAGATCAAATTTTTTCGAGTATTTCAACGCATCCCTCAGTCTTATTTCAACGGGTTTCGATTTTGTTCCCTTGCTGCGGTTGGCGTCCTTCAATGATGCCTGAGGGGGCTGATTGCCTGTGAAAACTCCAGTCTCTTTTCCGTTCTTTTCCCGTAATACAAAACTCCTTATTTTCGATTCGCCATATATTCATACGATAGCGGTTTTTATGTAAGATTTTGTATTTGAAAATCATACGCATTTTTTGATTTGCTGAGACAATCTGTCATGAGTGCGATTTTGTCATGAGTATGAAAGCAACTCAGATAGATTCATACAAATTTATTTATACCAGTGCGAGAGATTAAATCTTGAGTGCGAGTGCGTGTCAGGGTTAAATTGAATGTCAGTTTTGAAATACACGTCACAATAGAAGTAAAATCACGAATAAATTGTCAAACGGAGTAGAAGGTGTAAATTATGGTAGAACAACAAGTCACAATTACTAAGGGTCCGACCCTTGACGAGGCGATCGTTCAAAAATTTCAAGCAAGCTTCCGGGGTGAACTCATCCAGCCGGGGGACGCAGGTTACGATGAAGCACGCAAGATATGGAACGGGATGATTGACAGGCATCCTGCGCTCATTGCGCGCTGCACCGGAGCTGTAGATGTCATAAACGCGGTCAATTTTGCCCGCGCCAATAAGCTTCTTGTAGCAGTGCGCGGCGGGGGTCATAACGTGGCAGGTAATGCAGTATGTGACGGCGGCATTGTCGTTGACCTGTCGCGAATGAAAGGTATCCGCATCGATCCCGTCAGGCGCACTGCCCGCGCGGAACCCGGTCTCACATGGGCTGAGTTCGATCGAGAGACACAGGCATTTGGTCTTGCCCTGCCAGGCGGCATACAGTCCACAACTGGCATCGCAGGCTTCACTGTTGGCGGAGGGTTCGGTTATCTCTCGCGAAAGTTCGGTCTGACCATCGATAATCTTCTTTCAGCCGATGTAGTAACCGCGGACGGCAGGCTCCTGGTCGTCAGCGAAAAAGAGAATGCCGATCTGTTCTGGGGCATAAGAGGCGGCGGCGGTAACTTCGGGATAGTCACATCATTTGAGTACAAACTCCATCCGGTCGGTCCAACAGTACTCGGAGGCAGGTTGATATATCCTCTTGAAATGGCAAAAGAAGTCTTGCAGTTCTATCGCGGGTTCATAGCCAGAGTTCCTGATGATCTGGATACCATACTCGCCTTCGTGACTGCACCAAAAGCAGCGCCAATTCCAGAAAATATTCAGGGAAAAACTGTGTTATTTGTTATCATTTGCTATACCGGAACGATCGAGGAGGGAGAGCGCATCATTAAACCTTTAAGGACCTCTTGCCCACCGGCAATCGACCTTGTCGGTCCGACACCCTACACGGCGCTACAGAAAATGTTGGATGCCGGGAATCCACCTGGATGGCAGAACTACTGGAAGTCTGAGTACCTGAAAGATCTGAGCGATGAAGCCATTGATACCCTCATCGAACATGCTGCAAAAAGACCATCCCCTATGTCGAAGATGCTTATCGGTCATCTGCTTGGTGCTGTGAAGCGTGTGGGTAACGACAAAACCCCTTACAATCACCGTGATGCGCCCTTCATCATCAACATCGTCGGTATGTGGTCAGATGCCACGAAGAATGAAGAGAATATCAAATGGGCGCGTGACCTCTGGAATGCGGTGCAGCCCTTTGCAACAGGCGGTGTTTATGTGAACTTCTTAATGACCGAAGGGGCTGACAGGGTCATTGCTGCTTATGGCAAGGAGAAGTACGAGAGGCTCATGGTACTAAAGAATAAGTATGATCACACGAACTTCTTCAGCCTTAACCAGAACATCAAGCCGGGGAAGTGAGGCTCATCCATCATGAAAATTTTTAACGTGTGAAGGAGATACCAATGATTAAGATGTCTCATCGTGATATTGCCGTATCGTTTCTAAAGCTTGCTGCTTCAGGAAAAGTCCGAGAAGCTTACGATAAATATGTCAGCCCGAACTTCCGGCATCATAACCCGTTCTTCCGAGGCGACCGTGAATCGCTGATGCTCGCGATGGAGGAAAATGCAACCAAAAACCCCAATAAAAAACTGGAGATCAAACTCATTCTCGAAGATAGAAACCTGGTGGCGACTTACTCCCATGTGCAACAAAATCCGGGAGATCCTGGAGTAGCTGTAGTGCATATTTTCCGCTTTGAGGGGGATCACATCATCGAGATGTGGGATGTGGGGCAGGCTGTGCCAGAAGACTCACCAAACGAGAATGGCATGTTTTGAATGAGGATTTAGAGAAATGGAGGCAAACAAAATGAGAAAATTGGTTGTTTCAGAGTTCGTGACACCAGACAGCTGTATGATGCTCAACGATAGCTGTTCCCGACTATATTGTGAAAGGAGACATCCATGACAGATTCACACTCAGCTTCCAGCACGCGAAACTCGAAATTCATTAAGGCTTCACAGGAAGTTCTCTATCGAGCGTTTACCGATCCCGCAGCCATGGCTGTCTGGCTCGCACCGGGAGAGATGACAGGGAAAGTCCATAGTTTCGATCTCAGAGTGGGCGGTGGGTATCGAATGTCGCTGTACTATCCTTCATCCGAAAAAGCATCCCGCGGCAAGACCTCAGAAAGGGAGGACAGATATACTGCGCGGTTCGTGGAACTTACGCCACCCAGAAGAATCGTTCAAGCGATAACCTTCGATTCGTCCGATCCGGCCTTCTCAGGAGAGATGATCATGGATGTCACATTTGAGGCTGAAGACGGCGGAACAAGAGTGACCATCTTATTCAAGAACATTCCGTCGGGCATTCGACCCGAGGATAATGAGGCTGGCACACGGTCGGCACTTGAGAAGCTGACCCGCTATGTCGAGTAGGGAATCCATCGATATGATTGGGATCGAAAGCCGAAATGGAAGGCGAATAAATATCCAGACTCCTCACTCTGCTTCGACCTGCACAAAGAACCAGTCAAGGTTCGAGAGGGGCTCAGTCAAGAGTCGTGCGAAAGTGGCTCATTGAAGAGCTCGGTCTCTTAGTAAATCTATGAAACTTCGAAAAATACTTATGTCATCGAACACATAATTACCTTATTAGTGGGGGAATCTGATGAAAATGAATCCTGTCGTACATTTTGAAATGCCGGCGAAAGATAAACGCCGTATGAGGAAATTTTATGAGACTGCTTTCGGCTGGCAGACGGAACAGCTTGGTAAAGAGATGGGCGAATATGTTCTGGTCACCACGACCGAACGCGATGCGAAAACGGGTCTTCCCAAAAGACCCGGCGCCATAAACGGCGGTTTTTACGAGAGGACCGATGATCCTCTGTCGCAGTACTCGTCAGTCGTCATTGCAGTTGACGATATTACGCGGGCGATGAAAAAGGTGGAAGAAGCAGGCGGAAAAGTGCTGGCAGGACAAGTACCCGGAAAACCTGATGATATTCCAGGTGTCGGACTTTATGCGTCATTCATAGATACCGAAGGCAACCGCGTGAGCATGCTTGAGCCGGCGCCCATGCAATCGAAATCTGAGGAATAAAATTAAGGGGAAACGATAATGAGAAAACTCATTGTAAATACATTTGTAACGCTTGACGGCATTATGCAGGCACCCGGGGGGCCGGAGGAAGATCCGACCGGCGGTTTTACCCATGGCGGATGGTCGTTCAATTACTGGGATGACATGATGGGGCAGGTCATGAGCGAAGCTATGGCAAAGCCTTCTGAATTATTATTGGGCAGGAAGACGTATGAAATCTTTGCAGCGCACTGGCCATACATTATAGATGACCCGGTTGCCGACAAATTGAACAGCGCTAAGAAGTATGTTGTCTCAAGAACGCTTGATGAAGTGAAGTGGAATAATTCCACGCTGGTTACGGGAGATATGGTGCAGGCAATCAGAAATCTAAAAGGACAAAATATGCCCGATATCCAGGTGCACGGCAGTGGCGATCTTATTCAAACGCTGCTTAAGCACGATCTTATTGACGAGTTCCGGTTATGGATCTTCCCGGTTACTATAGGGAAGGGCAAGCGGCTTTTTGGCGAAGGAACACAACCTGTCAACCTCAAGCTTATCGATAGCAAAACTTCTACCACCGGTGTCATCATCGCTACCTATGAACCCGCCGGAGAACTCAAGACCGGATCGTTTGGGCTTGATAATCCAAGTGTTGCGGAAATTGAAAGACGCAAACGACTTGCTGAGGAGGGCAAAGCGTAGATAATAGGAGTAAAATTATGACAACTATCAAACAAAAAATCACACCGAATCTATGGTTTGATCGCCAGGCCGAAGAGGCGGCGAAATTTTACGTTTCCACCTTCAAGAATTCCAGAGTCAGCAAGATAACGCGTGCCAGCAAAACAGGTTTCGAAATTCACGGCCTGCCGGAGGGCACGGTAATGACCATTGAGTTTGAGATTGAGGGGCAAAAATTCATTGGGATTAACGGCGGACCGCTATTCAAATTCACTCCAGCTGTATCATTTCTTGTTGCCTGTGATACGAAGGAGGAAGTCGATGCGATATGGGAAAAACTGTCTGAAGGGGGTACGGCACTCATGGAACTTGGAGAATATCCCTTCAGCGAAAAATATGGATGGACACAGGACAGGTACGGTCTTTCGTGGCAGGTGATGTTCATAGGCGATCATAAGATGGAACAGAAAATCACTCCGACGCTTATGTTTGTTGGCGAGCAGTGCGGGAAAGCAGAAGCAACGATCAATTTTTACACATCTGTGTTCAACAATGCGGAAATTGGCAACATACTCCGCTACGGCAAAGGGGAGGAACCAGACAAAGAGGGAACAATAAAGCATTCGACTTTCACGCTCGAGAATCAGGGATTTGCCGCCATGGATAGCGCTCGTGAACACAACTTCACCTTCAATGAGGCAATTTCTTTTATGGTTGAATGCGAGACCCAGGAAGAAATTGACAACTACTGGGAGAAACTCACTGCAGATGGAGGGCAAGAAAGTATGTGTGGCTGGCTAAAGGATAAGTTCGGTGTATCATGGCAAGTCTCCCCCACAGCCCTTGATGAGATGTTGCAAGACCACGATAAAAAAAAGGTGGAACGCGTTACCAATGCGTTCCTAAAAATGAAAAAGTTTGACATTGGGGAATTAAAGAAAGCGTATGAGGGCCAATAAATAAAAGATCAAACCATTAAAAGTTAAGGAGGAAAACACTATGACAAAATTAAACATCTACCTAAATTTCGCGGGCAACACGGAAGAAGCGTTTAACTTTTATAAATCCGTTTTTGGCGGAGAGTTTACGTCTGTTTTCCGATTCAAGGATATGCCGATGGAAGGCGTAAATATCCCGAAAGAGGACGAAAACAAAATCATGCACATCAGCTTGCCGGTTGGGAAAGATAACGTGTTAATGGCGACCGATTCCCTTGAATCGCTCGGAATGAAACTGATGCAAGGCAACAATGTTTACATTTCAGTCCATCCGGAAAGTAAAGTTGAGGCGGACAGGATATTTAATGCTCTTTCCGCTGGCGGCACGATAGAGATGCCGATCTCCGACCAGATGTGGGGGGACTACTACGGCAGTTTTAAGGATAAGTTCGGAGTGCAGTGGATGGTGATTTACACCTATCCGAAATGAGCGAAATAAAGCCAGGAACTTCAAATCATCCTTTCCACTAAAGTTCCTGCCTTGCCTGATGCCATTGTGAGGACTAAAATAAGGAATAATATGACAACAACAAAAAAACAATTCAGAACAATAGACGAATATATCAAAACCTTTCCGAATGATGTTCAAAGCATTCTTGAAAAAATGAGGCAGACAATAAAAAAAGCGGCGCCTGAAGTTGTAGAGGAGATCAGCTATCAAATGCCCACATTCAAACTAAACGGAAAAAATTTAGTACATTTCGCCGCGTATAAAAATCATATTGGATTTTATCCGACACCCTCTGGCATTGAAGCATTCAAAAAAGAATTATCCCCATATAAAGGAGCAAAAGGCTCAGTACAATTCCCCATAAAGGAGCCGATTCCATATGATTTAATGAAAAAAATTGTTATATTTCGAGTTAAGGAAAATTTAGAGAAAGAGAGATAAAAGAATTTGACGCCAAAGATCAAAAATGGAATTCGCTGCAAAGTCCATAAACTTGGCATCAACCCGTGCGTTGATGTGCCGGAGCGAATCGCCAACGCGCTTTTGCGCGATGCCAGGAAAGAGCCATGAAAGAGCTCGGTCTCTTAGGGTAAATCTATGAAACTTCGAAAAATACTTATGTCATCGAACACATAATTATCTTATTAGTGGGGAGAATATGATGAAAATATTACCTAAATGCAAGAATGTTTTTATGACACAGGATCTTTCCACATCGCAAGGAAATTACATGAGGGTTTTATGAGAAAAATAAGCGTATTTGATCATGTGACAGTCGACGGCAACTTTTCCGGGCCACACGGCGAGATAGATTGGTTCAAGGTAATTAAAAAAGATGATGAGTGGGAAAAATATACCCATGGGAAGGCGAAATCAGGCAGGGGTACGCTGATGTTTGGCCATACGACCTATGAAATGATGAAAAGTTACTGGCCAACCCCGGATGCGATCAAGAATGACCCGGATATGGCTAAGGTCGTGAACAATAGCCCGAAGATAGTTTTTTCAAAAACGCTGAAGAGCGTGGAGGAAGGGCCTGATTGGAAAAACATCAGGATCCTTAACGAAATAAGGCCAGAAGAAATCCTCAAGTTGAAAGAAAAGGAGGATATCACGATAATGGGCAGCGGTTCTATCGTGCAGCAGCTTGCAAACCTTGGCCTCATTGACGAATACAGTCTTGTGGTCGTTCCCATTATTTTAGGTGCCGGCAAACCCTTGTTCAAAGATGTTAAAAAGACGAGCATGAAACTTCTTGAAGCAAGATCGTTTAAAAATGGGATTGTTTTACTGCGCTACCAACCGATAAGGTAATCTGAATGGCAAAAAATTCAAAGCGAAAATCATCGATACCGAATCCCGCACTAAACCTTTGAGCGTATTAGTTGGCGAGTGGGATACTGTTGGGACACACCCCTTTTCCCGGGCATCACATTTCATGGCCATACCTCTTTCGAGTGGCTTGAGGGAGGAGCTTTCCTGATTATGCATTCGGATATTGAAGAACGAGGCATTCCAAGTGACATTGCAATGCCGAAGACAGCAATGGTAGCGTGGGAGCGCTGTATCCTGATCTCGATACACTGGTATGCAGGTAATTATGAGTTTCTGATACGTTAACTTTTACTTTCGTGACGGACGGCATCGAAAATGCTATCCGGATGGAAAAAATAAAGGCGGTAGAACTTCCTGCTGGTAGAACACACTTAAGATTCCGTGTTGTGAAATAGAATTTGCCGCAAAGACCAAAAATGGACTCGCCGGGAATTGTTAAAACTATCCCCTATGAACATTTCCCATGTCATGAGTGCCGCTACATCTACAATTGCAATACATTTATTCCATATTAATAACAATAATAGCATAGGGGCAATAAATGAAATTGGGATTACCAACCATCTTTAGTTAACAAGGTGATAATATGAGAAAACTAATATCATCAACATTCGTCACCCTGGACAATTTTATGGTCGGGGACAACGAGGACATAAGCTGGGTCACAAACAATTTTGACAGCGAAATGGGCGAAGATTACATGAGGGACATGGGAGCTATTCTACTCGGCAAAACTACATACGAAATTATGGCTACTGCCTGGCCAAATTGGAAGGAAAGTGAACAGCCTGGTGCGGATATAATGAACAATACTCCGAAAATCGTAATTTCAAAAACACTCAAGAAAGCACCATGGGGTACATATGACAACGTAACGATAATGAATCAGATCGTTCCTGAAGAAATGAATAAGCTCAAAGATCAATCAGGAAAGAACATCGTTCTCATGGGAAGTGCCAGCGTCTTCCAGCAATTAAACGCTCTCGATCTGATAGACGAATACCGGCTTTTTGTGCACCCCATTGTTTTGAGCAGTGGAAAACCGTTGTTTAAAAATATCACTCACAGAGTGAACCTGAGACTTGTGAGGACAAAAATGTATAGCAATGGAGCGATGTTGCTTAACTACGAGCGGATCAAGGATTGAATAATATTATGAAACAACATTCTCAAAGAATCATAAAAGATATTGTTTTCTCAAGTACGATGCAGCTGGCAGCCGCCATCCGGGCAGGCCACCTTACATCCACAGAGGTGCTGGAAGCGCATTTAGCGCAGATCAGTAAACACAATCCTGCTCTTAACGCCATTATCACTATGGATGTCGAGCATGCACGTGAACGGGCGCACGAAGCTGATAAAGCACTGGCTCGTGGTCAGGTATGGGGGCCGCTGCATGGCGTTCCATTCACCCTGAAAGATGCCCATTCGACTGCGGGCATGCGTACGACAACCGGATTTCCACCGCTGGATCACGTACCTCAGGAAGACAGCACCGTAACAGCCCGACTAAAGGCAGCAGGCGGCATACTCATCGGCAAGACAAACGTGCCGGTGATGCTTGGCGATTTTCAATCCAACAATCCCATTTTTGGTCGCACCAATAACCCCTGGAATATCGAGCGCACACCTGGCGGTTCCAGTGGCGGCGCGGCAGCGGCACTGGCTTCAGGGATGACACCGTTTGAAATTGGCAGCGACCTGTCCGGTTCGATACGAATTCCGGCTCATTTTTGCGGGGTGTTAGGTCTGAAGCCAACTGAAAATCGAGTCTCCTCAGTTGGACATATCCCCGGTATTCCTACACCACGAAGCATTCGTATCATAGGCGGTATTGGACCAATGGCACACACTGTCGAAGATCTGGAATTGCTTTTTTCGATCATCGCGGGTCCGGATGGACACGATACAGAGGTGCGGCCTGTGCCGGTTGAGGATGTGCCAGAACTTCCTCTCAATAAACTGCGGATCGCATTTGCACCGACCTTTCCGGGCTTTCCGGTAGCGGCGGATATTCGCCATTCAATAGAGGAACTGGCACAGCAACTTAATCGCCTGGGTGCAGTTGTTGGAGAGGTTCTTCCAGGGTTAGATTTCAACAAGGAGCTGTCAAGAGCCGGTGAATTAATTGGAATGGTTATCGGGACATTCCAGCCGCAAGAGAATAAACCACCGATCACCCTCGCCCAATACATGGAAGCGCTTCACAGGCGCGATCAGTCCATTATCGCCTGGGAAAAATTCTTCGATGACTGGGATGTTCTCCTGTGCCCGGCGTCCATGACAACAGCGTTTCCCCACTGCGAAAAGGGATCGCCATTGCAAGTTGATGGTCAGAAAGTAGATTATTGGATGGTAAGTGCCCATTCTACTTTGTTCAATTACACCGGCCATCCGGCAGTCGTGCTACCGTATAAGTTGGATCGGGATGGCTTACCCATCGGGGTACAGATTGTAGGGAAACGCTGGAATGAATCGCGTCTGCTGGCGATCGCAAAGGCTGTATCGGAAGTGACTGGCGAATTCCAGCGACCTCCGGGCTACTGACTACCTACCCAAAGTCTCAAACGGCGGGATTTTGAGTGAGAAGGCGATATTATGCGAATGTGCATAAAATATGTTACATCAATTCTCGTAATACTTGTGTTAGCGCAGCTTGAGAGTACACCAGTCAATGCCCAGCAGAATGAATCACTGGATTCCACTGAACTTGGGGCTTTTTTCGACGGTGTGATGGCATCTCAACTTGACGCCTATCATGTGCCCGGCGCCACAGTCTCAGTGGTACAGAATGGTAAGTTGATCTTTGCCAGGGGCTACGGCTACGCCAATACCGGGCAACGAACGCCTGTCGTAGCTGATAGGATACTGTTTCGCCCTGGTTCGGTCTCGAAGCTGTTTGTATGGACTGCGGTAATGCAACTGGTGGAGCAGGGGAAGCTCGACTTGAATGCCGACATCAACACCTATTTGACGGACTTCAAAATTCCACCCACCTATCCACAGCCGATCACGCTTTCGAACCTGATGACACACACCCCAGGATTTGAGGAGCAGGGTCTGGGCACATTCGTTCGAAACGACCAGGATCTCAAGCCGCTGGGTGAGTACCTTGCCACTCACATGCCTGCCCGTATGCGCCCACCCGGTGAGCTGACCGCCTATTCCAACTACGGTGCATCATTGGCCGGCTACATTGTTAGCCAGGTATCAGGTATGCCCTTTGACCAGTACGTTGAAGAAAACATTTTTAAGCTGCTTGAAATGCACCACAGCACCTTCCGACAGCCTCTGCCGCCTGATCTGGCGCCGGATATGGCGGTCGGATATACCTATGTGAATGGTACATATCAACCGCACGATTTTGAATGGGTGCAGTCCGAACCTGCAGGCGCCATGACCACGACTGCCACGGATTTAGCCAGCTTCATGATTGCCCATCTTCAAAACGGGCGTTTTGAGAATATCAGTATTTTGAATGAAGCAACTGCGCAGGAGATGCATCAGCAGAGCTTCACAAACGATCCACACGTCAATGGTTTTGCACATGGCTTTATGGTCGCAACTATCAACAACCAGCATATTATCTGGCACGGTGGCGACACATTCTACTTTCACAGCGCGCTGGTCTTAATTCCGGAGCACAATGTGGGATTCTTTGTTTCGTACAACGGGGCAACCGGCAGTCTGGCCGTTCAGAATACCATTCGTGCCTTTATGGATCATTATTTTCCCGCACCGCAGCCTGCGCTCTCAATATCCGCTGATAATGTCACCCGTTACGCTGGTGCCTATCTTCCTGCGCGCAGTGGATATTCTACCCCGGAAAAGGCGCTGGGACTGTTTCAGAGTATTACGGTTGTGCCGGAGGGTATGCAACATCTCGAAGTCTCTCTGGGACTGCCTTCACAGATGGTATTGCACTATGTTGAGGTGGAGCCATCGGTCTTTCGGTCTGCGGATGTGCCACCCTCCATCTTTGGCGATCTGGTCTTTCGTGCTGATGATCAGGGGAGCATCAAGTACATGTTCTGGCAGAATAATCCAACCACGGCGTATATCAAATCACCGTGGTATGCCGAGCCACAGTTTAATCTGATTCTGCCGAGCATCTGCATATTGCTCTTCCTATCGGTCATCATCTGGGCGCCGATCGGTTTCTGGATCAAGCGGCACTTCAGAGAGGAGCGCCCATATCTGGTGCGTCTGGCCTCCCTATGTTCGAATGCACTCAGCGCATTAGGCATGGCTTTCATGATCGGGTTCATTGTTCTTTTTTCCAACCCGGAAACCGCCCTTGGACTGCCATCCTGGGCGCAATACCTCTTCCTGTTGCCTTGGATCATCGCTGTATTGGCGATTGGAATGGTGTTTTTCACGATATTGATCTGGATGAGATGCTACTTAAGCATCCCCGGACGCATCCACTACACATTGGTGATGCTGGCAGCACTGGCTTTCGTCTGGTGGCTTGCCTACTGGAACCTGTTATGATCAATGTAGTAGTCCAACCTGAATCGGGCGATTCGATTGCAATGGATCTGGTTCATCGCGGGCGACCTGGTGCACGACTTAGCGCCGCTCAATGAAATGGAGATGCTGACGTGGGATGTTTGGGGCGTCATGCCCGGTCCCGATAGTTTTGCCAAAAGCAGAAAATTGCTGATTGTGACGGTTGGTGACAGCAACGTTGTAACTGAGCCAACAACACTTCGTCGGAAAATCAGTTTTCTGCACCTTCTCTGTCGGAAGCAGACCGTTGCCCAGCAAACTACTGGAGGTTTCACACGAACATTGCCACATCTCGCTCAACTCTCCTTCCCCTCTGCGATCGCCTTTCCGAACCTATACAGCGCTAATGTCTTTGAGCCCCATAAGAACGCTACGATAACAGCCGTGATTGCAATGATCGAATAGCCAACAGCCCCGTCGGCCAGCTCGTAGTATGAACGACCACCAGGAAAAACACTCCTACCGGTATTGCTCATGGCATGAAAGAGGATGATCCCGAATATGCTCTTTCCCGTGTTGTTATAGAGCCAAACATACAGGATCCGAAAACCAACTGTACCGAGAGTTCCCCATGCCATCAACATTGGGGTCTGGCCCACTTGAATCATCGACGGGTAATGCCATATCGCCCACAGCGACCCCATAATGATGCTGGCTGTTAGTGCGCTCCACCGATCTTGCATGGGATCAATGGCATATCCCATATAGCCCAGTTCTTCAGCCGCAGCGCCGATAAAGAAAAAAACAAAAACTATAGGTGTCAGAAGGGGAATGTGCCATTCGGCGGGGAGAGGTAGCCCTATCAGGCGCATTACCTCGTAGGTCAGCAAGTATAGAAGTGGCGGCAAGAAGATGATGGGCACATACCAGATATTTTGCTTGATTCTCTTGTAATCGAAGGCTCTCTTCAGCAGCCTCTTTACGCCGCCAAGTTTCTCTTCTCTGTAAACAAGGATTGAGGCTGCTATGGTCGGGGCAAAAACGGCCCCAATGTCAGTCACAGGAAGATTGTCCGGAAGTCCTTCGACTTTGACCATAGTGCTTAGCACCCAAAATGGAATAGAAATGACGAAAACCAATACGAAGAATATTAGAGGTGACCTTTTAGATGACGCGCCGGTATTCATGACTTATAATTATTTGAGCGCTATGTGATATTAACCTATTGAGATAGGCTCTTTATACCTGTGGTGGTTCCAATTCATAGGTTCGCCATTTAAACTTAACTGTTTTCTATGTTTGCAGTGGACTATTGTAACTTGTTACGTGCGACAAGAAGTTGCATCATAAATTGCAGAAATGCCTCTCCCTCCATTCGGAGTGACCTCATTATGGCATGCGTTTTCAGTAATGAAAAGGTGTGAAGCCCATAAGAC
>CABMIH010000046.1 GCA_902386205.1 uncultured archaeon | reverse complement strand
TATTTTTAAACACTATATTTGTATGATATAAATGTTTTGAAATATTTTCACAAGCTATAGGCTTGATTTGAGATAATTATTTTGTGATTCTATGAAGTGATTCGATTAATTATCGGACAGCCTCTTCTATTCGGGGGTCCGTGACTGAAGACGATAGGGGGTTTTGTGCATCCTTTAGAGCTTTTATAAAATTATCAATTGTTTTAAAAAATCGACCCAAACATATATTTATGCGGTGGACTAATTGACCATTTGAGACATTATATCTATGGTGGTATCGACATGTCTGAAATAGGTCATATTGGAACACATAAACATCCGGTTTTGCAAAAAAATTTCACTATGATGTTTATAGTTTGTGTATTGCTGATAGTATCTGGATGTGTCCAGCAGGATTCAGTAGAATCTCAGGAGACTTTCGTTAACTCTATCGGCATAGAATTTGTGCAGATACCCGCAGGCGAGTTTAATATGGGTTCGTCTGAAAATTATCAAAATAAAACAGGCAAGGATGACGAAAGACCACTCCACCATGTAGTATTATCAAAATCTTTCTACATGGGCAAATATGAGGTCACCCAGAAGCAGTGGCGTGAGGTCATGGGAACAGAGCCTTCTTTATACAAGGGTGATGACCTGCCCGTTGATCAAGTATCATGGGGCGATGTTCATGAATTTATTAAGAAGCTCAATGAAAAGGAAGGTACGAACAAGTATCGCCTTCCTTCGGAAGCAGAATGGGAATATTCAGCTCGCGCAGGAACGACCACAAAGTATTCCTTTGGTGATGATGAATTTAAACTTAACGATTACGCATGGTATTTTGGTAATTCAGGACCATTAGGACTATTCATACTAGGACCGAAAACGCATCCAGTAGGTCATAGAAAGCCCAATGCCTGGGGTCTATACGACATGTATGGCAATGCTTGGGAATGGGTACAGGATAAATATCACAGTAACTATAGTGGCGCACCTGCAGATGGTAGTGCATGGGAAAGTGGAAGTTCCTCTAATCGTATCGCTAGGGGTGGGGGCTTTCTCACTTACCCCATAGGCTGCCGGTCAGCTTATCGAGGTCCTGATTTCCCCAGCGACCGTACCGGAGGCTTGGGATTTCGCCTTCTGAGGGATTTATAGCCACCTCTGCTTTGGCTGCACATTAGCTTAATTTTTTGTCAACTTGAGGCCCAGTCCAGTCACTTTGATAACTTTCTATGTCCACCCTGTAGAAAGATCAGAGCGATATTTGGCGACAAACATCCTCATGTACCCGCGTGGGGATGCCTCCGACCTCGGTCGGGAGTAGTGACGCGTGCCTCGAAACATAAGAGAGAAAGCCCAAACAACAGGACACCTGAAGAAAACGCTGGAAAAACGCAAACATACAGCGTCGTGTCCGTCCGGGTGAAAATCCCTCCATGCGGGGCTGCTTCCGCATGAAGAGAAGGGAAGTGCAGTATCATGAGATGCTGTGCAGAGTTCCCGTATCGGCAGCCACGATTTGATTAATCAGTTCTTAATGAATAGAGAGCTTTAAATTCATCAAAAACCCGAAACAGCAGAATTGCTTTGGCAGGATGCAGTATTCCCAAACTGAGGGTTTTGAGCAGAAAATCGTTCTGTATAAAAACAGAAATCTATATATATTGTTCTGTACAAAAACAATATTGGAATTTCAATGAACACTGCAGAAATGGTATTTGAGGAATGGAAAACATACGCCGGGAAAAAGGCGCTGAAGACGCGGGCTCTTGACTTGGGGGGCTTGATATCAAATTCCCGCCTCAAGATTATCGGCATTACAGGAATACGCAGGTCGGGAAAATCGAGCATCCTGATACTGCTCCAGCAGGAGCTTGCCAGAGAAGGCGAAAATGCAGCTTATATCAACCTTGAGGACAGCAGGATCAAGGATAACAGGGCAGTGCTCGATGATGTGCTCAAATGGTTCGGGGACAGAGGATTCCTGATGCTTGATGAGGTCACTGGCGTGCGTGATTGGGAGGGCTGGCTTGCAAGAAACCACGAATTATTAAAAGGAAAGCTGCACCTTATCGTCAGCTCATCCCGCAGGAAACTTGCAGTCCCGTCCAGGCCGTTGCGCGGGCGGATGCTTCATTATGAAATGTACCCGCTATCTTTCAAGGAATTCCTGGATTTCAGGGGCATCAAAGTGGAACTGACAGTTGCGGGAACAGGCAGGATAGAACGGGGGATTGACGAGTATCTCATATATGGCGGGTTTCCTGAAGTTGTGCTGACAGGAGATAAAACCGATAAGATACGTATCCTGAACTCATACTTTAAGGACATAATAGGACTCGATGTAGCAGAAATGTCGGATAACAGCATAACAACAGTAGAGCTCTTTGGAAAATATATAATCGAAACACCCTATTTTTCGGCATCAAAATGCCTGAACTTCTTTAAGGGTTTGGGTCACAAGATCGGTAAAGTTAGTCTGCTCGATCTTGAAAAATACTCGCAGGAAGGGTATCTTTTCTTTTTTGCCGGCATATTCTCCCATTCAATAAAAGACCGCACGCAATACCCAAGGAAAGCATATCCGGGCGATACGGGATTTATGTATTCCATGAGCGGCAGGATAGACTATGGCAGGTTGTATGAGAATGCGGTCTTTCTGGAACTAAAAAGGGATACACCGCAGCAGCATGATATCCATTACTGGAAAAGCAAGGATGGTTTTGAGGCGGATTTCGTTATACGTGAGGGGCTTGCGATCAAAGAAATAATTCAGGTCGCATATGAATTGAACAGCGAGAAAACAAAGAATCGTGAAGTCCGCGGGCTTTTAGCATGTGCCAGGGAATTAGGTTTAGATCACGGCCTGATAATTACAAAGGATTTTGAAAAAGTCGAAATCGTTGACGGAATAAAGATAAATTTCATACCGCTCTGGAAGTGGCTTCTTGGGCTTTCAGGCTAAGGAATAGATGTATTTCAACATGAAGTTATTGATTTCACTCTTTCTTCCCTTTCATGACTGTTAAAAATTTCAGAAGCGATTCCTTCAGCTTCTTTCCCTCCCTTGGCGCCTCCCCCGGTTTTCCGGGTTCAGGCGCAGGTTTTGCCTGGGGTTTTGGTTTTGCTTCCCTTAAAAGGTACCATGATACCACCTCGGCATACGCGATGATACCGATGAATGCAGACCATATCATAAGCAAGATATGGATATTATTTACAGGCACCGCAAAAGAGAATTGTTCTATCGAAAGGAAATCCTGCGCCTGTGTTGGCAGGAGAAGAATGATGATCACAGGAACGATTATCAGGACGGCAGCCGAAAGCAGGGGCGATACGTAAACGAGAATAAGCAAAATTATCAATGCGTATATAAAAAAAACCAGGAAAGATATGATCTCCATTGTTATTACCTCTTCTTTGATCTTATTGATATATAAGCGGCCATCGCGACACTGCTGATAATTCCTGCTATCGCCATGAACGATACGACCATGAACGACAGCATTTCGGTGGGTCCGGCATTTATTTGTTGTTTATTATTTTTCATATTATTGTCATTATTCTTACTTGTATTTTGTTCAACAGTATTCGTATCAACAGGTTCTTTGTAGTCCGCCCTTTCGATCGTGTTCGATCGTGCCTGTTTGAAAACACCGCGGATATCGCGGTAAATAGCCAGTGCAGCGGGCAGGGTTTCGGCATTACCCTCTAGGGAATATGTTAATGTGGTATTTTCGCCCCCCTCAAGCAACCCCGACCAATCAGAAACCCCGTCAATGACAGGATAGCCTCCGGGTATCTCATCCGATACATTCACCAGTGCAGGTCTGTCCCCCGTATTGCTGACCAGCAGTTTCACATCAGTCCGGGTATTCTTTTTTACAGCGGATTTGGTGATCTCGATCAACGGCCCGTGTACGGTCATCGTCATTTCCTTAGAGGCCGAAGACTGGTTCTTCCATTTTGCCACGGCAGGAGGGAATACATACTGTCCGATTTTCTGGGGCAAAGCGATATACGAGATATTTGCCGACCCTCCCGGTTTAATTTTTATGAGCCAGGTCAGGTGTTTTTGATCAAGGGTTTCATTTTCATACACGGTATCATAGACGCTGACCGATTCTTCTGTTGAGCCCGCATTATGCAGCAGCAGCTCCACGGTCACATTTTTTTCATCAGTATCCGTGGGAACGATCTTTCTTATGGATACAACAGGCAACGTACGGATAACCTTGCTGGCAGTTGTCATGTAGCCGTTATTCAGATAATCCCGCATTTCTACAGATGCAGTAATGATACTTGAGGAATTTGCCGGGAACTGCGCTATCCTGGAACTAAAAGACCTCATACCCGAAACATTGACAAGAGAAGCCATTGAAGGTTGCATTTGCACATCTGCGTTGTTCTCAAGAACGATGCCTGCTATGTTCAGGGCATTATCGCCGCTTAAGTTCACTGTAACCTGTACCAGTTCATCGGGAGCATATTCCTCCTTATCTGTAAAGATACCGGCTTCGATAACAGGTGATGGGCAGGTCAGGAATTCAAGTTCCACAAAACCGTCAGGGTTTATATCCCTGGCAAGTATCCTGAGATTGCCGTAGTCGCCTGTGCTGTTCTTTTCGAAAACCTTTGTTTCTGTCATTGTTGTGTTTGATATTACCAGGCTTACTGAGTCTGAAGTGAAGGTATCTGCGCTAATGGTATAATTCCCAATAATGTATTCCTCTCCCCATTTCAACACTTTACTGCCAGACGATTTCCAGATATCCCTGTTCTCAAGTTTGCTGATAGCGATCCAGGAATAATCCTCTTTTATTCCCAGTAATGTTACCCTTATATTGCCATACTCACGAAAGTCATTAACACTAAAGTCCTGCTGGCTGATCTTGATCTGGTCCTTGTAAACAGTGACGGAAGCTTTTTCATCATCCACAGGTTTTGCCTTTACAAGGAATTTTTCATATGTTAACGAATCGTTAACCCTGATAAATCCTGAAGATTGGGCCGCCCAGACGTCATTAATACTATCGGCGGATGCTAATGGGAGAAAAATCAGTATCGTAAAACATATTATAATTTTTATGTCCATTATACTTTAAATTGAATTCTATTAATTTAAGCTTTTTCTAAAAGCCTGTTCTTCCTGATGTGAAATATTCCCTTCTTCACACCCTTATTTATATCAGTGTGAATCCAAGGCGAATAATACTAAGTGTTTGGAAATTTTCATCCGAGGTATAAGATTGCCTTTACATATTGACTTAAAAGAAATGAAAAAGAGAGGGGATATTGAGGGTTTGCTCAGTGTTCTTGATACAGGCGACCTGAAAGATATGGGAGAGGCGATACGCATGCTGGGAGAACTGAGATCAAGGAAAGCCATCAGGCCTCTTGTCAGCTTGCTTGAAAAAGATAATATCCAGGTTCGAGCGAATTCGGCATGGGCGCTGGGTGAAATCGGCGAAGTCAAAGCTGTTCTTCCTCTTATCGGGCTTTTAAACGACCCGAGCGATAACGTGAGGGTATATGCGGCATGGGCGCTTGGAAAGATAGGTGATACACGCGCTCTCAATGCACTGAACGCCGCTTTGAAGAACGGCTCACAGGATCTGAGAAAACACGCCAGGGAAGCGATAACGAGAATCGACTCGAATAAACTCAAAGGGGGGGGTGATGACAACGGTTCAGTGGAAGAAGAACCCCAGTCCCAGGAAACGACGGACCTGGCGCTTGTAACTCTTGATGTTCCTCTGGGCCTGTTCGAGTGCGATTATGTATCAAAGGTGGAAGGGGAATCAAGGAAAGGTAATACGATGAGATTCTCAGGCGATGTGAGTATAGAGGACACTGTCAATTCAAACCAGGAAAATACGCGAAGGATTATCCTGGGGCTGAAAAACGATTTCAAGGGACTTGTTTCGATAGATGTCTTATTTAAGTATCTTGATAACGATGGCGGTGAGAAGACAAGTTCTGTCTGGTTGCAGATGGAATCTGTCGCCGGCGAAACATACCAGGAACCGGCCCAGGCAGAAGAAGTGCAGAGGAGAAAGGCATCCCGCCAGGTCTTCAAGAAAGCCAGGATAAAACCCGGAAGAAAGCAGGTATCCAGGCCGGACGAATATGAAACCCCTGATAACGGGGAGGACGAAGAACCGCAGCCCGAAGAACAGTCTTCTTTTGAGGAAAATGTTCCCGTGCAGGAGGTCCAGAAAAAGAAAGGAACTTCAAGACGGAAACCTGCACCTGTTGAACCTGAAAATCCTGAACCTGGGCAGGCATCAGGGGCCGGGAGCCAGGCCACCGTATCTCATGAGACGGTGATAGAGGAACCACAGGCTGTTGCCCCGCCAAAACAGGAAATCAAACCTGAAGTTACTCCGCAGCCGCAGGCGGTAGAAAAACCTCAGGTTGCTGCTCCACCAATACAGGAAGCTAAACCCGAAGTTACACCACAGCCACAGGTGGTAGAAAAACCGCAGGCTGTTGCTCCACCAATACAGGAAGCTAAACCCGAAGTTACACAACAGCCACAGGAAGTAGAAAAACCGCAGGCTGATGCTCCACAGATAGAGGAAGATAAAAAATAATATAAACAGCAAAAAAAGGAAGTAC
>CABMIH010000045.1 GCA_902386205.1 uncultured archaeon | reverse complement strand
TTAGTTTGTGAGAGGTGTTTTGGAGACCCTCTCACGTACTTATTACGGATTCATGTTCAAAAGTGTGGGTATCAATTCATCTCCGCCTTCGAAAGGCGGAGGGTTCTTGATACCCCCGAACTAAAAAAGGAATACTACGAGTCCATTAGATATATTTGAGTTAGGATCCAGCAACCTGCTGGGATAAATTTGATATTTTTGTAGCCATAACTTCTAAAGGATTTCTGAAGCCAAATAAAGAGTTGGATATATGATTATATCCGTATCTTGCATCTAGTGGTACATCATTGAATTATTCCAATCTCCAAAGATACGCAAGCGGGGTGAAAATATTCAAAGAATTTTTCTCAGCGTCTGTTTTTAGCGGGAATGAACTACTGCGGGAGCATGGAAGTCTTTACCACCATGTTCGAGTTTATTTTCCTTAGATTCAGGTCCGGATACAATGGACTTAGGTTGGCTAAGCTTCTCTACTGTTATATTTAACGTCCTCTCAACGTTTTCAGAAAATTCCGCCACTTCCTTAGGTGTCAATTGTTTATCATCAAGCAGTCGACGTGCATAGGCTTGGTCTATCTGATGTAATTGGCGGAGGTAAGCTAGGAATATGACTTTAAGATGCATTAAGTGATCAGTAGCCTTCTGGACTTGGCGGCAAGGCTTGGAAAAAAAAGTACTGTAGATGATTCCCAATACACCACCGCCACTTGTTAGACCTAAGCCAGCCCAATTATCTAATGTACCACCATTGGATACTGCAAGCACTACACTGATAACAATAAGACTCACTCCAAGGAAGAATACTACCTCATTCATAAAAGTAACCAACTTAAAGCCACTGCGCGCTTCTTGAATAGAAGTTTCAAATAGTTCTCGAACCTTTTTTTCAGAATTTTCCATAACTTCAACATATTTTTCCATCACCTTGGTACGAGCTCGGAGCTTTTGAAAAGCAGCTGCTCCTCCTATCTCTCTCAGGAGCACTTGTGCAGCTTCCTGCTGATCTGGAGGTCCTGATGTCATGATCGTTTCAAGTTCCTCAGGAATGGAATCACGATCCATCCAACGAAGCGCACTTGCAAATCTCTCGATATTATCTGAACCAGCTTTTATTGCAGCTTCTACTATGCGGGCAGTTGCGACCTTAATTCCCACGACCTTTTCCAATGCCTGAGCTGCCTCACGTACAATAGCTGGATTATCATCAGAAAGTTCATCGATAAGTAGAGGCGCTGTACTCTCGACACTCAAATTACCAAGTGCAATTAGAGCTTGGGTCCGCATCCCATCCCAATATGCAGAAGAACGTTTTGTTTCAATGAAACTTACAAGTGCTCGTGCAGCACGTTCCGCATGGTGGGATTTATTTGGGATTTGACTTAACGCTAAGATCGCCTCAGAGATATCAGACCATTCTACCCCATCAATGATTTCACAAATGCCTTCCACTGTCACTGCTGATATAACAGGCACGATACGCAATGCACGCACGGTTGACCAGTTTTTTACATTTTTTTCAATTTCTTCCCTTGCTTCGCTATCATCTTTTGATGCCAGGATGGCTAATGCAAGCATTCTAACTTGGTTTTCTTCTTCCCTTTTTACTATATTCCGTGCTATTTCTTCGATATCTGTTGCATTTGCAGCCACAAGGCCCTCAAGAGCCCAGAAGCGAACGAACTCAGTAGGTTCATTGCCTGGATTGAGGTAACTCATAACTCGTTTTTTCCCATCGGGTTCGTATTCGCTAATCCTCCCTAGTGTACTAAGCAGCCAGGCTCTGGTCAAATCCGATTTTTGGACTTTGAGTTCATCGAGAATCATAGTGCAAAGACAATGATAGTCGATTGTCTTGGCTTTGGTAGAATCACAAAGAACTGCTTGGGCTTTGGTTCTTTCAGTTTGTCGACCCCAGACTATCGATTTGAAGATTTTATTTGCGGCATCGTTATAGTCTATGTTCATGGCGTACCTCCAAAGCCAGTCGACTTACGTTCAGTTAGAAGCATGCAGAACTTGGAAATCATGACGTGTATAGATTTGCTTTGTATGTCTTGCCCAACTTTTTTCATAAATCACACCCTTTCATTTCTCAATGAATTATCAAACTACTAATAATTTTTCCAGAATCCAGAAAATTTGGATTCTCAGATGTATTCTGTAGCCCATTTCAGTGAGCTTCGATGCAGATTTAACTTGTTTTAATACTGTTTGGCACCGCAAGAGTTCAGAGAACTCGCTCAGCATCCCGAATCCAGAACCATCGAGCATCAACAGGATGCCCTCCGAATTCTATTCGTGGGTCATGTGACGAATATATATTCATAAGAAAATTGCGTATAATTTTTGAGATATGCACTTTAAAGGCAAAATTGGCACAGTCATATCATTTTTGAACATTTATTCACCAACATAGTTATATTTGGATACAATATCTAATTCTGCAGGCTTCAAAAATTCTTACTTCCATTTATTATGTCGCCAACCCCCGAATAGGCATAAGCATGGGTGCTCCCAAGCCGACGCCAACGCCTTCAAGGGGTATGTCCATAGCTTCTGGATTAGATTTTTTTTAAAGACCTGAATTAAGTCTCAACACCAAACTTTTTGACAGCCACAAAAAAGCGATAAGAATATAAGCAGTTAATACAAATATTCATTAAATAAGGAGGTTAGTTGTATGGATCTATTCTGGACTATAGTGGTGATTCTGATTATACTCTGGCTGTTGGGGTTTGGGCTCGGTTTACTTGGCGGCTTAATCCATATATTGCTGGTCGTTGCTATTATCGTAATACTGATAAGAATCATCCAGGGACGAAGACCTTTATAAAAAATATAATGGAAGAGTACAAATAGGTCAAATAGTAAAGAATAAAAAGAGTGGAGGAAGACTATGAAAAGCAGCACAAGAGATCAGGTTGAAGGCAAAGTGCATAAAATCAAGGGTGAAATCAAGGAAACTGCCGGGCAGCTCCTCGATAATTCCAAACTGGAAGAAGAAGGTAGAGAAGAAAAAATTGTAGGCAAAGTTCAAGAAAAGGCCGGCCAGATCAAAAAGGTCTTAGGGAAATAGAACTTTTTCCATAGCAGAAAGAGAAAGGGGAGTGAAATATACGGAATTAAAAGAAGTGAAATGTAAACAATGTGGAAAGGAAATATATGTGAAAGAGAACTATCTCAGGGAGAAAATGTTCTGTACTCTCGGATGTCTGGATTCTTATGATAAATCCTCTTTGAAGAATAACAGATTTCACTGATTTTCCTTCACTTTTCTTTTTTTGCCTAATGCCTATGATATTGTATCCCGACCTAATTGCTAACATAAATTGAAAGACCTCACTAATCCCATACCTTTATATTCCAAACAAATAATATAATCCCCCATCATGCGCTCATCAAAAACCACACGTAAAACCAACGAGACCGACATCGAAGTGAAAATAACCCTGGAAGGGTCGGGAAATACGGATATCAATACAGGTATCGCATTCTTTGACCATATGCTCAACTCGTTTGCAAAACACGGCTCCTTTGACCTTGTAGTAAAAGCAAGCGGTGACCTTTCAGTGGATGACCACCATACCATTGAGGATGTGGGCATTGCCCTTGGAAGCGCCATCGCCAAAGCGCTTGGTGACAAAAAAGGCATAGAGCGGTTCGGGGAAGCGCGGGTTCCCATGGATGAAGCCCTTGCAACAGCGGCAATAGATATCAGCGGGCGGAATTTTTTGGTTTTCGATGCAACTTTTGAAAGCCAGAAAATCGGAAGTTTCAATCCCCAGAATGCAGGACACTTTTTTGAATCTCTTGCCAGCAATGGCGGTATCAACGCCCACCTTGCGGTCACCGGAGAAAATGACCACCACAAGATAGAGGCGCTCTTCAAGGCATTCGGGATCGCATTGAAAAGAGCGGCCAAGATCAGCGGTTCGGATGTCCCCAGCACAAAAGGCGTTTTATAGTATTTCAATCACCGCAAAGTCGACTATGAATCGGGGTTCACTCCCAACGCCAAAACGCCTTAGGAAAAGGGCAAACGGGATAAGGGGAAGAAGGAAATGAAGGAAGTGAGGGACTCGGTGCTGCTGAAACCGCACCCTTGACGACCTGAAAAAGCAGCTTAGTGGTGATTGTAAATGCCACTTTGCCGACTCAGGATACGCTCTGTTGTATTGGGTTATTTGTTAAATACCAATATTAGCATTAATTGGATAACTGCTGCCAGTTGTCATTTTCTTTATTATATTTATATCTTTTAAATATCCTTATTCTTCCAGCATAATCTATTGGCAAATCTACCGGTGGAGCTTTTATTTGTATATTGAGGTCTGCTATCAGTAACATCTCGCTATTTACATGATAAAGTTTATATTTTATATCATCGTTTGGCTTAAATTTCTCATCCTTTAGTCGATTGAGGATGATCTCATGTTCCTTACCAATAATACATGTCCCACCATATTTTTCACCTTCTGATGCTCTATTCACTTGTATAACATTTATTCCAAAATCCTCACAGTCTGAATTGCATCGATGTTGAAATCTTCTAATATTTTGGTCATAACATGGGTTAATGATAAAATCGACCCCTTTGATTTCTTTATCTCTATATCTACAAATAGGATAACTTAGGTCTGCATAATCAATACAGGTTAAAACTGAGAATCTCCCATATTTTGTTTGAAAAATATATATAAGATCTCCAGACCTCATTCCACGCCCAGTTGGTTCAGGAGTCTCAAAAGGTGACGGGTGATATTTTTTATATGCAGGGTCGATACACATACCGTTTATGATGATTGGACAAACATTATAGCCTTTATCATAGTAACTTCCGCCAATTATTATCATCTCTTTATACCGATTCTTTATTTCTTCTATCCATCCTTTAAAGAAACTTAACTCGGGAAAACAGATTATATCTACACCATTTTTCTCAGCAATCTTGAGAGCTTTAAATATTTTACCTTTTATTTTCCCTTCCTCATGTAATACATATCCAAATTCTTCAGATGGTTGTTTAAGATCTAAAGAAAAATCCAATTGGACTAAACAAAATCTTACCCAATCCTTCGATGTATCTGCAACATGTTTATATTTTATTTTAGGCTCATGATAATGAGTTATTGATGTACTATTTCTACTAAACTTTAATGATTTTTCATCACTTAAGGACTTTGTAACTATTCCACCGTGCCGAGATAGTTTGAAAGGTATTAAGTGATTTTTTGTCCAGTCCGCTTTATAGATACTAAAATATCGGCCAAACATGGTATTTTCATCTATGGTACCGATTAATACGACGGCATTAAATAGATCTTCTTTTATCGAGTTTAAAGTCTCAAGAGAATATGGCCATGCAGTGAAATTGTAAATCAGGATATGATCATATAATGTAGCTGTTTTATTCCAGATCCTAACTGATTCAATAGTTTCTCTTTCACCGCATAGATCTATTATGGTAGAGAGAGAGCCAAATACGATAGTGCTTGGCGGAAACTCTTTTAATAACTCAATTATTGTTTTAGTGTAATCCTCAATCCTGTCTGGATTTGAAACTACATATTTTTCTTGCGAACTTTTTCCAATTAATGGAGTATATGCATCAACTATAAAGAGACTATTCTTGTATAAATCAATATCCCAACCGAAGTCTTTGAATCGACTTTCGATAATTTTTGGTATACTAGTTGATAACACAAAAACACAAATTCTACCACATTTAAGAGTATTATATGCCGTTTGTAATCCGAAAACCTCGCCCTCCGCACCAGGGTGTATATAATATGCAAGACTCTTGCCTTTAGGTACTCCACCATCCAATAATTCATCTAGTTTTGAAATTCCTGTTTTCATTACTCATCATCTTTTTATTATTTTTAACATATTTATTCTTGTTTATGCGGTTTGCCTTTGTGACTGAGTAGGCTCTCAGACACAGAATATCAAATTGATAATTTTTGAAAATGTAGTAGGATTATTTATCAAAATCAAATACCCCAAGATAAATCTATTCTTGAAATTGGCTTTCCTATTCCCCATTACCCTCCATTCCCCCTAAGGCGCCGGGCGTCGGTGTTGGGAGTGAACCAGGGTTCATAGATGAACCAGTAAAATGGACATTAAGAACAAACTCAATACGAACTGTACGAACTCTGTATGTTTGAGTTCGTATCAGTTCGTGCCAGTTCGTTGTTTATTCCTTGCTTTTTCATACCAAGACGCTAAGATTGCAAAGCTTAGACGCATTTTCTTTGCGTCCTGTACGCTCTGGTATGATAAAATTACATCATTATAGAACACGGATTTGCACAGATTTGACGGATTTCCACGGATAATTTTAATCTGTGCGCATCCGTGAAATCCGTGTTCCGTTCCTGTTGTGTCTTTTCATTGTTATCTATGAATTTCAGTTCATGGCTGACTTCGCAATGAGATTCCTCCCAATGGGTCATTTCCCTTATTTTACCTGGCCTATCTTTGTTCTTGCCAGCTCAATGACCTGGGAAAATGTCCGGCAAGCCCGAAAAGCAGCATGCTCACCGATATCGGAACGAGCGCAGGTGCCTGTAAATAAATCCCTTCCGTAAAGAGCAGGGCCAGGAAGAAAACATGAAATATGAATGGGACAGCAAGGAGCCCGTGATCAGGTTTACCTGTGCTGAATCTTCCTTTTGTTTTATACAATACTGCTGCCAGGAAAGCAAGGAGGATAAAGGCTATCAATGCACCCCTTAATACTTCAGGTACGAACAGTTTCCAGATTTCAAGGCTAATGATAAGCGGCACTATCGAACCTGCCAATAATGCTGCAATCCTGATGGATTCACGCCCTGGCGGGTGCTCTCTCAGCCACCTTGCTGTGATAGAAAAGAAAAATACCACGCAGATCCATCCGAAAAAATTACCGTAAGGAACACCGAACCATGCCCCGCCATTGCTCCAGTTCCAGAAACCCGCACGAATGGCTATGGCATCCATTGAAAGATCGATATTCAGCGCAAGCAATGTATCGAACATGGGCCTATAAGATGCGGGTATTCCGAGCCTGTCGGATGTCTCCATCGCGCTGTAGATGATGGCTGCCCAGCCCAGCCCTATAGCAAGCGGTACATCCTGTACCATTAGAAGGAAATCCCTGCCGTATGTGTATTCCCTGAAGAAAAGTATTGTCAGCTCTTCAAGAAGAACACCATATACGATAAGAATGAATAACTCAGACATTCGCGCTTTTCCGTGATTTCGGGCATGCAGGAAACATAAAATTACAAGGATTAACATTAAAACTTCAAATATATTAAATACCGAAACCATAGATCCGACCTGTAGAACTGTACATAAGACAACATAAAGTTAACGATATGAATTATCACCAGGCACGGGGAAACAGCTTCGGGACTTTCTTCTTATATCCTGCATACTCCATTCCAAACCTTGCTTCCAGATCTTTTTCTTCGGCGTTTGAAATATGCGACAGCACGAGCGCCAGGAAAAACGAATATACAAGACCAAGCAGCGAACCCGCGATCAAGGCGAGCCCGATAGCGCCGGTGATCCCGCCAAAGTACATGGGATGCCTGACAAAAGCGAACGGGCCGGACACTATGACCTTGTTTTCAGGAACAAAAACCGCTTTTTGAAGTGAATAGATGCCCCAGAAAATAATGAAAAGCCCTGTAGAGAATATAAGGATTCCGGCAGCTCTTATAATAATATGAGGAGGGTTATAGTCTCTCCAGATCAGCCAGAAGTAAAGCAATATATTGGATATCACGATCCAAAAATGAATTGCAACAAGGAGCCCCCTGGTTTCTGTTCTGAAACCTGAAAAATCACGGGATTTCATATATTTCAAGGCTATTATATGATATGTGATAGCCATGTAGAATATGATTACAATAAAAAACGGAATAAGGTTCATGAAGTAAGTTTAATTTATCGGTTCATATAATGTGGTGCGCTGCTGAGGTATCCGGTTGATCTCCCTTATCAGTCTCTCAAACTCCTCAGGTGCCATGTACTCCCCGTTTGAAGCCCCGGCGCTTCTTGAAATATTTTCTTCCATCAATGTCCCCCCAAGGTCGTTGGCCCCGCAATTAAGAACTGACTGCGCCAGTTTTTTTCCGAGTTTTACCCAGCTTACCTGGATATTTTTTATATGGGGATAGAGAAAAACCCTTGCGAGTGCATGGAATTTCAGGTCATCATTCCCGCGTGAAACCATCCTCCCGTCACCCAGACTGTTGTTGTATTGCATAAATGGAAGGGGAACGAATTCAGTAAAGCCGCCTGTCCGTTTCTGGATCTCCCGTATCGTCAACAGATGTTCGATCCGCTCCCTCAGGGTTTCAACATGCCCGTACATGATAGTTGCAGTTGTGGGTATCCCTAAATTATGCGCAGTCTTTACTACCTCGATCCATTCATGTGTTGTGAGCTTGTCAGGACATATCTGCTCTCTCACCCTGTCAACGAGTATCTCGGCCGCAGTCCCGGGCATCGAGCCCAATCCTGACCGTTTCAGCGACAATAATACTTGTTTTACGCTCATACCGCTGTTTTGCGCTGCATGGAAAACTTCCATTGGAGAAAAAGCATGTATATGTAGATGAGGATATTCTTCCTTGATTTTTTCAAGTATCTCACAGTAATTGGAAACATCCCAGTCCGGAAGGAGACCGCCCTGGATGCATACTTCGGTGGCATTGATATCAACAGCAGCTTTTATTTTTTCAAGTATCTGGGGGATTGAGAGGATATACCCATCAGGGTCCCTGAAAGCGCAGAACCTGCATGTTCCGGTGCACCTGTTCGTGAAATTGATATTCCTGTTAATTACATATGTAACCTTCTCGCCTGCTGCCTTTTTCCTGAGCTTGTCGGCCAGGGAGAACAGGAAAGAAGGGCTCTCGTAAAGGACCAGTGCATCATCCGTCGTGCATTTACCTGCTTTAACACGGCAGCCGATATCATCATGAACGCTTTTTAATAGCTGTATAATACCACCTGGAGTGGCAAGCTTAATGCATTACTTATTAATATGTTTTCCGAAATCCTTCTGCATCAGAAAGCCTGTGAATAAGAGGGGCGATCTCTTCACAGTACCATTTTCTCTTAATGTACTGCGGGTATATGGGCAGGCGTTCACGCAGGTCGGCTATTGCTTTGAGTTCGCAAATGTTGGGCCATGCACATTCGGGATTTATGTAGTCGATGGTTTCAGGCGAGATGCCGCCAAGGTCCGAGGCCCCGCATTTGATCAATTCCTTCGGGTCAATAAGGTTCGGGGAGACCTGGATGGCCACATCTAGCGGCAATATCCGCCTTGCCATCGAAACCGTTTCAGCCATTTCCAGGATTCCCGGTGACTGCCATGAAGCCATTTCAGTTCCGGGTTTGGGAAGAAAATTCTGGATTATCACTTCCTGGATATGCCCGGATTTTTCATGCAGATCTCTTATAACCTGGAGCGAGCGCGCCCTGTCATCCTGTGTTTCGCCTATCCCGACAAGGATCCCTGTGGTAAAAGGGATACCGGATTCGCCTGCAAGCCCGATGGTTTTTATTCGCTCAGCAGGAACTTTTCCTGCACAGCCGTTATGAGCCCCGACAAAGCCCACGGTCTCAAGCATTAATCCCATACTGGCATTGTACGGCCTTAATTTTTCAAATTCCCTGCGTTCAAGTGTTCCCGGGTTGCTGTGAGGTAATAAACCCATATCGATAGAAATCCTGCACAGTTCCACAAGATAATCTATTATAGTATCGTACCCGAACTTTTCCAGGCAGGCTTTAAATCCGGGGACTTCCTGCGGCCGTTCCCCGAATGTGAAAAGAGCCTCGGAACAGCCTGCGCGCACGCCTCTTGAAATTATTTCCACAACTTCCCGGGGTGAAAGGAGTTTTGCCTCAGGATGTCCGATATCGCGCCTGAAACCGCAATAACCGCACCTGTTCCTGCAAATATTGGTGAGCGGGATGAAGACGTTCCTGGAGAACGTTACCTGGGGCATAGGATCGAAACAGGATGCTTGATTCCCCTCTTTCCTAATCCGGAACCAGCCCTTCTCCCTTGAAAATCTCCTGGGCCTCCTTGACAGTGACATCCGCGGGAGGTATAATTATATCACTGGGTTTGAGGATGTTATCCGGCATCTTTTTTCCGTTCCTGTGCACATAATCAATAAGCTTCTTGAATTCGGATTTGAAGGCCCGTTCATCGCCTTTGACGACAATTTTAACAATATTATTATCGATCCTGTTCATCTCGTCAAGGTGCTTGCTGTCTATCTCGAACTGACCTTCTCCCATTAATCTCACGATCATTTTCCCATCTCCTTCTTCAGTGCCTCAAGCTGTGCATCCACTTCGCCCTTTGACTTGATCTTCGAAAGCTCCCGGTCAATATCATCTTTCGTTCCCCCGGTCACGTCTTCAAGCGTACCGGCTTCCACGAGTTCATCAAGCGCAGAGGCTCGCGCCTTCATACCTTCGGTCTTGTCCTGGGCCCGCTGGACCGCCAGTCCGACATCGCTCATTTCCTCGCTGATGCCGCTTACCGATTCTGTGACCTTTACCTGCGCTTCAGCCGCGCTATACTGTGCTTTGATGGTTTCCTTTGTCGTTCGGAATGATTCTATCTTTGCAGACAGGCGCTTTTCCGTAGCCACAAGCTTTTCCTGCTGCTGGGCAACATCCGCTATCTGCGCTGTAAGACTTGATATTTCAGCCTGCTGGTTGCTCTTTCGCTCAAGAGCTATCCGCGCAAGGTCTTCCCGTCCTGCATTTACGGCCTCGCGCGCCTGCTCATCCAGTTTTTTGATATTTTCCTCAAGTTTCACTTTCTGGAGTTCAAGTCTCTTTTTTGCCGTTGTCACCTCTGCCACGCCACGTTTGACGTTCTGCAGCAGTTCGACCTGTTTCTCATAAGAGTAATCAAGTGTTTCTCTCGGATCCTCGAATTTTCCCAATATCTTGTTGATCTTAGATTTTATGATTGTGCTTGTTCTTTCTATAAGCCCCATGATTTCTTACCTCCGTATTTCCATTATTTTAATACATTTTTAAAGGTAAATAGTTATGGAGAAAGTATAATACTATATCGGAATAATCCTGACACCAATGGTGAAGGACTCAATCGGCGTAATATTCGGGAAAACAAGCTCCCATAATTTCAGGTTCGCGGTCTCGGACATCTCGGCTACAAAGAGGTCGGATTACGTTAAAGTCTGGCACGAGCCTGATGGCTGGACGCTTGCCCAGATTTCTTCGATTACGAGCTCAAGTGAGGATTTTTCTGTCGAGGAAGCGGTGGGTGTAGCCGAAGGTTCATCCAAAGTGGGGGACCTGAATGAGCAGATAATCGCCGAGGCAACCGTGATAGGCGGAAGGGACAAGGAAGGTGTACTGCATGTTCCAAAATCGCCCTTCAGCCCCGGGGATAAGGTCTTCAAGGCAGATGAGACCCTGATAAAACAGACGCTTGGACTGATGCGCGGGGATGTTTATATCGGGCTGCTTGAGGGACAGAATATCCATGTCAATCTTGACGGCAACAATCTCGTCCAAAAACATTGCAGCATCCTCGCAAAGACAGGCGCTGGAAAATCATACACAGGCGGTGTAATAATCGAAGAGCTTCTCGATAAGGATGTCCCTCTTTTGATAATCGACCCGCACGGGGAATACGCGACCCTCAAATTCCCGAATGAAGAAAAACCCGCTTCTTTTGAAAGGTACGGCATAACTCCCAAAGGCTATGCTTCCCGGATAACCGTATATACTCCTGCGAACAAGCTTCTTAATCCCGGGGCCGATGACCTTTTCAGGCTGAACGGGATAAACCTCGGGATAAAGGATTTTGTGCAGCTTTTCTCTGATGAAGGTTCACAGAACCAGACCGGCATACTGTTCGAGGCAGTATCAAAACTCAAGGCTGAAAAAGAGAAATATGACATAAACGATATTATCTTCGAAGTGGGGCAGAACAAGAGCAAGATCAAATGGAACGTCATCAATAAGCTTGAAGCGCTGAAGGAAACCGGTATATTATCAGATAAAGCCACGACCATTAACGAACTTGTCCAGGAAAGCAGGGCTTCGATAATCGACATGAAGGGAGTGAATCCCGACCTCATGGCATTGATAGTTGCAAAGTTGTGCAGCGATCTTTTCGAGGCGCGAAAGCTCAATACTATTCCCCCGATGATGCTCGTGCTTGAGGAAGCGCATAATTTCTGCCCTGAAAAAGGATTCGGGAGGACTGTGAGCTCGGATATCCTGCGCACCATCGCCTCAGAAGGCAGGAAATTCGGTCTTGGCCTCATGGTGGTTTCCCAGCGCCCCGCCCGCGTGGATAAGAACATCCTTTCGCAGTGCAATACCCAGATAATCATGAAAGTTACAAATCCCAACGACCTGCAGGCTATCAGCAAGGGTCTTGAAGGCATAAGCTCGGATGTGGAGGAAGATATCAAAGGCCTTTCCCCGGGCGTGGCAATGATAGTCAGCACCTATATCGAGCGCCCCATACTGGTTGATATCAGGACACGAAAAAGCAGGCACGGCGGGGCAAGCGTCCAGGTCGTGAAGGGATCTATAGGTGATAAGCCAAAGGATGTCATACCTCCCCAGAGCAGGGAACAAGCCTCTACATTTTTGCCATCAACGGATTCTATTTTAAAAAAAATCCTGCCGGTGCAGAAAAAGGAAAAATCCGAGCCTGTTGAGAAAATCAAGAAGGAAGAACCTGAAATAAAAAAGGAACATATCAAGCCCCCAATGGAAGAACAAATTGAAAGGGAGCCGAAAAAGAAACCCAAAGCAAAACGGGGAGGAAGCATAATCACGAAAATGTTCGGCTCGAGGAAGAAATGACGACATTGATGGAAAAGGCCCATGCGGGCGTTGTGACATCCGAGATAAAACGCGCGGCAGCAAATGAGGGGATTAATCCTGAAGCTGTCAGAAAACTCCTTGCTGATGGGTTTCTTGTTATCCCGAAGAATATCAACAGTAAATCCGAACCTATTGGCATCGGCAAACTGATGCGGACCAAGATCAATGCAAATGTTGGTACTTCCAGGGATAATGTGGACATCGAAGCAGAGATCGAAAAGGCAAGAACAGCGGAAAAATACGGCGCCGATACCATAATGGATTTATCCACGGGAGGCGACCTTGATCTTATACGCAGGCGCATCATGGATACCATAAGCGTGCCTGTGGGTTCCGTCCCCATATACCAGGCAGCAGGCGAAGGCATAGGGAATATGTCCTCTGATGATATGTTCAATGCCGTAAGGAAACATGCAAAAGACGGGATTGATTTTGTCACGGTTCATGCAGGCGTGACGCAAAGCTCCTTTGAGCGCCTGAAAAACAGCGACAGGATACTTGATGTTGTCAGCCGCGGAGGTGCTTTCACTATTTCGTGGATGAAGCACAACGGCATGGAGAACCCGTTTTATTCAGAGTACGATTACCTGCTTGAGATAGCAAGGGAATACGAACTCACTCTGAGCCTGGGCGACGGTATGCGCCCCGGATGCATCAACGACGCCTCGGACAGGGCAAAGTTCCAGGAATTCATCATACTCGGCGAACTTGTAAAAAGGGCGCGCGCAGCCGGAGTGCAGACGCTTGTTGAGGGGCCGGGGCATGTTCCTATCGACGAGATAGGATTATCCGTGACAGCAATGAAGCACCTTACAGGGAATGCCCCGCTGTATCTTCTCGGTCCGCTCGTTACCGACATCGCACCCGGCTATGATCATATCACGGCAGCAATGGGGGGGGCAGTTGCAGGAATGCACGGCGCAGATTTCCTATGTATGACAACTCCTTCCGAGCATCTTGCTTTACCGGATGTTTCGGACATCAGGGAAGGTACGATAGTGACAAGAATTGCGGCCCATGCCGCAGACCTGACAAAGGAAGGGGTCAGGGAAAAGGCGCGCGAGGCCGACCGCAGGATGGCACTGGCGCGCAGGGAGCTTGACTGGAACGGGCAGTTCAGATGCGCTATCGATAGCGAAAAAGCAAAAATGATCCATGCAAGGAGCAAGAACGCGGACACTTGCAGCATGTGCGGGGAACTGTGCTCGATAAAGATGATGAGAGAAGTGATGAAGAAATAAATAAAGTACTTCTGGTGTGGAAGCTTGCCAGCTCCTACACCACACCCATCAAGAGTTCTTT
>CABMIH010000044.1 GCA_902386205.1 uncultured archaeon | reverse complement strand
GTCTTGTATCGCTGTGGCAGTAGAAGCATGAGCCGGACTCAGAGGTCCAGAACGTGCCCCACAACGTACCGTTGGAGAGACTTGCACTGTGTTTTAGCGGATCGGGGATGATTGGTGCATTACCGAACCCTGGTAATGTTGTCTGGTGGCAATTGGTACAGTTGACGGCGTTCGCCTTTGTTGTGGCAAAGGTCGTGCCGCCCTGTTCAAGGTATTGTACAGGGTGGATATTCTTATTCGTGTTCAGGTGGCACTTTGTGCAGTCCACGGTTCCGTTGTGCTGCTCTTTATTCTTTAGTGTGGCAGAGCCGGTTGAATTATGACACGAGAGACAAAGGGTTGAACTGGGGGTACTGAAGGCAGGTTTGGTGAGTGTGCTATTATGTATCCTGCCTGTGGAATGGCAATTAGCACAACCGGGGTTGGTGGATGGATAGTTAGTCGAGTGGTTGGATATGCTCGCATTCCATGCAGCATCTACCATTTCTGTGCTGAAGGCACTGCTGCCCTGGTGACATAAGGTACAGTTGGCACTGCCTCCTTTAACGTATTTCGGATCGGTTCCCTTTTTATCGCCATAGTGGCTGACGTTGGCATAACCTGAAGCCGGGACTTCAGGATCGCTGTTCGATCTGATCATTTCGGGTTTGACATGGCAGTTAATGCATGAATCGTTAAGGTTCGCATATGGTCTTGTCTTCAGATCCGTGCCGGCTGAATTGTGTTCACTGACTATGAGCGCGCCGAAATTACCACTTCCCGTGTGGCAGTCAGTGCATGATTTTGGATTCTTATAATTTGTTGGATGACCACTTGGAGCTGTTCCGTCTCCGTGGCATGCATAACAGGCCTTATTGATATCAGTTGACGCTCCGTTCAGGTTGCTGTGTATACTGTTCTGAAGTACAGCGACGTCAACATGTTTTGGAGCTGTTCCTGAAAGATCATGACATAAGATGCAGTTTGCACCGCCAGAACTTCCTATATTCACATTATGAACGAAAACACCGATATCAGCCGAACTTGGCAGGGAATTGTTGTGGCATGATAGACAGGCTGAATCTGTTGTGCCATACGAAGCATGGTCAGTTCCGCTTGTGTTCCAGTTAAGTCCGGGTTTAAATCCTACAGGATCTGGACTGAGAACTGCCATAGTGGCTGCATAATCACTATCTGTGGAATTATGGCAACTTGCACATACTGTGCCGCTTCCTATTGGGCCGCCGATAGTATCGGTTCCAACAGGTACCGATGCATTGCCAAGTCTTGTTGCGACATGTGTGTTATTGCCATGACAATATAGGCAGGCTCCCTTTTGTGATGTCCAGTAAATTCCCCATTTAGTACCAGAACTATCTGTGCCGTGGTTCAATGGTTTCTGGACCTGCGGAGCGCTTCCTGAATAAGAGCCAGCTTTGGGAGCCAATTTAAGAGCATTTAAGAATGTAGCGTTCTGATGGCAGTTGGTACAGTTGCCCTGATATATACTGCCTTTGTTATCATATTGTGCACTCTGGGTGAATACCTTTATCGCGTGGATATCCTGGCTGTGGCAAACTGTACAGCCCACACTGGCATTATGTTTTCTGTATCCTGTGTGGCATGTCAGGCATTGGCTATCTTCAGTGATATTATTTTCTGTAAATCTTAAAGATTCATCGGGCTTGGTGATGTTGTGCATTGGCCCGTGGCAGATTATACACGGTACTGTGCTTGTCGACGTGTGATACCTGGCATACACGCTTGATGAATTATCAGAATATCTGCTAACTGCTCCGGCATCATTTGTATTTTTCATTGACATGTTAGTCTTGAAATGACAGCTATTACAGTCTCCTATGAGCATATTGGTGTCATGCTGAGCTATTGTACCATGGCAGCCTGAATCACTGCATTTTAATCCTCGATGTACATCTGAGGTATTATCGACCTGATTTAACATACCTGAACTTACACCGGCAGTACCCTGGTATGATTGATGGCACCCCACACAATCTGCATCTGTTATCGAACCGTGATTACCTACTGAAGTAATCATCTCGCGTCCGTTAAGATAAGGGGAATTTGCTGTAGTAGTACCCCTGTCGTTAAATGGATCATTACTATGTCCCCTCGAACAACCTGAACCAGTGGCCCAGTTACATCCCCACCAGTTATATATAAAGTTTGTGCTACTCGATATCCCGCCTGCACTTGCTCTCAGTTGCCATTTACCATAATATGAATTTCCGCCCCCTCCACCATTACTATCAAGATTAAAATTATAATAAGCTATACCATTCTCATCAGTATTTAAAGTCGCCGTATTTACGGAAACGTCCCCATATCTTCTCAGATCGAACGATACAGTCTGATTTGGAACTGGCAACCCATTATTATCAAGTAAAAGTGAATATCCCCTGATAATGGTATTCTCGCCCGATGCTTCGTTAATTGACCAACTGCTTCGCGGACTGAAGTATCCATTCGTAGTATCAGGATTCCCTGGGCTCAGAGGATCATCCAGAATAACAAATCTATTTGTCGCAACCAGTATCTTTGCTGCGGTTGATGGAGGCAGCGGTGTCAGTAAGATATTCGCATTGGTGACTGGAGCGCCATTTACTGTTCTTGTAATTGAGTTGTCACTGTAACCTGTATTACTGGCAGTAATCAAATAAGTGCCATTGCTGAGTGAAAAGTTATAGTATCCCGTTCCGTCCGTGGATTTCGTTTGTGTTGGTGTGGAATTCACAGAAACTGTGGCGCCGGATATCGCTGCACCATTGGATGCATTGGTAACGTAACCTGATAGGTCGTATGTTGCCTGTGCGGCCAGGGATGTGATATCAACGTCAATAGAACTATCGCTATTGCTACTTGTTGTGAATGTATAGAATCTTGGATTTTTTGAAGTACTACCTGCTCTCATCCACACCTTCACTGCCAATTTATTACCGGCTGGAACAGTACCATAATTTTGGCCTGTAAAAGATACCGCATAAGATGATTTCGTAGTGGTGGTTGCCGCAACCTCACTCGAATTGAATAGATTGACGAAATTATCAGAAGGTCCGTTCGGGTCGTAATATCCCACTTCTAACTTTCCGTATACTGAACCAGTAGTTGATGACCCTTCATCCATAGAAATCGAACCACTGATACCTGTAACATTCACATCCTCTGAAGAAGGCGTGTTATTTACGAAAAATGCATATAATCGTGATCCACTGCTAAAAGAACTGAATTGTACTGTGCTTCCTGATGTTCCGGTCGGATCAAGAAGTAATCCGGTTCTAAGACTGGTATAACTGCTACCACAAGTAGTATCAGTAATATCACTTACCCCTATGGTAACTCCATTGCTGCACCTCAACGACTGTTGCGAGATAGCCGCACTTGCCGTATTGCCCGATACGAGCATTGTGAGCAGTATTACTATTAAAATTATTCCACTGTTAATATTTCTAATTGACCCGTTTGCGTTTATACCACTTTTTAGTTCCTGCATAAATATCCTACCTGTTATTTATTAAGAGTAATTTGCCTATCCGTCAGTACTTGCTATCCATCAGTACTTCTTATCCATCAGTACTTAGTGTACTGTTAACCTCAACTTTATTAAATAACTTTTCTTTATGATAATGATGAGGTGCTTAAAATCCAAATAAAAAATAATGATAATACAGTTTTAAGAAGTCAGATAATTTGTATGAAGCCCGCTGTACACGTATCCCACACCGAACACGCTGAACGCAAGAACGATGATGCAAAAAATAATGAACCAGGCTATCCTTCTTCCCGACCACCCCGCGTTCATCCGCAGGTGCAGGCAGATCCCCAGAACAAACCATGTGACCAGTGACCATGTCTCTGTAGGGTCCCAGCCCCAGTATCTTCCCCAGGTCTGGTTAGCCCATATCGCCCCTGCGCCTATCATTATGGTAAGGAAAAGGAGTCCTGATGCCACGAAACGGTACATCAGGTCATCCATGACTTTTAAATCCGGCAGCCTGTCATAAAATGATTCCTCATTTTCCAGGCATGCTTCAACCTTTTTTGAATGCCGCTCTTTCAGGATATAAAGGACTGCGACCCCCACTGCCACAAGTATCGCCCCAAAGGCAAGGTTTGCAAAAACCACATGGGCTATAAGCCAGTAACTGCGAAGCGCGGCAGGCAGAGTCTGGATATCCCTCGAATATGCCAGGCTCACACCCATTAATAAAAACGATATCGGCATTACCACAAAACCTGCGATCTTTATTTTTTGGTATTTATGCTGCACCAGCAGGAAAATGACCACTGAAAACCACGCGTACTTGGATAAGACCTCATACATGCTTATATAAGGCCCATGCCCGACCTCGATCCACCTCAGGGCTATCGAAACGCTGTGGAACAACAGTCCGGCAATCGCGCTGTTGACCGCAAAACCGATTTTCTCGTTTTTCCTGAAAACCAGGCAGTATATGTAAAGTATCGAACTGAGCGCATATAATGTGGCCGCTGCAAGATATAATATATAATCAATCTGTGCCATCTGATAACCTCTCTTTGATCCTTTCTACAATATCATTGAATTCTTCATCATATAAAGACCTGAACTTATCTGCCCTTCCCCCGATATATATTTCTGTTACATCGTTCGTCCCGTTCTTAACTACTTCTACCCATACCCTTTTGGGGATTACGAAGAAAATTATCGTAAGGCTTAAGGTAATCAATCCCACCCCTGCATACACAAGGAGCGTCCCGTCATCTTTAACAACATAAAAATTGCTCCAGTATTTGATATCGTAAAATCCCAGGTACATATTATTCCCCGGTATCTTCACCGTATCATTGAGCCTGAGCGTCCCGTCGTATATTTCCTTGCCGCGTTCAAATATCTTCAAGAACAGAATGGGGGTCTGTTTTGCATTCCCTGATTCTTCGACTCCTGCTAATGGTGTGGTCATGTAGACCATCAAACCGCCCTCAAGCCCTGTATTCCCCATATCAAACGACGCTACATACCTTCCGCTGTTATCAAGGTCCGAAGCCGTAACATAAGACCCGGAATAGACCGTTCCATCCGGATTCATCAAAACCAGTAACGGTGCCATTCCATAGACATTTCCAAGAAAAGTATAATCCCTGTAGGTCATCAGGTTATTTGAATAGACTATATCTGTCTTCATTTCATTGCCGTTCTCTGAGATAATGAGTTTTCCCGCTGCCCCTCTTGGGGTATCTGTCCCGTCTATATAATCAGGATAGAACTTTTCAAGTTTTATGTCGAATTTCTGGTGGTTCTCATAAAATAACGGGCCCTCGTTGATGAACATATAATTCCCGTGGTCTTCTTGAAGGCTCTGCCCCTCGATTAGCCGCATGTCCCCTTCCATCCTTCCCATGCTTCCATACACCGTCGCCAGGATGATAAAAAGTATACAGACGTGGAACAGTGGAATACCAAATACACCGTACCTGTCTTTTTCTGCGAATATCCTGTTGCCTTCCAGGATCAATTTATACCCATGAGACCGGAGAACTGAATCGATATGGGAAATAACAATCTTATCTTCTTCCCCGGTACTGATCTCGCTTTTGACTTCAAGTCCGCTGATCTGATCCTTATTCTGGAATTGCTGGTTTCTCTTTAATTTCCGAAGCGACGATACGAGCATATTTCTCGTACAAAAAAGGGTATTCAAAAAGAGAAGGAAACAAAGGCCAATAAAAACCGGAGATGAAAAAAGATTTGTAAAGCCAAGAAAATCGAATATTTCTGCCTGTGTGGGATGGTTGGTCTTCCATATATTATACACTTCAGGCTTAAGCTGTGATTTCTGGGGGATATGTGTCCCCATTATCGAAAACAGGATGATTAAAGAAATCAGGACTACAGCAAGTTTTCGAGATTGGAAAAAAGATGAGATTTTTTTTCCCGGGGAAAAATCTGTAATCGTATCCATATAAAATTATTTCATATAAAACAAGTTAAGTATAAATAACTTTGCAGACAATGTAAACCGAACAAAAAATGAAACCATTCCATAAAATAACAGCAGTTGTTTTTGCAGGCTCCATCCTTTTTCTGGCGGCAGCCTGGTGGGTGGACTTTCAATCAAAAGACGATGCCCCATTTATTAAACTGGGAAACCTTTCTTTTCATACTTCAATAGAGCCGGGGATCAAAGAAGCAAAAAGCCTCAATAAACCCGTGTTCCTCTATTTCAGGTCAGAAACATGTTACTGGTGCATACGGTTTGAAGAAGAAGCGTTATCCGACAGCATGATTGTAAGCCTTCTTGAGAAGAATTTTGTTTTAATATCTATAGATACTTTCAAACAGCAGAAAGTTGCATCCGCCCTGAATGTACGCAGCACCCCATATATGATCTTCTTCGATAAGGACGGAGAAAAAGAGATTTCAAGGATCCCGGGATACGTCCCGAAAGAAGAGTTCCTGGATAAATTATATGAGCTTCTCAGGAAAAGGGAGATGGGCAGTTGATCTGTGATTGGCTGCTATAGGAAACAAACTTTCACGCCGCTCTTGCAGAATAGCTATATGCGCAAGGGAAAAATACATCATTTAATAGAAATGAACAATAAGAAGCTGGAACTCCGCCATGACAGGCATACGGTATCTCTGCTGACGGACCACATGGTACTTACGCCAAAATACCGCGGGAAAATCCTGACAGGCGAGGTCGCGTTTATTACGGAAGGGGTTATAAGGGCAACATGCGCTGAAATGAGTATTAAAATCATAGATATTGCTGTGAATACAGACCATATTCATTTGTTTTTCCAGTGAGGAAGGAGTTCCCACATCTTCGGGAATGGTGTGGAGATCATCTCCTGGGCTCCCGGCTGCTATCACGGCTCTGTCGGCCAGGGCTGGGAAGTAGTCGAGAAATACATTTCCACACAGAACTGTGAGAAAACTTTATAGGCAAAAACGCTATCAAGCCCCGTATCCTTCAAGTATGGAGTATAGTGACTGATCGCGATAGGCGTCTTTCATGCTCGTAAAGGCGATAGATAATCCGAACCAAATGGGAAAAAATAAGAACTTGTGCAAAGATATGAATAGACAGAATTTCATGAAAAGATTAATGGATCAAATTGGGAAAAATTCTAAAGAGCGGTTGTTAAAAGCAAATTTAAATTCCCTGGAAAATGAAATACGGAAATACATTCTAATGGAGTTTGCCAATAATGGTAGACCGCCACATCCTGAAAAGATCACAGAGAGATTGAATCTATCTTCTGTAGATATTGTCAATAAAGCAATCGATAAACTACAAAAAGCTGATTTACTATCTCGAAATGGAGAGGAGATTATCTCATCTTATCCCTTTTCTGCTTTGGAAACATATCATAAAGTGATGTTTGATGATGGGCACGAGGTTTATGCTCTCTGCGCTACAGATGCTTTAGGCATTCATTTTTTGCTGAATAAGGATATAACCATCCTGTCAAGATGTCCCGAATGTGAGGAGGAGGTAAAAATCATAGTTAAAGATCATCAAATTGACTCTTATGTTCCAGATGGATTAATCGAATTTGTAAGTAATATTGAAAGATGTGGATGTACTGCAAAAAACATCTGTCCTAATATCAATTTCTTTTGTTCTGAGAAACATTTGAAGGAATGGAGAGAAAAGAATCCCAACTATAAAAGTGGTGAAATATATTCGCTGAATGAGGCTTTAGAGCATGGTAAAGCCATATTTGGGGATTTGTTAAAATAACATTGGACAGATTTACCACTTCGACAATAATATACCACTGTTCGGCGCCGCAAAAGAAAAGAAAAACCCTATCTGCTAACTGAATCATGAACTATCGAGCATCCATGGGATGCCCCCGACATTTGTCGGGGGTCGGTGACTTCGTGCCTTGAAACGATAGAAAGAAAGTCTAACAAACAGGACTCTTGAACCAGAAATCAATCATCGTAATCTATATATAATTCGGATTTCTTAACTTTAATATCTTTAAATTACAAAGTAATTAAAAACTCCGTTTGTAAGGTCGATCATGGCAATTTCACCTGAAAATGTTGTGCGGGTGCATTCAATAATAGGGGCATATATGTGCTGATCGACTATCGGGAGTCAGAGTCATGAAAATAATAGCTATAATGGGGAGCCCCAAGGGAAAGGGCTCTGGCCATAAGATCGTGAAAATGATAGAAGACAGGATGATAGCGATGGGCAACGTGGAATTCGAATACCTCTTCCTGAAGGATGCGAACATCAAGCCGTGCATCGGATGCTATAATTGCGTGACAAAGGGTGAGGAAAAATGCCCGCTCAAGGATGATCGCGCCGCGATAGAGCAAAAACTGCTGGCGGCGGACGGCTTCATTCTTTCATCGCCCGTGTACATGCACAGCGTCAGCTGGCTCATGAAAAATTTTATGGACCGGTTCGCCTACTTGAGCCATCGGCCTCGATTCCACCGTCAGAAAATGTTGATAGTGGTGAACACATCAGTCACTGGCGAGAAGGGTGCGCTATCGACCCTTAAGATCGCACTGGGATATGACCGAGGCGCCCGGGCCGTCCATGAGCTTGCGATAGCGACACCCCCATGGCCGCAAACAGAACGCGCGGTCGCCGAGAAGGAACGGGCCATCGATGTTGCCGCGAAAAAGTTCTACCTGAGCTGTCTGGATACATCTCTACCATTGCCGACTTTTAATGGCTATATGGACTTTTTCATAATGCAAAAGTTCAGCCTCATATGCCGGCAATATCTACCAGCGGACTATACGTTTTATAATGATAAGGTCTACTATTATGATACGAAAGTAAATCCGATCAAGGCGGCTGCGGCAAAGGCCATCATTGGAATCTATATATATATGATGAAGGACACGGGCCCGGGTAATGTCTCATGGCCTGCGACTAAGAAGGAAGAAAAATAAAGTTGCGCCCCCTGCTCTAAAGATACGATAAAAATCAGAACCACCTGTCAATCTTTCAACCTTCGGCCGAAGCATTTAAATCTCAATACAACATATAGAATTTTACATGATGGTGGGTTAGAATATTCGGTATCAAAATTTTTTTTTCACATCATCATTAAAATATACAAGGGGTATAGAATATGGGAGAAAAAAATATAAGAATTGGTAGGCTGGGATGGATCCCGGATGTTCCGAGTTTCCGTGACTACACAGTAGAACACGCAGAATTGAGTGACCTTATATCTCCGGTTGGCCTGAGAAAAGTGGATGTGTCAAGTCTCAGGTTATCGGCAGACCTCAGGCAGTGGTGTTCACCTGTTGAAGATCAGAAAAATCTCGGGTCATGCACAGCCAATGCAGCAGCAGGTATTGTGGAATATTTTGAAAATAGAGCTTTCGGGAATTATCTTAATGCGTCAAGATTATTCATCTACAAAACAACCAGGACTCTTGGGCACTGGGAAGGGGACAGCGGCGCAGAACTTAGAACAACTATGGGTTCGCTCGTCCTGTTTGGGGTCCCGCCTGAAGAGTATTGGCCTTATACTGATGCAGACCCTGATTTTGATATGGAACCAGGTCCATTCTGCTATTCATTCGGCGGGAATTATAAGGCTATCAAATATTTCAGGCATGATCCAGGAAATACCTCAAAAGAAGATATTCTTGCAAGTGTTAAAAAAGCTCTTGCATCAGGCATACCCTCAATGTTCGGCTTCGCGGTTTATGGATCAATAACCCAGGCGGCAGAATCTGGAAAAATACCCTTCCCATGCAAAGGAGAAAGGTGTGTTGGAGGACATGCCATTGTTGCAATAGGTTATGACGATAATATGGTCATAGAGAACACTGCATGTGAAGAAAAGACGGAGGGAGCGCTGCTTATAAGGAACTCCTGGGGTGAAAGCTGGGGAGATGAAGGGTATGGCTGGCTGCCATACAAATATATATCAGAGGAACTTGCAATGGATTTCTGGTCGATGCTAAAACAGACCTGGGTAGATACAGGTAAATTTTCGGTTGACTCGTAGAATAAAAAATGGGGACGATTTCCCCCGTGTTTCTTTTTTCAAACATAAAATAGGTAATAATCTTTTGCATTAAATAAATTGTTAATGTCAGAGAGGTAGAGCATCCACCGGATGCCTCGGATTTCCAATCCGACCGGTTCGTAACTATAAACTTCTTTCATAAGATTTGATTTTATATTTGAGATATCTTGTGAAGTCGTGAAGAATAAAGTATTAATGTGACAAAGTCAAATTAATAACTATAATTAATCAACGCAAATTACGAGGAGTGTGGGAGTTGTGATAACTAATGCCCGAAGAAGTTGTTCTGGCAAGCGGTGTAAGAACGGCTATAGGCAAGTTCGGCCGCGCATTTAAGGATGTACCGGCCCAAAAGCTGGGTGCCAGGGTCATAAAAGAAGCTGTAAATAGAGCATGCATTCAGATGCATGAAGTTGAGGAAGTTATCATGGGCAATGTGATTTCAGCAGGTCTGGGACAAAATCCTGCACGACAGGCTGCGATATATGCAGGACTTCCGCCTGAAATCGGTTCTTTCACTATAAACAAGGTATGCGGCTCAGGACTCAAGGCAGTCATGCTCGCGGCGCAGTCCATTAAAGCTGGCGATGCTGAAATAATCGTCGCTGGAGGTATGGAAAATATGAGTTCAGCCCCACATTTGATCAGAAGCCTTCGATGGGGTATGAAGTTTGGAGATGCATCAATTACAGATACGATGGTGTATGACGGCTTATGGGACGTATATAATAACTATCATATGGGGATTACCGGAGAGAGAATAGCAGAGAAATACGGCATAACGAGAGAAGAGGCAGATGAATTCGCTCTTGGAAGTCATCAAAAGGCCAAACGTGCAATTGATAGCGGAAAATTTAAAGAGGAGATAATCCCTTTTGAAGTTCAAGGCGGGGCGATTGATAAGGACGAAGGTGTGAGGGATGACACCTCTCTTGAGAAACTTGCCAGACTCCCGCCTGTTTTTAAAAAAGACGGAATTCTTACTGCTGGCAACAGTTCCCAGATCAGCGATGGCGCTGCCGCTCTTGTGGTGACATCAGAGAGAAAAGCTGATGAATTGGGAGTAAAACCTCTTGCCAGAATAATAGGTTATGCAACTGGGGGAACAAAACCCGAGGATGTGATGGAAGCCCCAATACCCACGGTGAAAAAACTGCTCTCAATGACCGGCTTTACAATGGATGATATTGACCTTGTCGAGCATAACGAAGCCTATGCCTCTGCTTCCATTGCGATAATGCGAGAATTGAACATTATTCCAGAAAAATTCAATGTAAATGGGGGAGCTGTAGCACTGGGGCATCCGATAGGGTGCAGCGGCGCAAGGATACTTATAACGCTGCTATATGCTCTGAAGGAAAGAGGACTCAGACGGGGACTGGCTACCTTATGTCTTGGCGGAGGGAATGCCGTGGCGATGATCGTGGAGAGGTGAAAATGTATTATATAAAAGATATGAAAAACGTAATGGAGATGCTATTATCTGATGCCGGGGAATATAATTTGATACTTGGATCTATAGGTGATTTCGTAGAGAAGGAAATAATGCCATCTGCAAAAAAAATAGATCAGGAAGGAATATTCCCCAGACAGAATTTAGAAAAAGTAGCTGGACAGGGAATCATGGCTATTCCTTTTACGCAGGATTACAATGGTTTAGGTCTCCCATATCCTGTATACATCGCAGCGCTGGAAATGTTGGCGAAAGCCTGTGCAAATACGGCCCTGCAGGTTTCCATACAGGGAATGGTGTGTGAAGGCATAAGACTTTTTGGGGATGATAAACAAAAAAAAGAATTCCTTAAAGAAAAAGGTCTGGCTGAGGGGAAAAGCCTGGCAGCTTTCGCACTCACTGAACCCTGCTGCGGTTCGGATGCAAATTCAATCCAGACAAAAGCTCAACTTTCGGGAAATAATTACATCTTAAACGGCACCAAGACATTAATAACAAGTCCGGGAGAAGCAGGTTTTATTTTACTATTTGCAAGAACTGATAAAGGGGTCTCATCGTTCGTTGTTCCGCGGAATACCTCAGGTTTTGATGTGGCAAAAGTCATCCCAAAACTCGGGTTTCGGGGTCACAGGTTGTCCGAGGTACATCTTGACAACTGCACAGTTCCAAAGGAAAACCTTCTCGGAGAAGAGGGAAAAGGACTTGAGTATGCAAAACATATCCTGAATTCGGGGAGGATTACGATCGCTGCAATCGCTATTGGGATAGCGCAGGCGGCTTATGAAAAAGCTATTTCATACAGCAAGGACAGATCAGCATTTGGAAATAACATTTCGGAGTACCAACTCGTACAGGAGAAACTGGCCGACATGGTAACCGGCATAAATGCTGCAAGACTTCTTACCTATTATGCAGCCCACTTGAAGGATAAAGGAAAAAATATTGTTTCTGAAGCTACACAGGCCAAGCTTTTTTCTACGGAGATGGCATTGAACGTATGCGATAAGGCGATACAGATCCATGGGGGTTATGGATATACGGACGAATATGATATACACCGGCACTGGAGAGATGCAAGACTGCTAACCATCGGTGAGGGAACTTCTGATTTTTTAAGGCTTTTAATTGCCCATTTATCATTAAAATGAGGTACCATGGAAATCAAAAAAATTGGGGTAATTGGCTCAGGAACAATGGGGAGCGGCATAGCCCAGGTAGCAGCCCAGAGCGGTTATGAAGTAATCCTGGAGGATGTGAACGAAGCATATTTGAGAACTGGATTTGATGCCATAAGAGAACGACTGGAAAATAGAGTTAATAAGGGAAAGCTTGAAAGCAGAGAGAAAGATGAAATCCTCTCAAAGATCATAACCGCATCCAGCCTGGAAGATTGCAAAGACGTAGACCTGATAATAGAGTGTGTGATAGAAAAGGAAGATATGAAAAAGCAGGTTTTTAGAGAACTGGGAAATTTATGCCCTGAAAAGACCCTTTTCACAACAAACACATCCTCTATCTCAATAACAGGCCTTGCTCAGGTTACAGGACGCCCTGAGTGTTTCATGGGTATGCATTTCATGAACCCGGCATATAGCATGAAACTCGTGGAGATGATAAGGGGTTTGCGCACATCTGATGAAACGGTCAGGATAATAACTTCTGTTGCCGAAAAAATGGGGAAGACGCCTGTTTTCGTAAATGATTTCCCTGGTTTTGTCGCAAACCGTATATTAATGCCGATGATAAACGATGCTATTTTTTGCCTGCAGTCAGGAATTGCATCACGGGAGAGTATTGACACGATTATGAAACTGGGTGCTAATCATCCAATGGGACCTCTTGAACTTGCTGATTTTATCGGCCTTGATATTTGTCTGGCAATACTTGAAGTCCTTCAAAGAGAATTGGATGAAAAATATAGACCCTGCCCATTGCTCAGGAAAATGGTAGCCGGTGGAAAGCTCGGGAGAAAAAGCGGCGAGGGTTTTTATGACTACACACAATGAATATATAAAACTGGAGAAAAGAAATGAAGTGGGGATAATTACTTTGATCACGCCAGATGGCCTGAACATTCTTGATTCAAAAATTCTGCGTGTTCTGGGAGAATGCCTGAATAATCTTGAAAAAGATGAAGAAATACGTGTTTTAATCATAACCGGAATTAAAAATTTCAGTGCAGGAGCGAACATCAAAGAGATGAAAGAATTCAGTCCAGAAGAGGCGAAAGCTTTTTCTAAGTTTGGTAATGAGGTTTTTAATAAAGTGGAAAACTTTGAAAAACCTGTAATTGCTGCGATTAACGGATATGCTTTTGGTGGAGGTTGTGAATTAGCTCTTGCTTCTGATATAAGAATTGCAGGTGAGAGGGCAAAATTTGGACAGCCGGAAGTAAATCTCGGTCTGATTCCCGGGTTTGGGGCCACCCAGAGGTTAACGAGGCTGGTGGGTATAGGGAAAGCAAAGGAAATGATCCTGGCGGGGAATATTATTGATGCAAAAGAAGCTCTGGCTATTGGGCTTATTAATAAGTCTGTGAAGGACGAAGAACTTATGGAAAAGGCCCTTGAAATAGCAGAAGTTATTGCCCGGAGAGGACCGTTTGCTGTTAAAAAGGCAAAACGACTGATAAACGAAAACCGTGAGATCAAGGAAGGTCCTGATATGGAGAGACAATCTTTTGGTGAATGTTTTGCCACTGTGGACCATATTGAGGGTATGAACGCTTTTCTGGAGAAAAGAAAGCCTGTGTTTAAAGGTATATGATTTCAGGATATGACTGAAAAATTCGACGTTATAATCGTAGGAGCAGGCCCAGGAGGCTCTGCAGCCGCCTATTCACTTTCAAAGATGGGTTTTAACGCGCTGATAGTGGAGAGGGGCAAGTACCCGGGAGCCAAGAATGTGATGGGGGGGAGAATGTACGCGCATGCTTTAAATCGTCTTATACCTGGCTTCTGGAAAGAAGCTCCCATAGAGAGGATGGTTACTCGAGAAAAACTCACATTCCTGTGCAATGAGGCCTCTGTTACCCTTGATTTTCTGGATGGGGAGTTTCGGGAACCGCCGAACAGCTTCACCATACTCAGGGCTAAGTTTGATCAATGGTTCGCGAACAAGGCCGTGGAAGCAGGAGCCACTCTCGTGCCGAACATCAGAGTGGATGACCTCCTATGGAGAGAAAAAAGAGTCACAGGCATAATTGCAGGTGAGGATAAGATTGAAGCGAATGTGGTTATCGCTGCAGACGGAGCGGTATCCCTTATGGCAGAGAAAGCGGGATTAAAGAAATTTGAAGTAAAACAATTCGCGCTTGGCATGAAGGAGATAATAGAACTGCCGGAGAAAACCATTGAAGACAGGTTCAATCTTGCACATGAAGAAGGTGCGGCGCAGCTTTTTGTCGGTCAGTGCACAAAGGAAATCCCGGGAGGAGGCTTCATTTATACCAACAGAACAAGCCTTTCTATGGGAATAGTGGTGTATATCGACCGGCTCATTGAAAAGAAAATAGATTCACACAAAATAATAAGGGAGTTCAACGAGAATCCAGTTGTCGCAAAACTGATAGAAGGTGGCAAAATACAGGAATATTCTGCACATGTTATCCCTGAGACCTCGCGAAGCGGGCTTTTCACTAATGGAATGCTTGTTGTTGGAGATGCTGGCAGCCTCGTGATAAATAGCGGTATTACGCTGCGGGGAATGGATATGGCGATTGCTTCCGGAGCAGCTGCTGCCGAAGCAGTGAAAAATGCCATGGGAAAAAATGATTTTTCAAAGGAATGCCTTTCATATTATGAAGACCTGCTGAGAAAGGATTTCGTCCTCAAAGATATCGCCACATTTAAAAAAGCTTCGGAATTTTTGCAGAATGACAGACTGTACACATTGTACCCAGAGATAGCATGCAGGTTTTTCCATAAACTCTGGGCTGTGGACGGAGCAAAGAAACGAGCATTTGATGAACTCCTGGAAGGGACAAAAGGCAATAGAACGAATATGATACTTGATGTATTAAAAGGTTTGAGAGCGCTATGAATATCAGTATTGAAGAACGGCTCGGGCTTGTTAGCTTTGAGGTTGATAGGGAACGGCATATCAAAGTAGATACCAGTATATGCGGCGAGTGCGATGAAAAAACATGCCTTTATTTCTGTCCTGCGAACAGGTTTACCCTTGAAGACGGAAAGATAAAACATGATTATGAGGGATGTATTGAGTGCGGAAGCTGCAAGTTCGCCTGTCCAAAAGGCGTAGTAGATTTCAATTATCCAAGAGGGGGGTACGGGGTGTATTATAAGTATGGATGATCGTATTAACTTTGTTTCTTCAAAATTTCTGTCAATCTCGGCACTATATCATAAAGATCCCCCACAATCCCGTAATCACATGCCTTAAAAATTGGAGCATTAGGATCCTTATTTATCGCAATAATGGTCCTGGAATCCCTTATTCCTGCAATGTGCTGCACCTGACCCGAGATGCCAATGGCAATGTAGAGCCTGGGATTTACCTTATGTCCAGATAACCCGACCCAGTGTTCTTCGGGCAACCATTTAAGATCGACAGCAATGGATCTCGAGCAGCCCATAGCACCGCCAAAGACATTCGCAAGAGCTTCGATGAGCTTGAGATCTTCTTTTTTCTTTAGCCCTCTGCCTACAGAAACGATGATGTTAGCCTCCTCTATTCTCATTTCCTGTGGGGCTTTCTTCTTTGTCTCCATCACCTGCACTCTTGTCTCGGCGGGATAAAAAGAGATTTTGATTATTTCACCTTTCCTGGATTTGTCTATATTTTTCTCAAATCTCCTGGGCGGCACAGTGGCAATCCGGGGCTTACGCAAGAATCTCTGCGTTGCGATAAATCTACCGCCAAGCACAAGACGCTTTACTATCAAATTCTCATTATCTTTCGAAAAATCTATGCAGTCTGTAGCACAGCCAGCTCCAAAACGCTGTCCAATTCTTGGGGCGACTTCCCTGCCAAACTTTGTACTCCCTATCAGGAGAATTTCTGGATTGTATTGATCAATAAGTTGAGAGATGCCTTCCACAACCGAGTCTTCATGCGGTTCAATATTAATGGAGAGGATTATGTCCGCTCCCCCGGCAATATAATCATCCTCACCGCCTCCAAATGAAATAGCTGCAATCTTCGATTTTGAAGAATCCGCAAGCTTCCTCGCTTCTGCAAGAATCTCAAAAGAGGTTTCATTATCCTCGGAGAATACAAAAATCATTTCAACTCCTATCTTTCTGCCATGATAACTTTAGCCAAATCCTCCACATCTTTTATTATTACTTCCTTCCTTTTCATCTCAATAGCCAGTATGCTCAAAGTCTCGACACCGGCGTCTGGTTTAAAAGGACTCATTTCTGTTATTTTTTTCTTTGATGCGCCCAGTATCTGCATGAGCGTGGGAATTCTTGGTTCATTTATTTCTTTTGTGACCGTCACTAGAGCTGGAAGTTTTTCTTTAGCTATTTCATATCCTTTTTCAAGATCCCTCTCCACAACAACATCGCCGTCTTGCATCTCGATTTTTCTTGCGTATGTCAGCACAGGGATCCCAAGAGCATGCCCCAACCTTGGACCTGTCTGAAAAGAATATTCGTCAATAGAAGCCTCTCCACATAGAATGAGGTCGTACTTCATATTCTGGATGACCCCTGCAAGGATATACGCTGTGCCAAGAGAATCAGTGTCTACATTATAAACAATTGCTTCATCCGCGCCCATTGATAGAGCTTCTTTAGCAGCGTCTTTCGTGCCTTTAATTACAGCAGAAACGTTACCACCATGTTTTTCCTTAATCCTTACTGCTTCTTCAAGGGCGTTCTTATCAAAGTCACTGAGCTTTTTTGCAATCCCTTCTGTTGCCGGACGTTTGGATGTATCTATCTTTATTTGAGCAAGATCATATATCTGCTTGAGGCATACAATTATCTCCACGGTCATTTCTCCAATTGTTTTGAATATTATGATTTCAGTAAGGTGCGAACTCTTTTCCCAGGATCTCCCTGCCAATTATTATTTTCATAATATTTTGTGCTCCCTCAGCACCTATTATATAGGAATATACACCTCTTAAGCCTCTCTCAAGGCCGGCTTCTCTGGTATAGCCATATGCTCCATACCATGTCAGTACATCCTTAATGATATCAAAAGCAGTTGTAGGTGCAACAAGTTTGGCTGTGGCTACAGCTTTGTTTATTTCTCCAATGCTGAACCTGTTTTCAGCATACATCTGATCAAGCATCCAGGCAGCTTTATGGACGAGCAGTTTTGCGGCTTCTAATTTCGTATATTCCTCAGCCATTTGGAACTGTATCCCTTCAAACTTCGCAAGAGGAGTACCGAAAACATGTCTTTCTTTTATGTATTCTATCCCGGATTCCAGAGCTTTCTCTGCAGCGCCGATACACGCTGCGGCCACAAGCGTCCTTGCGCAGTTAAAACCTTCCATCGCATAATAGAATCCCCGGTTCCACTCCCCTATGAGAAAATGCTCTGGTATCTCAACGTTGTTTATGTTAATGGTGCCTGTAGATATCCCCTCCCGTCCCATCTGTTCAAATATACTGGTCGTTATACCCTTTACATCTTTTACCGGAAGGTAGCAGAGCGAGAGACCTTTATTTTTGAGATCGGGATTTGTGTTAACGATCGTTACATAACCTCCTCCGTATCTGGTTGCCTCTCTGACACCGCTAATGAAGGTCTTTGCCCCGTTCAATATCAATTTTCCATTTCGTTTTTCCAGTCTGGTTGATATAGACGCAATATCAGAACCTCCCGTAGCCTCTGTCGAAGCAATCCCCAGAAACGTTTTTCCTTTTGTTATATCGGGCAGAATCTCTTCTTTAGCCTTTTCACTTGCATATCTGTCCATCAGGAAACCCCAACCTGCTTCCACAAGATAATAAACAGCTGTAGCCATGCTTACATCTACCCGGGCTATCTCCTCGGCTGCTATCGTTGCATTAATAAAACCAGCTCCAGACCCTCCGTATCTTTCAGAAATCGTTATGCCAAGAAGACCAAATGAAGCCATCTCTTTAAGAATTGCATGTGGAATCTCTCCTTTCTCATTGATTTCATTAGCCCAAGGAGCGAGCTTCTTCTCGCAAAATTCTCTTACGGACCTTCTGAAAAGTTCCTGTTCTTCAGTAAATGAAAAATCCATATTTTCCCCCACATATGTTATCTCTTTGGTTGTTAATTAAGTTATCCTTTTTTCCAGGCCAGGAAACAATCATCTGGTGTATCGGCTAAAAGGTAGCTCCTACGCCTCTGAATTCAACCAGGCTTCTTAGTATTGACATATTTTTCAATAAATTGCCTGACCTTTGGAGGCATTTCTCCCTTCATCTGGTTTGAGAGGTAAGAATCATTGATTAGCAGCCTTGTGACATCTATCATGTAGTTTTTCTTGAACTCGCTCAATTCTTCGATCTTTGTAAGCTTATCCATGTAAAATTCCCTGAATGCCTTGAGCAGATGTTTATTAAGCTCTTCCCGCGTCATATTGTTGGGTTTGACTATCGGCTCAATAAGGTTGTACTTTGAATAATCAAATTCCTCAATATAAGGCGCAAGTTCTGGATATATATCTGAATACGGCCAGGGGGCGATGGCGAGGAAGAATGCCAGGTCGGGATTATAATATTGAGCCAGTTTTTGGGCTTTTTCAATTGACTCCGGGGTTTCATCGGGCATGCCGAGGACAAAAGAGGTCTCCGAGATTATCCCTGCATTGTTGATCAGGTCAATGGCTTCCTTGGATTGCTCTATCTTGAGGTTCTTATTATAGCGATCAAGCATGTCCTGGCTTGCGGATTCCGCTCCGACGTAGATATGAAGGATTCCTGCCTTTGTATATTTATCCATAATGTCCTTATCCCGCAGGATGTCATCCACCCTTGTTTCCATAAGTATCTCAAGGTCAAGTTTTTTGGAAATAAGCAGGTCCAGTATTTTCTCCCACCTCTCCCGGTCAAACGTGGGGGTCTCATCCGCTATCATGGCAACATCCACTCCATAAGTACTGTTCAGGTACTCCAGTTCAGACACAAAATTCTCAGGACTTCGCGCCCTCCACTTCTCTTTCCAGAAAAGCCTCTGTGAACAGAATGTGCATTTCTGGGTGCAGCCCCTGGAAGAACTTACAACTGCAAGTGTAGAGTTTTTCTTTGTCTTGAAGGAGTAATCCTTCCACTTCACCAGGTTCCATGCAGCAGGCAGGATGTCCAGATCTGAAACAAGAGGTCTCTGTCTTGTAGCTATGATCTTTCCGTCTTTCACATAGGCGATCCCAAGCACATCCAGGTCCTTTCCTTCAAATATATGGTTAAGAAGTTCTGTGTTTGTAATCTCTCCCTCGCCGCGAATTATGAAATCTACAATGTCCCCATCTTTTTGAAGGATCTCCTCCCAGCAGAAGGTCGGATGTATGCCTCCAAGAAGCGTAATAATTCCTGGATTTACCTCTTTTGCTACCTTGAGAACATTTACTGCCTCAGAAAGGCTTGAAGTATATGCAGCAGTCCCGACAGCATCAGGGCAATAATCTGCTATGTATTTCCTGATGTCCTCTAACGTATGGAATTTTGACATGACGTCATATATCCTGACTTCATACCCTGCATTTTGCAGGCTGCCGGCAACATATACCATGCCAAGCGGCATCCATGTTCCTGCCGATTCAAGAACGCCGCAGTGATATGGGGGTGTTATTAAAAGAACTTTTTTTGGCATTGCAACCTCTCAAGATTGCTTTCTATTATTTGAATTTCAAACATGAACCTATCCATTTGAGTCAAAGTGATAATACTCTCATATATAAATTATCTTTGTTTTGAAATGTTACAATGTTTATATAAACTTACCTGAAAACAGTGACCGTTTCAATTCGTGTTGATGAATTTTAATAAGTTGGTTTTTCTCTAAACCATACTGTTTGTTTATAATATCGTAAAATTGGCGTCTGAGTGTGATAAAATGTTTTGGGACATTTAGTTCTC
>CABMIH010000043.1 GCA_902386205.1 uncultured archaeon | reverse complement strand
GAAGTGCTGCGAGATACCAGAGCCAGATATAACCTCAGGCCAAATTCAGCGTTTGATTACAGAAGTCCTATGGAAGTTATGACGACCAAAATGACGAATTTACCCCGACAGGTCTGTGGACACTAACGCTAATGCAATATTTTTATTCCCATTATAACCGCCATCAAACCAGGTCTCTCGCATATTCTTTTTAGCTGATACAGATGTATTCCTGAGCATGTCTTCTAAATATTGATTATCATTATCAGTGCCTCCGCATACCTTTTTAGCCAGAGGGATATTATGGTCGTAATCCTCGGTTATATGTGCTTTCACCATCTTTTTCTTATAGTGTCCATTATACACTCCGGCAGTATCATTAGGAACTTGGATCGGTGTACTATCTGTTCCTGTTTTTTCACCAATTTTTAATCCAAGTTTGTCTCCCGCTCCTACAACCTTGATGCAAAAGAGTTCCATTATTGAATCCAGTCCTTCATTACCCAATCTTATTTTTTCAAAGTGCCTTAAGGTCTCATGGTCTGGAACTATGACATTCCCATTCTGGTCGATGTTAAAACCGAGTTCTATAGCCTCATCAGAATGGGTATTAAGATGATTTTCAGTCCTTGTATAGTACTTGATGTTCTTGGTTTTCCTCCAGACCATAGTCTTAAACATAGCTCTTCTTGGATACTTCTCTTCGCCTTCTTTGACGGAATAATATTTGTTGAGTTCAGGGATTATCGGGTCAAGGTCAAGCCCTCCTAAAAATTTTGATGTTCGAGTACTATGCCCTGAAGTTGCATCTGTAAATTCTTCTTTTATACCAGTCAAGCCGGTGAATCGATTCCAATAGCTTTTTACATGTTTATCTACATCAAACTCCAATGTTCATTTCCCCGTTTGTTTTTTCGCTAAAATAAAAATGGGGGAATGAATACTAAAGCTGTTGACTTATTTTCATATATTGTAACCGTTACATGGGCCTACTGCAAGCATAAAAAATAGTTAAGTTTAAATGATGAACCTATGAATTGGTAACCACCTACGTTGTCATGGCTATTCCCCAAATGCTGATTTCTATTTCTATGCTTAAAGGGGTAGCCATTTGGCGCAAGGTAAATTTGATCTTGATTTTAGTTTCTCTCAGATTCTAAGATATGTTTAATGAAAAACAAAATCGTACTTAACCCCAGAAGAAATATAATCATACCTGATAACGATAAAGTCTTGACACCATAAATTGCCAGAGTATTTACAGATACCATGGCAAAGAGACTGATAGAACTCAATACAATCGGTATCCCGATTTTCTTAAATAAATATTTCCGACCCGGTTCTTTCAAAATAATACCATAGTGCCTCTTTTTCAAAAATTCATTCGTGAAATATTGGTCTGTTACATTACCCTTAATTTTATTTGGTAATTTCTTGATCAGATTTAATGATGCATCTATTTCCATATCTTTCATGTAATCAACAACATTTTTTACAAATATTGAATGATCAAACCATTCACTGTCAATTCTTTGAACTTCATTTGACATTTCAAATTTATAATAAATCTGGCATCCCATGAAGTTACTCACTATAGTAGCAGTTGTTAAGTGTGGTTTAAGCCCTGGAGAAGAAATATAGATCACTTCATTATCTTTTTGCATTTCATTTAATATAATTTTAATAAGATTGTCACGCAAATCTTCAATTTCATTTTCGACGGAATTTGCGGAATCTTTAACCGGTAAATTGGTATCAATTAATGGAAGAGTTTTAATTTCTGCTGAGACTTCAAAATAATTCTTAAGAGCATCTTTGCATAATGTTCCATCATCTGTGGTTGTATTTATCAGATAGATCAACGGTCGTTCACACAATTTGCCACATTTTTTCAGATAATTGTTTATAGTATTAGCTTCTGCGGATATTATTTCAGGATTCGATTTAATAGATTCTTCTAACCAATTTACAAGAAGATTATTGACAGATTTATCACTATATAAATATTTTATTATATCCAGGCCCTCTGGATCTTTTGAAAATCTATCCAACATGTTTTTATCATTGCGTTTCTCAATCAAAGAAAAAACATTTTTATGGAAAACATTTTTTTTATCTCTTAAAGAATTTCTCAGCGAACTTGTTCCCACAAGACATAGAAGACTTTTCCTTTTTTCCATGGTTTTATTTCTTGTTTTTTGTATAGAAATAGATTATTATCCATCTATCGCCTTTATCAGGTTTTTGCAAAAAAAGTTGAGAGTCTATGAAGATTACTGTAAGAATGCCTTCTTTTCGAGATATCCCGTGTTGCCTGTATTTTAATTCTTGTTAATCATTTTCAGGCATGCAGACATACTCTCCAGCAGAGGTAAAATCGTTATTATCGATACCTTTTGAAAGTGGGTCGTTCTAAGGACTCTAAGTCATATAAATCCTCAAATCCAGGCGATTCCCTCAAATCCCCCGAAGCCCCCGGGAGGAAATCGCCAGCATGCAGAGGCTGAATTGGTTTTTATAATTATAGAAAAATGCAACTTTTTTCGCGAAAAAACCGAGGCAATCGCCAAACATTATTTTTCCGAAATCGTTATATATTCTAAAGAGGTGTATGGTGGATTAGATTGGGAAATAGAGCCATTAAAATGCTTTTCAAAAACCCACATGCGGTGACATGGGGTGAAAAGCAGAAGACCCGTTATAGGGGATTGAAACTATGCGTCTGCCATCGTGATTCCTTGAGTACAATCTTCGTGAAAAGCAGAAGACCCGTTATAGGGGATTGAAACTATTTGCCCCTGTCGGTATGGTTGCATTGAAGCTCAGGTGAAAAGCAGAAGACCCGTTATAGGGGATTGAAACAATCGATAACGTAACGATATTCTGTGTTTCGTTGTAGGTGAAAAGCAGAAGACCCGTTATAGGGGATTGAAACTTTATCTCATGGATAATTCCCAAAATCCCGAGCATCTCTACAACGACTGGGTGAAAAGGAGTGAGAATAAAATATCAAGGTCGATGATATCGTGAAATATATTGATACGAAAGGAATAGAGATAGCTCCTGCTGAGTTTACGAGCATTCCCCCTAAAATAAAAGAAATATGGGCTGAAGCAGATAAGAAACAGATCAACATTAAAGAAATAGTTGAAAAAGTAAGAAAAGTACGGCCAGAAATATATAATGAAGAGTACGAAATTTAAATTTTTTATAGATACAGCTTCATAAGATGCTTTGAAAAAATTAAATTGAAAAAAGAAAAACGCAGGAGTTAAAACCCCTACTTTTCCTTGCTGAAAACCGCGGCCTTGGAAATCGTTTCGCGCGGCAGGTCATCCTGGGCTCTTGCCATATGCTCCATCGCCTCACGGAGCGGTTTTACGACTTCCTTTGGGAGTTGGGGTTGAGGAGCTTTTTGCTTTACTTCTCCGCTTATGAACGGGCATGTGACGCCTGTCAGGACAGCCATCACGCGCACCCTTCCAACAATGTCGGGATCCACTTTCGCGCCCCAAATCACACGCTTTGTGTTCGGGACCTTGTCCATTATCTGTTCCCCTGCAACGGCTACTTCCTCAAGGGTCATGTCCTCTCCTCCTACGATATGGATCAGTACTCCGTAAGCAGTAGAGACATCTGTGATATCAAGAAGCGGGGTCGAAAGTGCCTGTGCCACGGCTTTTTCCACGCGGGTCGCGCCGTCTCCCTCGCCGATGCCGATAGATGATATCCCGCCGCGTTCCATCACTGCCCGCAGATCTGCATAATCAAGGTTCACAAGGCTCGGCTGCGTTATGGTATCTGTGATGTTCTTTACAAACGATCCTACAAGTGCGTTCGCAACGGCAAGGGCCTCTTTAAGGGGCAGGTTGCCGGCAACTTCCCTGAGTTTTGAGTTATCTATGACAACAATCGAATCGCATGTCCCGGCAAGCGACCTGATGGCCTCACGCGCTTTTTCACGCCGTGCCATTTCGATCGTAAAAGGTATCGTCACGCACGCGATAGTTAACGCGCCTGTTTCCCTCCCGACACCTGCAAAAACCGGTATTGCGCCTGTGCCCGAACCTCCTCCAAGTCCTGCTACAAGGAACAGCAGGTTGGAATCTTTTATTTCCTCCCTTATCTCGGCCAGGTTTTCTTTTGCGGCCTCGGTACCTCTTTCAGGGAATCCTCCGCAGCCATGGCCCTTGCACAGTTTTTCACCCAGCAGCATGATAGTATCTGCCCGTGTCATTGTGCTAAGATGCGCTGCATCCGTATTGGCTGCAATAATCTTGCCGCCAGTCAATTTCTTATCTGCTATCCACGTTGTTATGTTACAACCGGCTCCACCCAGGCCGACGACGGTCACGGATGGGCGTGAAGTTTTTACTTTTGCCAATAATTCTTCTCTAGTCATAATCAGCCTCCGATAATAACTCGTTTTGTTAGTATTTAAAGCCTTTTTTTTAGGATAAGAAACTATATAATGTATAAATTGTAAACTTCATATCAGGTATGAAATACACCAGTTTAGAGATTTCAGCAGATTCAGGGGCTGAGGATATCGCTGCATTTGCTATGGCAGTACATGAACTCCTGGGGCTTCCGGTCACTATGAGAAGCCTGAACAAAAAAGGTGTGAGGATCGAGAAAAGAAAAATACTTGATAATAATTATACAGGCCCTGTGCTGGAGAAGGTCTTGAATGAAAATAAGATCATCCGTGCGACCCCTACAAGCGGTAAATATACCGGGATCCCGGTTGTCGTGGTTCCCATAAGGAACAAGGAAGGATATGGGATCGCAGCTATAGGTGTGGTGGATGTTGTTGGCACTGTTGACCTGGGTCTTGTATTCGGGGATTATCCGGAAGTTGTAAAACAAGTGCAGGAATGCGTAAAATCGCGCGTGGCAGTTCCTTGAAACCGAATATACGTCCTGCAAGAAAAGAAGACTTTGATGCCCTCCTGGATCTTGAAAATATATGTTTTAAGGAAGAAAATTTTCATAGAAAACAGATGGAATATCTTTTATTCGAGGCCAAGTCCATTGTGCTTGTTGCATCTATCGAAAACAATATTGTAGCTTCGATTATTGTCCTGATCAGGAATAATATCTCGCATGCCAGGATTTATTCATTGAACGTACACCCTGATTACAGGCGCCGGGGCATAGCGGGCTTGCTCATGGACACGGCTGAAAAATCATTAAAAGAAAGGGGATTTAAGAGAATAAGCCTTGAAGTGGGTGTGAATAACAAGGCTGCACAGGGCCTTTATAGATCAAAAGGCTTTTCCGTTGATAAAATCATGAAAAAATATTATAAAAACGGCGATGATGCAATGCATCTTATTAAAGAATTATAATCATGATACCAGTACATTGATGATCTTTTCATAGATGTCCCGGTCTATGACATCCTCGTACCCTTCATAGATACTGGGATTATCGTTGATCTCAATGACTTTATACCCGTCGCCGGTTTCCTTCACATCCAGGCCGTAAAGTCCGTCCCCTACGCATTTTGAGAGATTGATGCATATCTCCTTTAATTCAGGTGAGATCGAACCTCTGGATATTGCGATCGTATCTCCCCACACATTTTTCCCGTTTATCTTTGATTTTACTTTCCATCCTCCACTTGGAATGCAGTATTTGCAGAGGTAAAGTATTTCATTTTGAAGTATCCCGACGCGCCAGTCAAAATCTGACATGATATATTCCTGGACCACCAGTACTTTTGATTTTCTCAGCAATTTTTTTGAAATACCAATAAATTCCTGTATGCTGTCCGCCTTCTCAACATGGGAAGAGAAGCGTGTGTAGGGTGTTTTAATGACTACGGGAGTTCCCAGCATTTCAAAGATGTTATCCAGGGACCCGCTTGAATAATCCCCTGTAAACAGAAGTGATTTTGGTGATGGTATGTTATTCTTCAGGAAAAGGTCGTGAAGTATTGCCTTGTTCGAGCATGTCCTTATAGAATGGGGGTCATCAATAACCTTTAATCCTGATTGTTCCGCAAGCCTTGAAACTACATACGCTGAATTACTCGGGTCGGTTGTGGCCCTTATAAATAGCGCATTGTATTCACCAATCCTGGAAATTTCTTCCTTAAAGATAAAATCAAACGTATGCCCCATCGATTCTGCTGTGGATTTGAATTTCGAAAGGGCGTTCCGCTCGGATTTATCCTTAAAGTTATATGCTTCGACAAAACAGGCCAGTTTCATGATAAAGCTAAATTTTTTGTTTTATCTCATGCACTTTATCATGAACAATGTCCCACTTCACTTCTTTTTTCAGGGCTGGTTCGCAGTGGTTCAGGATTACCTGTCCGTCATCGATCTGCACGATCAATTTACATATTGGGATATTAAATACCTCATAGAATTTCCGTGCAAAATCCGATGTCTCCTCACAGGTTGATTCCCCGAACATCTGTATTATTTCTTTTACTTCCCCGGTTACAGGATGCAGTGATACAGGGAACCTGGCATCAAAGCTCATTTTTTTTATCATTCCAGGCAGTCTTGAACCCGACTTTACCACTTTCATCGAGTTATTGGTGAAAGGGTTCACAGCAAACAACATGGCAGGGATGCTCAAATCTTCATTTGGCCTTGTTATCAACCTGTAGCCATTTGTCGGGAGCCCATTCCTTCTCGCCTTTTCTATCAAGAGCGGATTTCTGTACGCATCCATTATTTCCGTACAGTCCGGTGTGACCTCTACTCCAAAGGTTTCAGCATGCGCAGATACATAATATCCCATCCGCAGGTAGCGGTAATCATGGTTGACATTAAGTACGCTATCACGTACTGGTTGCCCTAAAAAAAACAACGGACTAGAGTCACTATCATCTTCATCTTCACTGACTATAATCATTTTAGATATCAGTCCAGCTATTTGTTATTATGAGCCGAGTATAAATAGGTAACGAGTGCAAAGGTTGGCTTCCTGTGAAAATCAATCCCCGGTTCTTTTGAAATTGATCAGTTCTTGCGGCAGAGATTTTTTATTTGCACATGTTTTTAACAGCTTATACCATCCAATTTCAAACATCACGATACTGATAAAGCCGAGCATATCAAATAATTTAAAAAATAACATGGAATCGGGGATGCCTATCCCTTCAAAAATTGCAGGTATTATGAAAAATATAGAGAATCCAAAGAAATAAATACAATTTTTTCTGAAAAAACTTTCATTTATAAAAGATTCCATATTTAAAGATCCCTTATCTATATCCTTCCACAGGAACCATATTTGAACAGATAGGAATATGAGAATTAAATAAGAAGAAAACATTGCAAATTCCATAAATTTATAAAGATAATTTGTGTCCACGGTTCAAGCACTTCCACCTATCATGCTATCCTTTATCTTTAATAATGATAAAGCTTTCGGAATTATATGCCATGAATCGCATCCCTTAAGTATCATCACGCCAATCCCATTACGGGGAAATGAGCTTATTAATCAGGTTTGCACGCCAATGGGTAGCAGGCGAGACTCTGGATGACGCCATTTTAGTCGCGGAAAAAGAAAACAAAGCCCAAATAGGGGTAATTATTAACTTTCTCGGGGAGCATGTCCGGGATGCCGTCGAAGCGGAAAAGAATGTAGAAGAGAATATGCGGATACTGGAGAGAATAGAAAAATCTGGAGCCAGAGCTTCCCTTTCGATCAAACTCACCCAGCTCGGGCTTGAGACAGGGAGGGACATTTGCTTATCCAGTGTGGAGATGATTGCAGGCATCGCGGCTTCAAAAAATATTTTTGCCTGGGTGGATATGGAAAATTCCCCTTATACTGGAGATACCATTGAAATTTACCTGGAGATCCTTAAAAAATACAGGAATATTGGCATCGCTATTCAATCCAACCTTAAAAGAAGCGAAGGTGACGTAATTAGAATAGCAGCGGCAGGAGGGATCATCCGTCTTGTCAAGGGAGCGTACAGGGAGAAAACGGAGATTGCATACACAAGCAGGAGAGATGTGACAGTCAACTTTTCAAAGCTGATGGGGTACCTTTTTTATAAAAGTCCTTTTTTTGCAATTGCAACACATGACGAGATGCTTATAAATGAGGCCATCGAGGCAAATAAGGCGCATCAAAAAAAACTCGAGTTCCAGATGCTTATGGGAATCAGGGAAGAACTTAAACATGAGCTTGTGAAGAAGGATTTTACTGTTGTTGATTACATCCCTTATGGAAAGAACTGGTTCCCTTATTCTATTCGCAGGGTCAGGGAGAGGAAACGGAATATCCTGCTGATATTCAGGTCTATTTTCGATTTTTAGGATACGAAGGGGAAGTTATATATTGGTTTACACCATATGTAAAGTTAAGTTGATTTCTTAAACACAAGGATAGGCTGAAAAACACATGGATCCCTCCGCACCCTCTATTATTCTAGTTTTCGTAGCAGGACTCGTGACCATAATGAAGCCATGATGTCTTCCGCTTGTTCCTGTTGTAATGTCAGGTTCGGCGGGGAGCAGGCTTCGTCCTTTTGCTGTAGTGGGAGGTATGACGCTCAGTTTTACCGTAATGGGCACCCTGGTATCAGCATTTGGCGCAGCCTTTGGAGGCTTTGCAGATACTATGCGAAGCTTATCCATCCTTTTCATAATGGCAATGGGCCTGGTGCTTTTTGACCAGGATATAAACATCGAGTTCATGAAAATTTCAGGTTCGATAACCCAGGGAATAAGAAATAATATCGGCTTTTTGAACGGTCCCTCTTCGAACACGAATGAGAAGGGGTTGTTCGGAGGCTTTTTACTTGGCATGTCCCTTGGCATCGTCTGGATACCATGCGTCGGGCCGATCCTGGGTGCCGTGCTCGCATATGTTGCATCAGTTGGTAATGTGACCTATGGCGGAGGGCTTTTATTTGTTTATTCTGTGGGGATGAGCCTGCCCATGCTCTCCATAGCATATTACGGCAAAAAGGTCACGAGCAGATACAAATGGTTTGCAAGGAACGGCGAATTCCTTAAAAAACTCTCCGGGCTTGTGTTAATAGTGGTCGGGATAATGTTACTTTTCGGGATAGACAAACTGATGATAAGGCTGCTTTCACCTTTATTCCCGCCTACGTTCTATGGGATATGAGATATCATCAAAAGGATTTATGGCCTAAGGCAAATCTGATAAGATAGCTCAAAAATCAAACAACTAACTGGGACGAATTGATACGATTTCCAGTCGTCATCAATTTAATTGTAAGTTCGCTGCTATTTCTCTAACACATAACTGAATTTACCGCAGGCTCAACTCAGTAAAATTCGAAGCTATGAATGACCAAATCATCGTTCATAAAGCTCGCTTCTGTCTTTATACAATCTTCTGCCGAATTTGAAGCCCTCCTCAAGAAGAGTTATAGCTTCCTGTGCGATCTTTTCCTGTTTTTTTATATCTTTAATCGCCTCTGGATTTTGTTTTCACGGCCATTATCAGGATTATCCCGATTGCAAAAAACAGGATACCGAGCCATGTGATGTTGATAGCCGGGATGATTTTCAATGTAAGGGGAACAAAGCCGCCGCCTACACCCTGGAAGATGACATATACATCGGTTCCGGTTATGCCTCTTGATACCATTGGGAATGTCCCGCTTCCTCCTCCTTTCCCTTCAAGGTACTCGGCGATCCCACTTCCGATTATCCTGTCGTTCTGGTAAACCTCAAGTTTAACGCTCTGGACTCTATACTTGTCCGAGCCGGCTACCGATGCAGATGTATCGCTTATCTCATCCGGCTGGGAGAATAAGAGGAGATCATATGTGGTTTTGGTGGACGGGCTTGTAAAATCCGCCATCATATAACCTCTTGCAGTTAGATCCACTCCTTCAGGGATCGTGAGGGGGTCCGTCGATTGCGTTGCGACCCATATATCCCCCGTCCCGTCGTCAAGTTTAAAATATGCAGTGTATGTAACGGGGGTCGTGTTAGACTGCGTATAAGCCACACCTGTGACTTTTCCGCTAACGACCACATTGTTGTTTACATAGCTTGCCGGGTCGCTTTTGATATTCGATATCCTTGTACCCGGAGAACCTGCCCCGGAATCTGTGGCTTCGGTCAGGCTGCGTGTCGAAGAATCGATAAGCTTGACACCGTACCCGCCTCCAACATCCAGTAGTTCACCTTTTGCCGCAAGAGGGATATTTATCCTGTCATTTGTATGGGTGAAACTTGAACTTATAACAGCGCCGAAAAGTATGAACACCACGCCGAAATGAACCATTGCCAGGCCAACACCCTTTACTTTTGGCCGCATGCTGGAAAGGCGCAGGTAATCCTGGAGACGCTGCAAGGTGGCATATGCTACGTATATAAGGGGAGGGAAAATGGAGAGGAGAGAGATCGAGCCCAATAGTTGATAGATAAGTGGCTCCCTGACAAAGAAGGGGCTGTTGTGATCAAGCACATAGAAATTTTCCGTCCGTATGAACATGGCTATTATCGTGATTGCTGTTACTGCATACAGGGTCTTTTTCCGGGCTTCCTTCTCCGACTCCTTGTAGTTCAAACAGAACCCAAGCGCAAGGAGCAATATTAATGTGAACGGATAGCTCCACACATTAAAGAAATTCTTTGTGTCTGAGGCCACATTCACTTTCAGGTTCTGAGTAAGCTGTACGAAAGCGGGGAACGAGATGCCCCAGAAAGATACGAAAGCAAGGATCACGAATAATAGGAGAGATAGATAGAATATATTTCTCTTGCTCCATAATCCCCATTCTTCTTCCTTTTCAGATTCTTCAAAGTAACGGCGCATACCAAGTATAAGAGTCCCGACAAATATGATGAGGATTAACGTGATAAGAAGGGTTCCCGTGGAAGTTTCACCGAAAGCATGGACCGAGTTGAAAAGGCCGCTCCTGACAACGATAGCCGCATATAATATCAGAATGAATGAAATAATGGCAAGAACGGGTGCAGCTATTGAAAAGGTTGCTTTGTTTTTCCTGTGGAGGGCTGCCGCATGCAAGAAACCCGTAAGTGTCAGCCAGGGTATAAATGAAGCCGTCTCTACAGGATCCCATGCCCAGAACCCGCCCCATCCCAGTACAAGGTATGCCCAGACCCCGCCTACTGCGATACCAAGCCCCAGGAACAGCCAGGTGAAGCGTGACCACTGCCTGCTCATCTCCTCCCAGCCTTCATCTTTTGTGAGAAGATATACGACTGCCGCAGCAAAAGGTATCGTCATGACAGCGTAGCCAATGAATATCAGCGGCGGATGGATCACCATCCAGAAGTTTACAAGCAATGCGTTAAGACCGCTTCCATCGGGGGGAACGAATCCCAGGAGGTCAGGCCTTCCCTCATATATGGATTTAAAAGGTGTCTGGACAAGTGTGAGGATTATAAGATATACGCCTACGGCCAGAGTTATTATCTGTGTCCTCCTTGCGATAGGGGTTGCATGCTTCGTAGTTAGCGCAAGCCATGCAGCGGATAAAAAGATCACCCATGCCCACAAAAGGTATGTACCCTGTTGACCTGCCCATGCGCCTGATAGTTTATATATGAAAGGTAAATCGCGGCTTGAGTATTGCCAAACATACTCGTAAGTGAAGTCGCTGGTCACGAAATAATAAGTGATAAGCATATAGGCGAAGGTCAGGAACCCGGCAGCCAGAAGCACTAATGGTGAGACAAACCTTGCCAGAATATTATTGTTCTTAAGTTCTTTCAATAACAGTCCAAGAAGCGCGATAACGCTTACAATGATACTTAAATAAAGTATCGAATCTCCAAAAGTTGCCATCTTATTTTCTCCTGACCTGGTCTCTCACCTTTGTGGCTATGGGGAGGAATGTGCCGGCATCAACTGCGCCAATTGTCCTATCAACTTCTTTCCCGTTTGCATCAAGAAAAACCACAACAGGCGGGTAGCTCACCCCGAATTTTTGCGCCACATCTTTGTCCACATCAAGGTCCATTGCCATTAGGACGTAATCTTCTTTCAGCATTTTATTTATTTGCGCATTACCGAGGGTATTTGTCTGAAACGCTGCGCAATACTGGCACCATACAGCCCAGAAATAGATCGCAACAGGCTTGTTTTCTTCCTGTGCTATCTGGAGTCCCTTATCAAATTGGCGATGCCATGTGAGATCGGCGAGATATGTATAGTTTTTATCGCTCAACCTGAATTTCGAAAGGGCGGTTTCATAAGAAACGAATGCAAAGGCTATGATCAGTATTAATACAATTATTGACAAGAGTTTCTTCGTTTTCATGTGTTAAGTTCCTAATTGATTTGGCCTGAATATAAACATATATTATTAATCTGGTTGTTTCGCAACTTTAATTTTATTACTTGTGGTTTTACTTATATACTTTACGATGGATGTAAAGTTTAAATTACTGGTAATGTCAATATCTTCAATCCTATGATGAAATAAATAGCTGCAGGAATACTTACAGCGATCATGCTTTGCTTTAATTCTTTTTCGCCATTTGATGACTTTTTGCCAATAAGGTATCCTGCCCACAGTGTAAAACTAAATCCCGCAAGCAACAGGATAATCTGTAATTGGTTGATTGTTTCAAAATTGATGCTGAACGCCCATGCCTGCCCCAGGGATCGTCCTGTATTTTCCGCTATAAAGAACAATCCTTTAAGAAGCCTGAACGTGTTCTCGGCCAGATAGACAGACAAACTTAAGGGGATAAAAGCATAGGACAGGTTAATGAACTTCTGTTTTGCGTTCCCGCCTGGAAAAGACAATCTGGCAGAAAGGTACATTAGACCGGCGGCACCCAGCGTTATCATGGCGAATATTGTTACAGCCCAGATATTTCTCCAGTAGTTCACGAAAAAGTCACGGAACATCACGGTATCAAAAGGTGCGATAGACCGTACAAAGTTAATAATTATGTTCCTGAATTCCAGGCGTTCCATTCCCATGACAAAAAGGAAGATTATGATGATCCCGTGGACCAGGTATGCTTCATCAAGATGCGTTTTCATGGATTTTATAATGTCAGCGCCCGGAAGTCTCGGGCTTATGCGGATATTGTCCTTCGAGCATGATTTCACGCACTCCATACACATTATGCAATAATTGTTCCGCTCCATCGCCTGGGGAAATTCGCCAGCAGGGCAGGCTTTTCCTGCCTCGTTGCCAATAACGCATTCTTTAATATCGTGGTCATGACAGGTTTTCTTTGACTTGCATCGAAGCTCAACTGCGGAGAGCATGGAGAAAACGCCGAGCACAAGACCGATGGGGCAGATATACCGGCAGAAGCTCCGTTTTTCAAAGACTGCGCCCATCACAACAGCCAGCGCTGTAAAGAAGATAAGAAGGTAAGCGGTGTTCGGAGGATTCCTCGTGAACATGAAAAGATGCCTCTCTGCAGCGAAAATAAACAGAAATAGTATAACTGCTATCCAGAGATTGCGGTACTTTTCAGGATATTTCCGCTTGAGGCTGAATACGGACTGCGTCCAATCACCCACCGCGCCTATAGGGCACGCAAAACACCAGAGCCTACCAAAAAGTATTACAGTAAAAGCAAGAAGTGGATGCCAGAGATCCCATATCATGATGGTGGCAAACGGGTTCCCCCCCGGGAAACGCAGGTCGGCATGGCTCAAAAGGCCATAGTAAATGATTATCAGTAAAAAAACAAACAATATCAGGTTAATTGCAGGTTTAAAATACCTGTTCTTCACAAGATTCCTGAAAAAATAAATATCAAGCAGGTCTGTTTTTCCATTTTGATCTATGTCGTTTTTATCCATATAAGCCTAAAAATATACAGGGAAATAAGGAAGCAATATTGTCTTTAAATATTTGTCGATGCCAAAGAGCATCATCAGTCCTACAAGGATCAGTACCAGTCCTGAGAGCTTCTTGAAAAAATGCCCTCTTTTCACGAACCATCTGACCCTGCCAGATATGCTCTTCCCGGAATATGCTATTATTAACATCGGAATGCTTACGCCAAGTGAATATACCAGGAGGAGGAAAGCACCATGCAAAAGGCCACCTGAACTTGCCGAGCTTTCTGCCACGAAAGCAAAAACAGAACCCAGTATCGGGCCAACGCACGGGATCCAGAGTATGCCAAGTGACATGCCCAGGAAAAGACCGCCGAGCAGCCCTTCACCTGGCACTTTTGAGGACAGTTTCCCGAGAAAGGATACTCGCGCTCTGGCAGAATTCACTATGGAGCTTGAAATCTTCACATATATTTCGTTCACATCATCATCAAACAGGATCGCACCCATCCCGATAATTAGAAAAATCGAGAACCACCGCAGGTATTCGGCAAAAAATGAAAATGAAGCCACAGCTGAAAAAAGCAATCCCATCAGTGTGAATGATATGGACATGCCGGTGACTATAGCCAAAGGGCGCAGCCTGCTACCCACAGAGCCGGACAATACAGCAGGCAGTACGGGGAGAACGCACGGTGTAATCACAGTGGCCATGCCTGCTATAAAGACCCAGAAAACCGATGGAGCGACTGGCATTAAAGGTTAAATCACAATTCCGTAACTTTGAGTTGCTTCTTTCTTAATATTATTCAGGTCAGATGTCATTCTTATGACCAGAATATTGTTCTCTTTTTGCACCTCATATGATTTAAAACCACGGGTCGTACTTGAGTTTTTCAATTCATTATATTTCTCTAAAGGCACTGTTGCATTGTCTTTAATCCGGAAAGCGATCTCACCTTTTATATCATTCCCTGATCTGACAAGACCGAAATAACTCATATCGGCAAATGAAGGCGCGCTTGTATTTACCTTGGCAAAGCCGGCGTTCTCATCATCGACTTTTTCAAGCACGGACCTGAAGTAATTAAAGGCACTCGTGCTATTGGAAGTATCTTTCATCAGTGCTGTGACGCTGCCTGTTTTGTCTTTACTGCCAAATATAAATGGTCTTGTATATAGTATGTTATCGGTTGTGCCCCCGGCGTTTGAACGGACGTTCGCATTATTTTTCCCTACATCATGTAATTCTATCCATGTTCCATCCTGGTACTCTGAATTCAACATCCCGATAATCTGGACACCGTAGAAATCAACCGGTTCCATAGATTCCTGTTCTATCCCTGTTTCCTGCTTCAGGTTGGCAAAATATGCCCAGGAAATCCCTGGGGGCACAAGCTTTAAACCATCACTGAGGGATTTGAAGTTATCAGGCAGGTCAAGCCCCGACAGGTCGGGAGATTGGGTCAGGGGGGTTTGGGGTGCCGCCGATGCGCTCTGTTTCGGTATCCCGTCTGGAAGAGCTTTCATGGCCTTCACCGCTTCCCCGATGCAGACATCGCAGAACGAAGCATGGTCATCATACTCGCCTTTGTCATTAATGAAACAGTCCCTCAAGAACCTGTGGGGTCTTCCTTCCGACGCCTGGCTGCCGTGCTGGCCGCATCCGCAGTAGCAGGGTATCTGCTCAAGCACCTCCGGATGTTCTGTGGCGTACTTATATGCCTGGAGTGTCATGGCATTTGTTAAAACATAATCCGGGAGTTTATCGGCTTTCCTGGGAGCAAGTACAGGTATGTAATCATCCCTTACGGGCGGTGTATTTGTCCCAGACCCCTTTTTGCCGTATTCGGCATCTATCTGCGCCCTTACTTCCTTAAGTGACACTGCTGTCTTTTTGGTTTCCTGGGGCGCCGAACTGCCGGACAGGACAACATATGCTATTGCCCCAATCAATATTACGGCAACAGCCGCGATAATCAATGTACTGTTCCCTTTCTTTTTCGGATTTTTTTCAATCTTTGTTTTTACGTTTTTTGCTTTCGTTTCAGGCTTCATTTTTGTGCCTCTTTTTGTATTATGATTTCATTTATTGTATAGAGAAAATTTTCGGTCTCAGTATAACCTGGTATCCTTTTGATCTCTGTGCCGTCAGGATCAAGAAATATCTCTGCCGGTGTCCCTCGTACCCTGAAAGTCCTGGTATCTCCCTTCTGTTCGTTTACGTCTATTGAAACCAGTATGAAATTCTCGTTTAATGTCTTTATCACGCTTTCGTTCGTGAAGGTTTCTTCCTCGAATTTCTTGCACCAGCCGCATGATTCAGACCTGAAATATACAAACACTGGTTTTCCCTGTACTTTTGCCTCTTCCAGTGCCAATCCAAGGTCTGTATTGAATTTTAACCCTTTTAACGTCATTTTATGTGTTTCGGGGGTGTCCGCTTTGAGGCTCACACAGCCCGAAAGCAGTACAATGGAAACTAATAAGATGAGAACCAGTTTTTTTGAGGGCATCTTGTTTTACAATTGGTGTAAAGTCATATAAGGGTTGTGGTTATCAGGAGCGAAACACTTAATAAACATGGGATTCCCATTAATCAATATGGCAATCGAAATAATAGTCCTGCTCATTGCAGTACTGGCAGTTATAGCAGTATATTACATCCTGAAGAGCGCAAAGCACCTGATCGTGAATACCATCCTCGGTCTCATACTTCTTGCCGCGGCCAACATCGTTTTTGATCTGGGTATCGGTTATTCCCCCCTTGCATTACTGGTATGCGCAATCGGTGGCATCCCCGGCGCTATCCTTGTTATACTGCTCCACCAGCTTGGAATAGCCTTCCTGTAAATAAGAAAGATAATATTGCCGGAGTACAATACAAGAGGTCATGAAAATCGTAGTATCTGTAGGCGGCTCGGTGCTCGCCCGCGATCTGAGCCACGGGCGGTTCAGGGGATATGCGGCAGCGTTATCGGAAATTTCAAAAAAGAACACTGTTTTTGTTGTCACCGGGGGCGGAAAAGCCGCGCGGGAGTATATTAAAGTAGCAAGAGAACTCGGCGCCGATGAATCAACCTGCGATCTGATCGGGATAGAGCTTACACGCCTCAATGCAAGGCTGCTTATCGCCGCCCTTGGAGATGCCGCTTACTACGAACCGCCCCTGAATTACAAAGAGGCAAGAAATGCAGGCCTGACCGGGAAGATTGTTGTCATGGGAGGCGTGACGCCTGGCCAGACCACGGATGCCGTATCAGCAGTCCTTGCCGAATATACGGGTGCAGACCTGCTGATCAACGCCACATCCATAGACGGCGTCTATACAAGCGACCCTAAAAGGAACAGGGACGCCAGGAAATTCGATTCCATGACGCCCAGGCAGCTTATCGAAATAGTTATGAAGACCGATATGGTAGCCGGCGCCAATTCACCAACAGACCTCCTTGCTGCAAAAATAATAGAGCGCAGCAATATAAGAACTATAGTCCTGAACGGGGAAGAGCCTCAAAATATTGTTGATTCTGTAAGTGGAAAATACTGTGGGACCGTGATTGAAAAATAAACTATTATAATATCTTATAATATATTTCTTAATGAATTGAATCCTGTCTCCAGTGCCGTTCTTAGAATATCAAGCGGGTTTGGAATACCAAGGTATTGTACCATTATTGGTATCGCAACGAAAGTACCGACCATACTTCCAAGATTGGCAAGGCCTACTACAAGCATGACCCTGAACAACCTATTCCCCATCAATTCTTTCATGGTTTCAGCTTTCGTTATTGATTTGAAATCCTCGGTAGTGGGGGGACGGAAATGCGCTTCCACTATCCCGGCGAGCCAGCCTATGGCTAACAGGGGGTGCAGGAATGCAAACCATGCAAGACATAAAGCGGTCAATGCCGAAAGCGGATGCCCGCGGGCAATAAGTACCCCTATCGCTGAAAGTATTCCCTGGGTTATGAATAAATATAATAATGCGATCAGGAGGGTCGATAATGAGACACCACCGGAAAATATCAGAAGAGCCAGTAATCCAACGATTACCGCTATTAAGGCGATACCCAGTGCCTTGAACCAGCTAAAACCCTTCTTCGGAAGTTTCAACATTTCGTCGACAGGAGGGAGGGAATCAGGAGCGTCAAGGTATCTCTGGATACCCGCCCTGTGACCCGCTCCTACCACGGCGACAACAGTGCCTTCCCTGGAAACATCAAGCAGGTTTTTGGCCATGACCGCATCCCTTTCATCCAGCAGGACTGAAGCCGCACTCGGGGCCATCTTTCTCAACTCTGTGACAAGCTGTGTAACCACATCCTCATTGGTCACAGTATCTATATCTATATCCTTCGTCCCAATACCAAATGAAGCGCCAAGGAGTGAGCCGACAAGCTTTAGCTTCTCAAAAAACGACATTTTGGCCCAGAACCGCCCGAGCGTTATCTGGATATCCCTGTCGATAAGCGCAACCCTGGCGCCTGTTTTTTCTGCTTTTTCGATAGCTGAGAGCATCTCCGCGCCCGGCTTGACACCTGTATCTGCACCGATTTTTCTCTGTACATAGGCAAGAAGCCAGTGCAACATAAAATAATATATCTTCCCTCCACTGAGCAAATCCTTTACATTTATTTCTTTAACTTCTTCTTCCCCTTTCAATGCCTTGTATCTTCCCCTGTCCAGCTCAACAGCCACAATGTCGGGCCTTTCCTTTTCAATTACTTCATTCACCTCTGCCACGCTCTTGTCAGAAACGTGGGCGGTCCCGACCAGAATGATCCTTGAGCCGGAAGGCGATGCCGGGTTTTTGTAATTGAAATTGTAACTTACCGCGTAAATTCCGTTATTCATGTCATTCCAATAATTCAACAGCCCGCAAAAGGTCTGTTCTTGAGACAATGCCTGTCATTTTATTATCGTCTCTAACGATTATCCGCCCGATATTTTTCATTGTCATGTGTTTTAATGCTATTGAAGCATCATCCTCTTCCTTTAAAGTTACTAACTCTTTTGTCATTACATTTGAAACTTTAACGTTTTTTCTTTCCTCTTTAGGGACTTTCTGCACATCCGTAAATGTCACTATACCCTTTAAACTCCCTTCATCCACTACAGGATACCCCATATGTTTGAATTTGAACATAATATCCACAAGTTCTTCTATAGATATCCCTGAATTTACTGATTTTACCTCTTTTGACATGATGTCCTTTATTTTAACGCCTTCAAGTATGAGACTTACCTCTGTGGATTTTTCTTCTTCAGAAGCGCCTATGTATATAAAGAATGCGATGAGAATGAACCACGGGCTCAGGCCAATTAACCCGAAAACACCCATAAGTATGGCAAACATCTTTCCTATGCCAGCGGCTGCCCGTGTAGCTTTGATATAAGACATCTGGCCCGCAAGCCATGCTCTCAGCACACGTCCCCCATCCATAGGAAAAGCAGGAAGGAGATTAAATACAAAAAGTACTAAATTTATATACCCTACAAGCCAGACAAGATGTAAATATGGAGATTCATCAGCTTTAAAAAACCACCATATTATTAAGAGTGTCAAACCTATCAAGAGACTGACACCCGGCCCGGCCAACGCCATCCTGAACTCTATCCTGGGATTCCTGGGTATTTCTTCCATGGCAGAAACCCCCCCAAAAAGGAAAAGGGTTATGCTCTGGATATTCGTCCCGTGTTTTTTAGCTACATAGGAGTGGCCAAGCTCATGGAACAATACGCACGCAAAAAGCAGGATAGCAGCCGATGTCGAAAGAATATACCTGAGCGTGTCCGGTTTTACATCATTAAAACCGAATATTCCCGCCGTATTCGCAAACATCCATGCAAAAACAGGCAGGATAAGAAGGAATGTTATATGCAATTTAATCGGGATATCCATTATTTTTCCTATCTGGATCGATGTTTTCATGAGTATTCTCCATAGGTTATTTAAGCGATAATGTTATAATAGTTTAATCGTATAGACTTTGTGGAAGAATGATTCGAAAAAATAAAAGATTGTATTTTTTCTAAGGAAAGATATTTGATTGCGATACTATTATGATGAATAACATATAAATCTATAACATATAACCCTAATACAGTTGATAACATATGGAAAATTCAGAAAACGAGTCAAAGAGCCGGGAACTTCTTGGCGGCCTGGATATAGCGTCTACAAAGGATATTGAAGTTCCGAAGCAGTTGATCGAGCAGGTGATCGGTCAGGAACATGCCGTGGAAGTTGTCAAGAAAGCAGCCAACCAGCGAAGGCACGTGATGATGCTTGGGACCCCAGGCACAGGTAAATCAATGCTTGCAAAAGCAATGGCTGAATTGCTTCCAAAGGAAGAACTGCAGGATGTATTGATATACCACAATCCTGATGATTCAAATAATCCCAAGATACGCATAGTCCCTGCAGGCAAAGGCAAGGAAATAGCGGATGCCCACAAGCTTGAAGCCCAAAAGAGGATGCAGGCAAGGAATATGTTCCTGATGCTCCTTGTCCTTGGTATCGTGGTATATTCATTCTATACCGGCATGCTTCTATATGGTATCATAGCTGCGGTATTGATCGCCATACTGATGCGCCAGTTCATGCCGAAAGAGACGATATTCATCCCGAAACTTCTCGTTTCAAATACCGGAAAGGAGATTGCCCCATATATTGATGCGACAGGCGCGCATGCCGGAGCTCTTCTTGGCGATGTCCGCCATGACCCGTTCCAGTCAGGCGGGCTTGAAACCCCTGCCCATGACAGGGTGGAAAGCGGGGCAATCCACAAAGCCCATAAAGGAGTCTTATTTATTGATGAGATCAATACACTGAGGATCGAATCCCAGCAGAACCTCCTGACAGCCCTGCAGGAGAAAGAATTTGCCATAACCGGCCAGTCTGAACGTTCAAGCGGGGCCATGGTCAAGACAGATCCCGTACCATGTGATTTCATTATGATAGCAGCAGGGAACCTTGATGCCCTGAAAGGAATGCACCCGGCGCTACGATCCCGAATTAAAGGGTACGGTTATGAAGTTTATATGAGCGATACGATTGAAGATACTGCTGAAAACAGGCAGAAGCTTGTAAGGTTCGTTGCTCAGGAAGTCGTCAGGGACGGGAAGATCCCGCATTTTGACCATGGCGCGGTCGAAGAGATAATCCGCGAGGCAAGGCGCAGGGCGGGAAGAAAGGGACACCTTACCCTAAAACTACGCGACCTTGGCGGACTTGTGCGTGTCGCCGGCGATATAGCGCATGGCGAGAAAGCCCCGCTCACGACAGCCCAGCATGTATTAAAGGCAAAAAGCATAGCTCGTTCGGTCGAGCAGCAGTTAGCGCATCAGTATCTTGAACGCAGGAAGGATTACAAGCTCTATATCAAGGAAGGCGCACAGATAGGCAGGGTCAACGGCCTGGCAGTAATGGGCGAGGACTCAGGAATAGTCCTTCCGATAATTGCAGAGGTGACACCCACGCAATCCCGCTCTGAAGGGCATATTATCGCCACTGGTATGTTGAAAAACATCGCAAAAGAGGCCGTACAGAACGTTTCAGCTCTTATTAAAAAGACCACGGGCAAGGATATTTCAGGAATGGATGTCCATATCCAGTTCGTAGGCACATACGAGGGCGTGGAAGGGGATTCGGCCAGCATATCCATAGCGACGGCGGTTCTTTCAGCGATCCAGGGAATCCCGATTGACCAGAGCGTTGCAATGACAGGCTCCCTCTCAGTACGGGGCGATGTGCTCCCTGTGGGAGGCGTCACGTACAAAATCGAAGCCGCTGCGCTTGCAGGGATAAAGACCGTAATAATTCCAAAATCAAATCTTGGAGACGTACTCATAGAAGATGAATTCAAGAATGTCATAAAAATAATTCCTGTTACAAATATCCAGGAAGTCCTGGAACACAGCCTTGTTGGCGTAGAGAAAGATGGTCTTATCTCCATGCTGAAAAAACTTGCCTCGAAAACCAAATTCAATCTGGCACTGCCTGAAACAAAACCTGTAACAGCCCTGTGAGATATTCATGGATTTTTACGATACCCGCATCATACGAAGCGTCAGCACAGCTATCGTTCTTGATAATGGCGAGATCCGTGAAATTTCAAATAATTTCTCAAGAGGCGCCGCTGTAAGAGTCCTGAGCGGAGGAACATGGGGTTTCGTTTCACAGGACAATCCGGATGATATGGATACTGCCCTGAGATCTGCCAGAAGGCTTGCCGATGCTGCAAAGCTCAAAAGCAAGCGGGATAATGTCGAACTGGGGCCAATAGAGAAGCCTTCTTTACAGGATCTTCCTCGTGTGAAGGAAAAACCTGAGGATATCCCAATCGAGGACAAAGTAAAATTGCTTGCCGAAATAGAAAAAAATGCCCGCATCGAAGGAATAAAGAGCACGAACGCCGTTTATTCTGAGGCGCTGGTAACTGTAAGTTATTCAAATTCTGAAGGGCTGGATTGCGAGTACAGCCTGAACCGTGTGGGTTTTGCAATCAGCGCAGTCGCACAGTCTGAAGGAATATACCAGATCGGGCGGGAGAGCAGGTTCGGGGTAATGGGTTTTGAGCTTTTTAAGATCCATGACGCATTCGGGCTTGCCCGGAAAGCGGCAACGACAGCGGTCGAACTTTTGTCAGCTTCCACGCCAAAAGGAGGGACTTTTCCCGTGATACTTGACCAGGAGCTGGCAGGGGTATTCATCCACGAGGCTGTTGGACATGCGGTGGAAGCCGATCATGTTCTTGAAGGAAATTCAATACTTGCGGGAAAGATTGGCGAGCAGATAGCTTCCCCACTTATTACAGCTTATGATGATCCGTCCCTTCATGAATACGGTTATTACCCGTTTGACGATGAAGGCGCGGAATCAAGGAGGACGACCTTGATAGAAAAAGGTGTGCTGAAATCCTTCCTCCACTCGAGGGAAACGGCGGGAAAACTGGGCGGGACAAGCAGGAACTCCCGGGCGCAGGGATATTCAAGACCTATAATACGGATGAGCAACACTTTCATAGCTCCTGCAGATGACGGTATGAAATTTGAGGAAATGCTGGGAGAATTAAAGAACGGGATATACCTGACAGGCTCCCGCGGCGGCCAGGTAAATCCAGGCGAAGGGGTGTTCCAGTTCAATGCCGAGCGCGGATTCCTGGTAAAGGACGGCGAGCTTACAACGCCGCTGCGGGATGTTTCTTTATCAGGGCACACGCTTGAGATATTGAATAACGTAGGTGCTGTTGGGAACGACCTTGAATTGAATTCAGGAAGGTGCGGGAAGGCAGGGCAGCTTGTGCCTGTGACAGACGGGGCGCCGCATGTGCTTGTGAGGAAGGCGACGGTGGGAGGGAGCGGGTGAAAAAAGAGAACAATGATCTCAATCGGTGTCATCACCAGGGGAAAATACGGCAAGCGCCTGGTAGAGAATATTAAAAAGAATTCTGATTTCAGGATAACGTCATTTGAACTACCTGAATCGCTTCCCGGTTTTATAGAGGAACCTGAAGATTTTGTAAGGACCCTGAACATCGACAAAAATATATTCTCAAGCGACCTCGTTATAGCATATACCCTGCATCCTGACCTGGCGGGTGAAATCATCAGGCTCGCAGGCGAGAATGGGGCACACGCCGTGATAATCGCAGGCGGTGCGGCGCGCGCGGGGGGAGTAACTGAAATATCAGTCCAGTCGCAAAAATATAACCTGCATGTAGAAGTCCATGAAATATGCTGTGAAATCGAAAAATGCGGCGACAGCGTTATTGATGAATTCGCATCATGCTTCGGAAAGCCTGAAATCAAAATAACCACAGAAAATGGGCTTATAAAGAACGTCGAGATTATTCGTGGCGCGCCTTGCGGTAGCACATGGCATATGGCAAAAGCCCTTCCCGGGACAAGAATAAAAGATGCGCCTGCCAGGGCTGGGCTGCTTGTGCAGCAATACCCTTGCTGGGCAGTTCGCGGCAACAGAGGCGGAATACATAAGGCCGCAGAGTTACATAAAAAGGCAGTTGAATTTGCTTTATCACAGCTTTCAAAGGAGGAGATATGATGAACGAATCGGTATACGAAAAGTCTTTGCGCTTCCATGAGGCCCACCAGGGGAAGATAGAGCTTAAAAGCAAGGTCAGGATAAAGACAGGAGATGATTTGAGCCTTGCTTATACCCCGGGCGTGGCAGAACCATGCCGCATGATTCACTCAAATAAGGATGATGTCTACAGGTACACCTCAAAAGGCAATTTTGTGGCTGTGGTCAGCGACGGTTCGTCGGTACTCGGGTTAGGGGACCTAGGCCCTCTGGCTGCGATGCCTGTAATGGAAGGAAAAGCGATGCTATTTAAGGTCTTCGCCGGGGTGGATGCTTTCCCGATATGCCTTGATACAAAGGAAAACGATGAGATCATAAATACTGTAAAGTACATGTCGCCGTCATTCGGGGGCATAAATCTTGAGGATATAGGCGCACCCCGGTGCTTCGAGATCGAGTCACGCCTTAAAAAAATCCTTGATATCCCGGTTTTCCATGATGACCAGCATGGTGCGGCACTGGTAATGCTTGCCGGGTTGATAAATGCCTTAAAAGTCACCGGCAAGAAATTCGGCGATATAAGAGTGGTTATAAGCGGGGCAGGGGCGGCAGGTACTGCAAGCGCCAGGCTCCTGTTAAAAGAGGGGGTGAGGGATCTTCTTGTCTGCGATTCCACAGGCATAATCCAGAAGGATAGGGCCGACCTGAACCCATATAAAAAAGAACTTGCAGAACTTACGAACAGGAACGACGAAAAAGGAACTCTGGCCGATGCCATGAAAGATGCAGACGTATTTATTGGATTGTCCGTGGGTGGTATCGTCAGCCAGGATATGGTGCGCTCAATGTCAAGTGACGCTATCGTCTTCCCTCTTGCAAACCCGACACCTGAGATAATGCCGGAGAAAGCAATTCAAGCAGGCGCACGCATTGTAGGAACCGGACGATCGGACTATCCCAACCAGATAAACAATGCCCTCGGCTTTCCGGGTATATTCAGGGGGGCGCTTGACGTCAGGGCCAGGGATATTAATGAGGAAATGAAATTTGCTGCCGCAAATACGCTTGCTTCGCTTGTTCGTGAACCTTCAGAGGACATGGTCATCCCGAATATTTTTAATCCCGAAGTGGCCCCCTCAGTAGCCTCAGCCGTAGCCAGGGCAGCTATGGATAGCAAAGTGGCAAGGATTCGAATGAATCCAGGAAAAATTGCTGAACATACAAGGGAGCTATTAAGATCGCGATGAAGTTTACAGACCTCCTCATATTGCTGTGCACGGCCTTCAGTGTTTACGCATGGAACACAGGGAACGATCTTGCTTTCAGTGGTTATGCGCTTTTTAATGGAGGCTTTTACACTTTATTGACCGCAATTTTTGTCCATGCCAGTCCTGTTCATCTTTTAGGTAACATGCTTTTCCTGTATGCTTTTGGCCATATACTTGAAGATGAGGTTGGCGCATTCCGTATGGGGATGGTATTTTTCACAGGCGGCATGCTTACATTCATCCTCAGCATCCCTTTCTATCCCGGCGCGAACATGGTTGGCGCTTCTGCTGCCATATTTTCTGTCATGGCTGCGGTTCTTCTCGTTCGCCAGCCCGATTATTCCGTCCAGTTCCTTTCCCCCGTCGGGCCTCTTGTCATCATCTTTTTAGTATTCAATATATTTGCGGTTCAAAATGGCAATACCGGCAATATCGCATATATAAGTCATATCATAGGATTTGTTATAGGGCTTTTTTTCGGGGCCGGATGGAATAAGGAATGGAAAAAAAGCCTGCTTTATACCCTTATCTTGCTTGCTGTTTATATTGTGTTATACAACTATTTGATAAAGATACTTTGATCTTTTGATCCAAACGATTCCTACCATCCCCTATCCAGCCGTATCGCCTTTGGCCTGCACGCCGTAACGCAGGTCGTGCATCCGATACAAAAACTCTTATCCGCAACTTCAGCGACCTTCCGCCCGTTTTTTTCAACTATCCTGTATATCCTCGGCCCTTTCGGGCACACCCCGATGCACTCCCCGCATCCTGTACATTTTTCTTCATCAATGAAAATCTTAATCATGATTTGTAATATTCCAAGCACTTATATAATCTATCAAACTTAATTAAGGTTCATGTCTGGAAATACCTTTGGCACGCTGTTTCGGATAACAACATGGGGCGAGAGCCACGGCCCGGCAACAGGCGCGGTCATAGACGGATGCCCCGCAGGACTTTTGCTTGATGAAGCCGATATCCAGAAAGAACTGGACAGACGCCGTCCCGGCCAGAGTGACATAACCACGCCGAGGAAGGAAGATGACAAAGCAGAAATCCTTTCCGGGGTATTTGAAGGAAAGACCACCGGCGCACCCATATCCATACTTATCAAGAATAAAGACGTTGATTCGAGTAAATATGAAGCGCTTCGCAACACGCCACGGCCCGGGCATGCGGATCTGACCTATGAGTTAAAATATGGATTCCGCGATTGGCGGGGAGGCGGAAGGGCATCAGCGCGTGAGACCGCAGGAAGGGTCGCCGCAGGCGCAGTTGCAAAGAAAATCCTTGCCCGGCATGGCGTTGAAATCATTGCTCATGTGATAGAACTCGGAGGAATCCACGCAAAACCTGTGACTTTAGAGGAAATAAGGGAAAACACGGAAAAAAACCCTGTAAGATGTGCGGATTTAGAAGCCGCAGTTGAAATGCAGGCAATGATCCATGCCGCAAGAAGCGAAGGCGACAGCGTCGGAGGATTAGTTGAGATTATCGGCCTGGGGGTCCCGGCAGGTGTTGGAGAACCTGTATTCGATAAACTAAGCGCCGAACTTGCAAAGTCATTGATGAGCATAGGCGCGGTAAAAGGCGTTGAGATCGGGACAGGATTCAAATGTGCGCTCATGAAGGGATGCCAGATGAACGATCCTATTATCCTGAAAGGCGGGAAAATAACGACATCCACCAATAATGCCGGCGGGATCCTCGGCGGTATCAGCAACGGAGAGCCTCTCGTATGCAGGATCGCCGTGAAACCCACGCCATCGATATCAAAGGAACAGTGTACTGTTGACCTGGGCAGTATGAAAGATACAAAAATCAGGATAACTGGCCGCCACGACCCATCAATCCCTCCGCGTATCGTTCCTGTGGCAGAAGCCATGGTAGCGCTTGTGCTGGTTGATCTGATGATGAGAGGCGGGTTCATACGAACCTCGTTTATATAATATTTATGGGAGAGCAAAAGCATGAAATTCAACCCTGATGAGATCAAAGAAGCAACAAAGACAGATTTTGACGCCGCATGGAACGAGGGAAAGAAATATGTTTCAAATCCCGGGATCAACGAAAAATACCCGCGCATATCCCTGAAATACGGCAAACCGCATCCGGTATTTGATACGATCCAGCGCCTGCGTGATGCGTATATGAGGCTGGGTTTTGAAGAGTTCATGAATCCGATTATCGTGGAGGACAGGGATATTCACAAGCAATTCGGTTACGAGGCGCTTGCAGTTCTTGACCGCTGCTTCTACATCGGCGGTCTTCCAAGGCCAAATGTGGGGATCTCGGATGAAAGGATAGGAGAAATAAAAAGTATTCTCGGGGACTTAAATGATGATGGAGTGGAAAAGATTAGGCAGATACTTCATTCCTATAAGAAAGGAGAAATTGAAGGTGACGACCTTGTGCCTGAGATTGCAAAAGAATTGAAAGTCCCGGATTCAAAGGTCGCGGTGATGATTGACCACGTATTCCCGGAATTCAAGTCCCTCGTTCCCGTTTGTTCCCAGAATACGCTAAGGAGCCACATGACGTCCGGGTGGTTCATTGGTCTTGGCGAGATGTGCGACTATCGCAGGGTGCCATTGAAGCTCTTTTCAGTGGACAGGTGCTTCAGGCGCGAGCAGGCAGAGGATGCCACGCGTCTTATGGCGTATTACTCCGCATCCTGCGTCATAATGGATGAGAACGTAAGTGTTGATGATGGAAAGGCCGTGGCTTCAGGTCTTCTTTCCCAGTTCGGATTTTCGAATTTCAGGTTCAGGCCCGATGAGAAGAGGAGCAAGTACTATATTCCCGACACCCAGACAGAGGTGTTTGCCTATCATCCGAGGCTTGTGGGGTCAAAGACAAAATATAAGGACGGCTGGGTGGAAGTGGCGACGTTTGGGATATATTCCCCGTCCGCGCTCTCGCAGTACAACATCCCTTACCCTGTGAGGAACCGCGGTATGGGGGTCGAGCGGCTTGCTATGATATTGCATGATTCAACTGATGTACGGGCGCTCACTTATCCGCAGTTCCAGTATAAGACCAACTGGGTCATGTCGGATAGCGAGATAGCAGCCAATGTATTTGTTGAAGATGAGCCTGCTACAGAAACCGGGAAAGATATACAGGGAGCAATCGTAAGGACTTGCGAACAATACGGGAACACGCTGAGCCCGTGCGAGTTTACGGCATGGGAAGGGCAGTTGTTCGATAAGAATATCAGTGTCAAAGTGGTGGAACCTGAGGAGAACACGAAACTTTGCGGCCCTGCTGCGATGAATGAAATTATATCTTACAAGAATGATATTCTTGGATTACCGAGGACTTCAAGATGGGATGATGCATTTAATAATGGCGTTACCACGGGTATCAGGTACATCGATGCATTTGCCGCGCGCTGTGCAAGGGAGATAGAGGATGCTGTAAAGGCAGGCGGGGCGCAGCATGAGACGCGAGTGAGAATAATCAAGGTGCCCTCTGAGATAAATATCAGGATAGACCCAATCGCGCAGCGCTATATAACAGGGAACAAGAAAAAGATAGACACAAGGGGACCTGTTTTTACAACTGTGAGGACGGAAATCGTTTAAAAATATTTACACTTTCTTTTCAATAAACTGGGCAAAAGCAAGGTTGCCTGTGATCTTTTTAATTTTTACTTTAACCGTATCGCCTTTGGTTCCGCCGGGTACGTAAATGGTGTACTTCTCCTTTTTGGCTATACCGTCGCCTTTGCTCCCAACGGCCTCTATTCTTACTTCATAGGTTTCACCCTCTACAAGGGCCGCTTCCTTTACGATACTGGCTACCTGCCGTTTTGTGACCGGCCTGTGGGCACCGCATGCATCGCACCTTAATGTAAGGATCCTGTCACTTTTTATCAGGTGTGTATCTGGACGTCCGCATTCTGAACACGTCACATATTCTTTTATATACGCTTCAATAAGTTCGGCAACTACGCTTGAAGAAAACTTCCCATGAAATACTACCCTTCCGCCTTCCAGTTTGCCTGCTGTACCAAGTTCCCGCAGGAGGAATTTAAATACATGTTCAGGGTCACGGTTGAGCTTATCCGCTATGGCTGCAAAATTTTCAAGTACGGTTGTCTTCCCCTCGGTGAGCAAACGTGGCTCAGGGACAACAAAACGCTCTCCGGATCCCTTAATCTCAGGTATTTGGCGAAGCGCCCTGTCCAGGTCTGCAAGATAATCGTTCACGTTAAGATCAGTTCCTGGCCTTTTTCGACAACCAGCCTGATCGGGGTGGGCAGCTTATACCCTGCTGTTGCCAGTGATTTTTTCGCAAGGTTGAAATTTGCAGGGTTTATGAACAGCGTCATTAGCTTTTGGCCTGCCCTTACCCTTGCAGCAGTACCAACGGCCTTTCCGAAGGCCTGGCGCATTCCCTGGGAAACACGGTCTGCTCCCGCGCCGGTTGCCTGCTTGTTCTCACGCAGTACTTCGTGCGGGAAGACCCTTATCTTTAAATGGTAATTGGTCAGGCCGGCGCCCTCAAGAAGGAGCCTGTTTGCCGCTACGCGTGCGGATTCAAGTGCGCTGTGCCTTATCTGGCACGCTTCTTTCGCTATGAGTGAGATTTCAACCGGGAACTCGTCTTTAAGGTTTCCCATGTCATAGGTCACTATCTTGCTTCCCGGGACACCGCCCATGTATTCTCGTCTTGTGTATGAGCGCTGGGTGATGTTCCTGTACATTCTTGCTGGTTTTCTTGCCATTGGATAATCCTCCGATAATTAAGATATGCGTATTAAAAATGCAACGCGACTTGAGTTCCAGATGACTTTTGGGTTTATAAGCTTTATTGAGAATGAAAGCTGCACGAGTTAATTGTAATGTTCAATAACATGCTGACGTGTTTTCTGTAAATTTTAGCATATGAACAGGCGCGGCAGAAATGTCTGCTGTATCTACCCAACCATTGCTGTACCAGTCATAAATGACTGCTATTGTGATAAGTAAATCGATTATTTTGATGATTTATTTTGTGTATTAATAGCTTATTAAAGACACTTTTGTCTTTACTTGTTTATAAACTAATATTTTGTAAGAATATACGTATTAATCATTTTTTATTTTAAAAAACTACATTATGGGGATTTGTTAATTTTTTTTAGATTATGGCTTTATTACTTAGTAATTACATATTAAGTAAAATGGTAAGTATAATCGATAAATTCCTTCTGGAACTCAAAATTAATGGCACGGCAGAGAAAACTCTAACGGATTATAGTAAATTTTTAAAGAACATCAATAAGGTTAAGTCGCTTGAAAAGTGGGATAAAACCGATGTGAACAGGTACATTATGGAAATGCATGGCCAACGTTTAACCGGAACAGTAGAAATTTGCAAAGTCAGGCTAAAGCGGTTTTTTACATGGGCGGGCAAATCTGAACTCATAAGCCATCTTAATACCTAATGCCTGCGAATAACCTTTGACATATCCCTCCCGAATGATTTCTTCGGCTTCTGTCGCCGTAGCCTCTGCTTTATCTATGGCTTGAATTTCCTCACTTGCTTTTCGAGTAACCCAGAGTTCTCCATTTATTAAAACGGGTACATTAAACCTTCTTCAGATGTGCTGTTATGGGCATTCTCTCCTGTGTTTCGAGGCATGCTTCAATGACAAATCTGGGGCATCAGAAGGATGTTCATGTTCGTGCATTCCTTCTGCAATTTCTTTAAGGGGGTTGGTAAAATCGAAAAGGATTGGGCTACGAATAATTTTAAAATTGTTATACTGGATGTAAAGCTCTTCTATTTTTTTGCCTTCCATTCCATTTTTTAATAATTTCACTCTTTCTTGAGGCGTTTTCAACATATTTTCTGTCATTTACCTTTTTTCTTGATGATGCTACTCCAACATTATATTTTTAAAGAAATTTCTATGAAGGATTTTACTATTATTTCGATAGCGGTATAATTGGTCAGTATTTTCAGTTTTAATGTTCTGCCATCAACATAAACAAATTTATAGTTTTTTTATTTTATTTTGATTTTTAAGTTTTAGCGTTGTTTATAATTGTTTATATCTGGTTTTTATCGCCCAGATATAAAATAGACTCCCTATCATTCTTCCCCGAGCATAAAATCTCTATTTTCCTCAGTCTTTTCTTCAGTCACCGGTATCCTCCTTACGATTTACGAGGCCTGCATATAGTGGATTTTCAGGAGTACCGCGAAGTCACCTGCATCAAATTGTTTTGGATTTCTTTTTACTTCAATTTGAAGGTCGCAGCTTGAAGGAATATTTTCAGAAACTTTTAATTATAAACCCTCCCAACACTGATGATATGAGCGAGGCACTAAGGACAGACCTGTACCAGCTTACGATGATGCAGGCATACTGGAAATCCAGGCATAACCCTGAGGCTACATTCGATTATTTTGTAAGGAAAATACCATCAGGTTCTTACCTTGTTACAGCGGGGCTTTCATATGTCCTGGATTATATCGGGAACCTGCGCTTTGAGGAGGACGATATTGAATATCTAAGAACCCAGGGTTTTGACGCCGGGTTCCTGGAATTCCTTCGGGACTTCAGGTTCACAGGCGACATCCTTGCTATGCCCGAGGGCAACATCGCATTCCCCCTTGAGCCCATTATCAGGGTAACAGCGCCTATTATTGAAGCCCAGCTTGTCGAAACCTTTTTGCTGAACAGGATGAATTTCTCAACCCTCATAACCACCAAGGCCTCGCGCGTGGTGTATGCCGCAAAAGGAAGGGCGATAGCGGAATTCGGACTGCGCCGCGCCCAGGGGGATGCGCATCTTGAGGCGACCAGAGCCACATATATAGGCGGCTGCTCCTCAACCTCCAATGTGCTTGCAGGGAAAAAATTCGGCATCCCGGTATCGGGCACGATGGCGCATTCATTTGTCACGAGCTTTGACCATGAGATCGACTCCTTCCGGGCCTATGCAGCTGCTTTCCCGAAAAGATGTTTCCTGCTCATAGACACCTATAACAGCATAGAAGGGGCAAAAAAGGCCGTCATCGTGGGAAAAGAGCTTGAAAAGAAAGGTGAGAAACTTCTGGGTGTAAGGCTTGATAGCGGGGATTTAAGTGAACTCTCAAAACAGGTGCGAATGATCCTTGACGGCGCAGGTCTTGATTATGCCAAAATAGTAGCAAGCGGGGACCTCAACGAATGGAAAATAGATGAACTCATGAACAAAGGCGCCATGATCGATATTTTCGGGGTTGGGACTGAACTTGTCACAGGCCGCCCGGCACCCGCCCTTGATGGGATTTACAAGCTTTCAGATGTCGTGGAGCACGGCAGGCATATACCCAAGATGAAACTTTCTGAAGAGACGGTAAAAGCAACGCTTCCAGGGAAAAAGCGCGTATGGCGCATAGTTGAAAACGGGAATTTCGTTAAGGATATTATTTCACTGGATGAGGAAACATTTGAAAACGCGAAACCTTTGCTTGAACAGGTTGTCAAAAATGGAAAAATTATCTGTGGCAGGCCATCACTTGACGAGATAAGGAACAGGGCGTTAAAGAACATCTCATGCCTGCCCGACAAATACAAGAAATTTGAAGACGCGCCATCTTATCCGGTTGAATTCAGCAGCAGGTTGACAGATCTTCGGGAAAGGATTATTGAAAAGATCAGGAAGGAAGAAATCAGGGGATGATGCCGCCTGCCAAAACATCCTATTTAGCCGTCACTTTCATCTTTTGTACAGTCTCTGCAACCCTGTCGAAGAAGATCTTCTCAGTATCAAGAGGCCCCGGATTTGCTTCAGGATGATATTGTACAGACATTATTTCCAGGGATTTATGCTCAAGACCTTCAACAGTACCGTCATTGGCGTTAAGCTGGGTGATTGATACCTCTTTCTCATCGATGCTATTTTTATCCACTGCATACCCGTGGTTCTGTGATGTGATATGGACTATCCTTTTTTTCATGTCCTTCACAGGCTGGTTGGCCCCCCTATGACCGAATTTCATTTTATATGTCTCTGCCCCGAGGGCAAGGGAAATGATCTGGTGCCCGAGGCATATCCCGAAAATCGGAAGCTGCCCGGCAAGTTCTTTGACCACAGATATTCCCGTTGTTGCTTGCTGCGGATCGCCGGGGCCGTTTGAAAGAAGGAGCGCATCAGGGTCAAAATCCATAATATCTTTTGCCCCGGTCGAAGCCGGAACGACAGTTACATTGATCCCCCTGTTGTTCAGGCTTTTGATAATGTTTCTCTTTACGCCAAAATCCATGAGGACGATATTGCCGCCATCCCTGTCACCCTTCACCAGGTACGGCTCTTTACAGGTGACCCTGCCTATAAGATCAAGGCCCCCGATATCAGGTTGTTCTCTTGCAAGCCTGACAGCTTTCTCGCCGTTATCATCTCCAACGATTATAGCAGCTCTCATCGTCCCATGCTCCCTTGTTTTTATGGTAAGCATGCGGGTATCAACTCCCATTATACCGGATTTGCCTTCATCCTTCAGGAACTCGTATATCGAACGGCGGGATTTATGGTGCGAAGGATGGTCGCAGGCTTCTCTTACGACAAGTCCTTCTGCCTGCATGCAATCAGACTGGAAGGTTTCGCCGCTTATGCCGTAATTGCCAATAAGCGGATAGGTGAACATCAGTATCTGGCCCCTGTAAGACGGGTCTGTAAGCGCTTCCTCATACCCCGTGTACTGGGTAGTGAAAACAAGTTCGCCCCGGACAATACCTTCCGCCCCCAGCCCATCTCCTATAACAAAAGTCCCGTCTTCAAGACCAAGTACAGCTTTCATGCCTGCTTAAACGGTAAAGGCTGGGTAAATATGTTACGATTATCTGGTATTTGTTATCATCTTGATATTTTCTATCAGGAGCGAGTCTGCAGCATGCGGCAGAGGCATATGTTCTCAATGATCGGATAATGATGTTTAGCCTCCACCTCACATGTAATACGTGCTTCGTTGTTGATCTGGATATCATATCCGATCATATCCATCAGGATTGGAGCGTGAACTATTTTGAAATTGTTATTTTTTATATAAATATCTTCAATTGTTCTGCAATTTAAACCTGTTTTCAATAATTTTATTCTTTCTTCAGAAGTTTCTAACATTATTCCTCTCTGGTACGAATCGTTTTTTAAAAATCATCATCAAAAAACGCATCATCTATATTATGAACATGATGTAAATATTGCATATAATATATAAAGCTTTTCGGTAAATAATATTTAAATCTCTGTTATCTTGATGGCTGTCACGGGGCACTGCGCCTCGCAAGCCCTGCAGAATATGCATTCGGGCTCATTGGCCGGGTCTGACTTTTTATTGGATTTCGGGTGCCCCGGCGATCCGACCCATTCGAATACCCCGACCGGGCAGACCGAGATACAGATCCCGTCGCCTTCGCAGCAGTCGTGGTCCACAGCAACATGGGTGCCGTGTATTCCCAGTTTTTCCGGGGGCTTTACCTCCCCCCTTATTTTGTGTCCCTTGTGCTCGCCTGTTACAGGCTGTTTCATGAAATCCTGGTCTATAGGCATGTTATTTTTCCTCCCTCATTAAAGAGCATGGAATCTAAGAGATAAATAGTTTCTCCAGACAATTTTAAATAAGTCAGCAGTTGGGCGGAGTTAAGGTTTAAATCCACTTCTCAAGGCTTTCCCTTTCTTCCAGATCCAGGGTCATGCCATCAGTTGCGGCTATGACCTGCACACCCGTTTTTTCCGAGATCATCCCCGCCTGGACTGCTGGTGAGGCTTTTAGCACCTGCAATCCAAAGTGGGTCAATATGGCTTTTTTTGGCCTTATTTCATTGATCAGTTCTTTTGCCTCATCGATATTCAAATGGCGGATCCTTTTATCGGTCTTCATTCTTACCACATTCAGTATCAGGAAATCGACCCCTTTGTAAGCCCGGGCAAGTTCTGGGAAATATTCAGTATCCGGGATGTACCCCAGCTTCCCTGAGCTGAACTCGTAAATCGCCCCGTAAGTTTCAACAGGATGCCTATTCCTGATCGGGAATTCTATTTTAATATCACGTATTTCTATTTTCATGCCTTCTTTTATTTCCGTTATTTCAGTAAAAGGTCTTACATACTGAAGTACGACCGGGTCGTTATTCAGGCAATCCCCCGGGACGATGAGGTGTCCGCGAAACTGGAAACCGCCTCCTGTCATTGCTTCTGTTATCACATTTACATCATTTGAATGGTCGATGTGCCTGTGGGACAATATTATGGCATCAAGTGAACCCGGCCTGAACCTGTGCTTATAGACCATTAAGAGGCAGCCGGGTCCGGGATCCTGCAGGATGTTCACGCCGTCCAGCCTGAGCCAGAACCCCCCGCTGCGGCGCAACTGGTTCAGGACGACCATCCGTCCACCACCGGTTCCAAGAAAGGTTATACTTGACATTTATCATTAAACACGCAGAGGTTATACAAAAAAATTTCTTTTTAACAGAAAAACTATTACAGATATCCAGCATACAGGTCAAGGAGGTTATTTTATGGAAGATACGGATATAGTTCTGGAAGTTGACGGGAAAAATATCCCGATGAACGATTTCGTCAGGAAGATCCTCTGCGGGATGATCGCAGGCTCGGTCGAGTCCCTTCGTGGCGTGGAAGGTGACTGGAAGACTATCAGTATCGGCCTGAAGAGATGATTGATTATCCTGCCGGTTATTTAGAACAGGCATGTTCAAGCATGATGTTATCATAGTTGGGGGAGGCCTTGCGGGGCTGCGCGCCGCATTAGCCGCATGCGATGCTGATGTTGCGGTCATATCAAAAGTCCATCCCCTGCGCTCGCATTCTGTGGCAGCGCAGGGCGGCATAAACGCTGCGCTGGGGAACAATGACAGGTGGGAAGACCACGCTTTTGACACGATAAAAGGCAGCGATTATCTTGCTGACCAGGATGCTGTGGAGGTGCTGTGCAGGGATGCCCCCCGGCGGGTCATCGAGATGGAACACTGGGGAACGCTTTTTTCAAGAACAGAAGGGGGAAAGATCGCCCAGCGTCCATTTGGAGGCGCGGGATTTCCAAGGACAGCGTATGCAGAGGACAGGACAGGACACGCGTTGCTGCATACACTGTATGAACAGGCGCTAAAGAACGGCATCAGGTTCTATTAGGAATGGATTGTTACAAAACTTGTTGTCAATAAAGGGAAATGTTCCGGCGTGGTAGGATACAACATTGCAAACAGTGAGATTTCAGGATTCCAGGCAAGATCTGTAGTTTTTGCGACAGGCGGTTACGGGAGGATATACAGGCGTTCGACGAATTCTGTAATAAACACAGGATTCGGGTGCGCCGTTGCATACCGGGGCGGCGCCGCACTTGAGGACATGGAGTTCGTCCAGTTCCACCCCACCACGCTTTTCGGGACCAATATTCTTATCACCGAGGGTGCACGCGGCGAAGGGGGGATATTGAAAAACAAAAACGGCGAGCGGTTCATGGAACGATACTCTCCACATTCACTTGAACTTGCGCCGAGGGATATTGTGGCGCGGGCAATCCAGACCGAGATAAATGAGGGCAGGGGTTTTGAAGGCGGATACGTCAACCTTGAACTTATGCACCTGGGACACGAAAAAATAACGGAGCGCCTTCCCGGCATAAGGCAGATCGCAATGGACTTTGCAAGCGTAGATCCTATAAAAGATCCCATACCTGTGCAGCCGGGACAGCATTATTCCATGGGCGGGATTGCATCCGATAAGAACTGTGAAACCGCGATTTCAGGACTCTATGTATGCGGCGAATGCTCCTGCATCAGCGTCCACGGCGCAAACAGGCTGGGGGGTAACTCTCTTCTTGAGACCATAGTTTTCGGGAAAATCGCAGGTGAAAATGCAAAATATTATGCAAACACAATAGCTTTTGAAGACCAAGATATTATCGAAAAAGCCGTAGAGAACGAAACAAAAAGGATTTCCGGGCTGCTTGATAAAAAAGAAGGAGAAGCATTCTTCACCATCCGCGATGAGCTAAGAACAGTTCTTGACGAAAAGGCAGGGATTTTCAGGGATGAACGTGATTTAAGCCTTGCACTTGTAAAAATCAGGGAACTTGAAAGCCGTTTTAAAAACGTGACGGTCAGGAATAAAAGCGCATTTTTCAACCAGGAACTCGTAAATGTGATCGAACTTGAGGGCATGCTTGACATTGCGCATGCGATATGCACGGGGGCGCTTGCACGCAAAGAAAGCCGGGGTTCCCACTACCGCCTTGATTATCCGGGGAGGGACGATGACAACTGGCTCAAACATACGCTTGTCACACTTACACCCGATGGGCCCGTCATCGATTACAAACCTGTGAATATAATGTTGCATAAGCCAAAGCCAAGAGAATATTGAACTAATCTAATCGATAAATCACCTGTAAGATTTCAATATTTCAAGACCTCTTCCCGGCAGGTCAAAAATACTGCGGATAAGATGCTCTTTATCAGTGGATATTTTTTTACCGACCAGGGCGTTCATGTGCTCCTTATGGACCTCCTGCGGTGTCTTCTTGAGATCGTCGTGGTAATATGTTTTTATTATGAGGTCGCTTAGATCCACTTTCCCGTTAAACGACGGTTCTTTTTCAAATAAGGCAGGGACTGTGATAAGCTTCTTCCCGTCGTCAAGCTCTGTCAGGAAAACAAAGATCGATCTTCCGATATAACCCTTTGCAGCAGCGGCTTCCACCATACCTCTCAGCCCTTTTCCTTTAACACCTTTGATCAACAGCCCGCAATATCCTATCCCTGAATCGTTCAGGAAATACCTGACATTAAGGGATAATTCAACGTGCATTATAGGGATCTTGAATTCGGAAATGCGTTTTTCGGTTGATAACTCTTCGAAACCATCCAATGTTTCCATAAACCCTCTGTTCCATATTTGTTATTGTGGCTCAATCCACTTAAAGATACTTGGATTATATTCATATGGCTTAATTCCTTTTTTATAACCGGGGCAATTGCAAAAACCTATAAGTAATGAATAAAGCAATACATATTATGTGTACAGTAACTTCCGTATGGTGGAGTTCCTAATATGAAAACAGTACCTACCGGAATAAAAGGCCTGGACCAGGTTCTTAAGGGAGGATTTAACCATCCTTCAACGGTTTTAGTGGCAGGCACCGCAGGAGCGGGCAAAACCACACTGGCTATGCAGTCATTGTTCAATGCCGCCCGCGAAGGGGAAGTATGTCTTTTCATTTCAGCCATTTCCGAACCTGTTGCCATGATGGAAAGTTTTGTATCCAATTACTCTTTTTTCGATTATTCTTTGCTTGAACAGAATAAAATAAAATTATTTAACATTGAGGAAAACCTGCTCAAAGAAGGCGCTCCTGAGGTTATAAAATTCATTGAAGACAAGATCAGGATGTACAAGCCAAGCAGGATAGTCATCGACCCGATCACGGTCATTGCGGAATCAAAAGAGACCGAATTCGAACAGCGCCTGTTCCTTTATGAACTCCTCACCAGGATGAAAAGCTGGAACCTCCTCGTTCTTATTACAGGTGAATTCAGCATGGAAACCCTGAAAAATTCCCCGCTCAGCTACCTGGTGGATTGCGTCCTGCACATCACCGAGACGATAGAGGGAGATAAAAGCGAACGCTACCTGACCGTGATCAAGATGCGTGGAAGGAGTTATTTTTCAGGAAGGCACACATATAAATTGAGCGATGATGGGATCTCAGTTTTCCCCAGGTTGCTGCCTGGAATTGAATTCAAGACAGCTTCAACCCTCAGGGCAAGCACTGGCGTGGAGGGCCTGGACAGGATGTTAAAAGGAGGCCTGCTAAAGGACGACATAATCTTATTTTCAGGCAGCCCCGGCACAGGGAAAACTATTTTCGGCCTCTCATTCATATACGAGGGAGCAAGCAAAGGGGAAACGGGTTTAATTATTTCACTTGAGGAGTGGCCTGAAAAACTCAAACGAAATGCCAGGGCTTTCGGATGGGATTTTGAACTGCTCGAAAAAAAAGGGCTTGTCAAATTCCTTTATTTCCCGCCCGCCCTGTTCCATGCTGATGAACATGCAGTGCTTATAAAAGATACCTTAAAACAATATAACATAAAAAGGGTCTTATTTGACGGCATCGAGGATCTGGAGACTGCCCTGCCAGATTCCATAAAAAGAAGAGATTATGTTCATTCCCTGGTTGATTATTTTTCGTCCCAGGGTATTACGACCCTTTTAACAAGCGAGATACCTGAACTTTTTGGGACTATCCGGTTGACACAGGAAACCCTTTCAGGTTGCGTGGACACTGTAGTGCTTTTGCGGCAGGTGGAAGTTGAAGGCCATATGATAAAAGCCCTCAGCATTTTAAAGTCCCGCGGCTCTGACCATGACAAAGAGATAAGGGAGTTTGAAATAACCGATAAAGGAATAGAAGTAAAAGTTGCCTTAAAAGGATATGAGAACGTGCTTGCGGGTATAGCAAGAAAGCCACCCGTGGATGTATTCAGGGAAATGTTCGGTGGTAAAAAACCATGAGCCTCATGGAAGTGCTCTGGATAATTTCAATGATCCCATTGCTTATTTTGCCTTACGGCATAGCAACATTTTATGAGCGCACCTTTGAAAGGAAAACTTACCCGTATCTTTTCCTGATAGCTCTTGTAATGTATGCTGCTATATTGCTCAAGTACCTGTATCCTTCTTTTTCTGGTGGAAACCTGCTTTTCGCTCTTGGCGGGTTAATCCTCGGATGCGCAAGCATAAGATTGGATTATGTCATGACAAGGAGAGGGAAATGATTATCGATTTTGTTCTTTTCTGTGCAGGCATCCTGGGCATACTGGTCTTTTATGCAGTATTGATGCACCTGAGTGCGAGAATGGGTGAAGGAATGCGCCTTCCAAAATATTATCTTTTATACTACCTTGCTATTTTTACGTTAATTCTAACCATACCTGCCAGCTGGTCGGTTCAATATGCCGCAGATGGCAGTTCCGGGGATGCTTTATTCACTCTGCTCGTAATTGGGAATATTATAGTTATGGCTGTTTCTTTTAAATATTGGTGGTGGTTAAAAGGTGAGTTTTCGGGAAAGGGAGATAAATGAATATGACAAAGAAAATTATGGTAGTTGACGATGAGCCGGATACCGTGGACCTTGTACAGCTTGTACTTGAAACAGAAGGTTTTGAGGTAATTACAGCCTACAGCGGCAGCGAGTGCCTGGAAAAACTGGGCAGGGAAAAACCTGATGCCGTACTTCTTGACATAATGATGCCTGAGATGGATGGTTGGGAGGTATTCAAGAAAATCAAGGAAAAATTTAAAGAGCTGCCTGTGGCCATGCTCACTGTCAGGAATCAGGACATTGATAAAATGCTCGGACTGCATGTCCTGAAAGCAGATGATTACATCACCAAACCTTTTGGGAGAAAAGACCTGGTTGAAAGGGTCAAAAAGATGGTTGAGCCGTGAAAAGCCTGAACATAAGCCAGAAATTAGCATTATCTCTTATAATAATATCGCTCCTCCCTTATGCCGTAATAAGCTATGTCAATTATTCAGCTGAGGCAGATGCGATTGAAAAAACGGTAATGGATGACCTGAGCGCGCTTGCCGAGGCAAAAAAAACACATATCACAACAGTCGTTAATTTCAGGAAAGAGCAGGTGGGTGAGATCGCCTCCACTAATTTCATGCAACAAATAGAAGAAAGGAATGCAGCCTATATTACTACAAACCTTTTAAGGGTAAAAAAGGAAATCCCTGAGTTTTTTGAAATTTCAGCCCTTGACCCGAATGGTAAGGTTTTAGCTTCTACAGAAAGCAGATTGATAGGTACAGACTACTCTGAAAATGATCTTTTTATAAAAGCCAGGGAAAAACAGTATCTTGGCAATATAAATTATTACGATAACAAAACAGGATATATAATATCGGCCCCTGTATTAAATAGAAGCACAGGTAAATTCATCGGCGTAGTTGTGATTATGGTTTATCCACTTTTCATCTACGATGTTACGAGCGATTATACGGGACTTGGGAAAACCGGTGAAGCGCTTCTTGTGCAGAAAAGAGATGCTGAAGTTGTTTTTTTAAACCCTTTACGAAAGAATGCAAGCGCTCCCATGACACTGCATTATTCAGTGAATTCCAGCATAGGCCGGCCCGCTGTTCTTGCCGTAAATGGGGAGAAAGGGACTGTACAGGCTCTTGATTATAACGGTGATGAGGTTTTTGCGGCGTATACATATATACCCTCAGGGAATTGGGGACTGGTAGTAAAGATTGATTCCCGGGAAGCGCTGATACCTGCGATAAGGTTGAAAGAAAGGTCAATTGCTCTTGGCCTGTTTTATTTTGTTGTAATAGCCATTCTTGCTTATTTTCTTGGCAGGAGATTTACAGATCCGCTTATCCGTCTCTCAAATGCTTCCAGGAAGGTAGCAAAAGGTTATCTTACGGTCAGCATAGAGCCGGAGAGCAGGGATGAAATTGGGGAGCTTGCACAGTCTTTTAATGTGATGGTCCAGAAATTGAAAGAAGTATATGAGGGTCTTGACCAGAAGGTAAAGGAAAGAACAAGGGATCTAAACTGGAGAAATCTTGAGCTTTCTGCGCTTATCAAAACAAACCAGAGCATCTCAAGCGGTCTTGATCTGAAAAAAGTCCTTGAGATTGCAGTAAGGGAGGCGGTAAGGATAGTCAACGTCTCCTACTGCTCCATCATACTCGTAGAGGAAGGAAAGGAGCAAGGTACCGTAGTTTCAGAATACAGTCCGGGGGATGAGCTAAAACCAGCTACAGGAGAAATATTATATCTTAATGACTATCCGGTTGTGAATAAGGCATATCGGGAAAAGCAATATATCATGGTTCCAGATACACAGAAGGAGGAACTGTCCCCAAAAGAGAAGGAAATGGCGGATAGGTTGAACATAAGGTCAATCCTTATAGTGCCGCTTGTTCTTGGAAATAAATCCCTGGGAACTATGCAATTAAGCAGTCTGGGTAAGGTCAAGGAATTCAGAGAGGGGGAAATCGGCATCTGCCGGGCGATTGCAAATCAGGTGGCAATAGCTATTGAAAACACCCGTCTTTATGAAGAAGAGCAAAAGGCAAAAAAGCTAAGTGATGCCCTCAATAACATCAATACAGCCATAAATTCAACTCTTGACATCGATGAGATACTGGAGCGCATTACCGTTGAGTCGGGCAGGGTGCTGGCCACCGAAGCGACAGGGATATTGATGCGTGAAGGCAGCTACTGGGTTGTAAGGTATCTTTATGGGCTGCCTGAAGAGATGATCGGGATGAAGTTCACGGATGAGGAAGTGACGCATATAGCGCTTGCAGCCCATACCAAAAAGCCGGTCGCCATAAATGACGCTTACCGCGATGACAGGATCAATCCGGAGATAGTAGATAAATTCGGGGTAAAATCTGTCCTTATCGTCCCGATGATCGTAAGAGAAGAAGTGATAGGCGTTATCGGTTTCAATTACCATTCGGCTCCTTTTGACTTTACCGAAGCCCAGATCGATTTTGCTGGCAAGCTTGCAGCCTCTGTGTCGCTTGCAATTGAAAACGCCCATTTATATTCAGAGCTTAAACGCCATGACAGGACTCTTGAGACACTTTTTGAAATTGACAGGGTGGTGAGCCGGTATCTTGATATCGATGAGATGTTAAAAGAGGCAATTGCCAAAACTATCGAAGTGACTTCTTCGGATGCGGGATGGATTTACTTACTTGAAGAAGATGGGGAAACGCTGAGTCTGAAAACTCATACTGGCATATCAACGGAGCTTGCAGAGGCTGCTTCAAAGTTAAAAGTAGGGCAGGGAGTATCGGGATTGGCGGTCAGATCAAAAGAACCTGTAACCCTTGACATAGAGAACTATCCACATCCTGAGCTCCTCCCGCTCATGAAAAAAGATAGTATTACATCCCTTGCCGGAATCCCCCTCATATCGAAGGGGAAGGTCGTGGGGGCTATGATCCTTTCAAACCGAAAGCACAGGATATTCTCAAAAGATGATATTGATGTTCTTTCATCCATCGGAAGCCAGATAGGAGTAGCTGTTGAAAATGCAAGGTTATATTCACAACTGAAACGCCATGATAAGACCCTGGAAACACTTTTTGAAATTGACAGGGTGGTGAGCCAGTCACTGGACCTGGGCGAGATATTCAAAGAGTCACTTGCAAAAACCATCCAGGTGACATCCGCATGTTCAGGCGCCATTTATTTGCTCGAAGAAGATGGTAAGATGCTGAAATTGAAGACTTCTACAGGCATATCCCCGAATTTTCAAAGGGCTGTTTCTGAAATAAAAGTGGGTGAGGGGATCGCGGGAAGCGCAGTCCAGGCTAAAAGGCCCCTGTACACGGATATAGACCATTATCCCAGCCGGGATCTCCTGCCATACCTTGAAAAAGAAGGGATTTTTTCTGTCGTGGGCGTGCCGCTAATGGCTAAAGGCAGTGTGGTAGGAGCTATGAACCTTGCAAATTGCAAGCGCAGGGATTTTTCGAAAGAAGATATCGATCTCCTTTCATCCATAGGCGGCCAGATAGGTGTAGCAGTTGAGAATGCAAGGTTGTACCAGGAAGCCATGGGGGCATATAAAAAGCTCCAGGAAGCTTATAACGAGCTAAAATCCCTCGACAGGATGAAGAGTGAATTTCTTTCTAATGTATCCAATGAACTAAAGACCCCGGTTGTTTCTATCAGGGGATATAGTGAGTTGATATATGACAGGAAACTTGGTGATATCTCGCAAGTCCAGAATAAGGCCATTGAAGCCATAATCCGGAACACCGACAGGCTCACACGCCTGATTGACGGCCTGTTATTTTTGAGCATACAGCAGATCGGCAAACCCGATATTAAAATGAAACCCATGCCCAGGTCAGTCGATGAGATAATAACAGCCTCTATAGCCGACATGAAGGTACAGGCTGAGAGAAAAAACATTACCATGATAAAAGATGTGCCTTCTGGCCTTATGGTCACAGGAGACAGGGACAGGTTGACGGAAGTGTTTTTGAACCTCATAGACAATGCTATAAAATTCTCACACCCTGAAGGCAAAATTACTATCAGGGCGTGGGAGGAAGAGGGCAGTGTTCGTATTACAGTGGCCGACACTGGGATAGGGATCCCTGAAGAAGTGATACCTTTCCTTTTCCAGAGATTTTATCAGGCCGATGCCTCCATAACCCGGAAATACGGCGGCACAGGACTTGGGCTTTATATATGTAAAAGTATAATTGATGCACATAAAGGTGAGATATGGATTGAGAGCAAAGTTGGGGAAGGTACGACCGTGCATGTAAGGCTTCCGGGAACTGCATGAGATTTTTTTAGAGATTTATTTTTACTCAAATCTTCTGATCAGGCACGGCGGATGCCTGAAACAACTGCTGCAGGCAAATCCTTCACGACGATCGCAGCATCCTTCAAGTATGTAAATCCTGTGCATTTGATATTCCGGAAAAAACATGTTGCAAAAAACACATTTTATCTTTTTTTCGTTTTTCGGCATTATGTAAAACCAACGTTCTTCAAACCTGCAATTGTGGTGGGTCTCTTATATCAACATCCTTATTTAAGATTTCGATTACACATGACCGGGGATGCAGTCTCTCGCGCGATGCCCCCCGAAGCCAACGCGAACGAAACAATTAATAAGTATCTCAGGCATTTGACACCTGTTTAATATTAAAGGGATTTTGATGAAAGATTATATAATAAAAGACATAAACCTTGCTGCCGAGGGGAAGCAGAGAATCGAATGGGCAAGAAGGCACATGCCTGTGCTTCAAAAAATCAAAGAGCAATTCGAGAAAGAAAAACCACTCAAAGGGGTCAACGTGGTGGCGTGCCTCCATGTTACTGTTGAAACTGCGAACCTTATATATACGATGAAAGCGGGAGGCGCAAATATCGCGCTTGCGGCGTCAAACCCGTTGAGCACACAGGATGATGTGGCGGCAGCGCTTGCATCCGAGGGCATAAAAGTCTTCGCGATAAAAGGTGAGGATGAGAAACAGTATTACGAGTGTCTTGAGGAAGCCCTCAAGATCAAACCTCATGTAACCCTTGATGACGGCGCTGATACTATAGCGCTTGTCCACTCAAAACACAGGGAGCTTATTAAAGACATAAAAGGAGGGTGCGAGGAGACAACCACAGGTGTCATAAGGCTGCGGGCAATGGCCTCCGAAGGCGCCCTGAAATATCCTGTGATCGCAGTAAACGACGCCGAGACCAAGATGATGTTCGATAACCGCTATGGTACGGGGCAGAGCACCATACACGGGATAATGAACGCCACAAATGTCCTGTTCGCAGGAAAGACGATCGTAGTGGCCGGTTATGGCTGGTGCGGGCGCGGTGTGGCTTCACGGGCGCGAGGACTCGGGGGCAATGTTGTTGTTGTGGAAGTCGAGCCGAGAAAAGCCCTTGAAGCTGTCATGGACGGCTTCCGCGTCATGTCGATGAAAGAAGCGGCAAAAGCCGGGGATCTTTTCATTACGGTCACAGGCGACATAAAGGCTATCGGGAAAGAGCATTTCCAGTTAATGAAAGACCAGGCGATTGTGTGCAATTCAGGCCATTTCAACGTGGAAATCGATATCCCTGCGCTTACAAAACTATCAATTGAGGTCAACCAGATAAAGAACGATGTCCAGGAATACGTTCTGAAAGACGGAAAAAGAATATACCTGCTTGCAGAGGGCAGGCTCGTAAACCTTGCAAGCGCGTTCGGGCACCCGCCAGAGGTCATGGATATGAGCTTTGCGAACCAGGCTCTTGCTGTAAGATACATTGCAGAAAAAGGCAGGACACTTGCGAACCAGGTTTACAGGGTCCCGGTCGAGATCGATAGCAGAGTGGCCAAACTCAAGCTTGAGGCGATGGGCATTGAGATTGAAACCCTGACAGAAGAGCAGGATAAATACCTGCATTCATGGGAAATGGGGACATAAGATGCAATTGAGTGTCAAAGCGGTCGAGAATTATTTAAAAGAATTATATGGCAGTGCAAGAGTTACGGGGATCGGCGAACTTGGCGGCATACCTGTTGAAGTTGAAGAAGGAATAAAAGGATTTGGTTATGGCAAGCCCTATCTTATAGAATTTGAGGCAAAAGGCAAGAAGCGTTCGGTCGTCCTATCAACCATGCGCGTGCAGAAAGGTTTCGGGCATGACCATTTCTCGGACAGGGCTCAGATACTGATATGGCAGAACTCGGTTTTCAATAACCTCCCGGAGCATGTGCGCTCCATTGACGTCGGGTACTTTACACATGATGGCGAACTTTCTTCAGGGGGTAAGGCTGAAGAGTATTTCATTTTAATGGAAAAAATAGAAGGAAAAGAATATTTCCTTGACCTTGAGAGAATAAAGAAGGAAGGGAAACTTCTCAAGCTTGACATTGACAGGGCAAAGGCACTATCCTCGTATCTTGCCCGGATCCATGCAAATAAACATGACGACCGGGAACTGTATCTTCGCAAAATCAGGGATACTGTGGGACACGGCGAATGCATCATGGGGCTTACGGACAGCTACCCCGACGACCTGGATTTTGTGAGCAGGGACGACCTTTGCGAGATAGAAAAGAAATGTGTTGACTGGCGATATAAGATAAAGGGATTAACTCACCGCCTTTGCATGGAGCACGGAGACTTCCATCCCTGGAACATAATGTTCCGTGAAGGTGCGGATTTCACGGTGCTTGACAGGAGCCGCGGGGAATGGGGTGAGGCCGCAGATGACGTTTCTTCCATAACGATGAACTATCTTTTCTATTCCCTTCAAAAATACGGTGAGCTTGCGGGGCCGTTCCGTGAATTGTACGAGCTTTTCTTTAAGAATTACCTTGAAAAAACCCATGATAATGAAATGCTGAAAGTCATACAGCCATTCTACGTTTTCAGGAGCCTTGTTGTGGCAAGCCCGGTATGGTATCCCAATCTTGAACAGGGTGTTCGGAAAAAACTCTTTAATTATATTTATAATATACTGGACAATGAAGAATTTGACTATATGAACGTGAATTCATATCTATCGCGGGAATAAAATGGCATTTGCAGTCTGGTTCACCGGTCTTCCCGGAAGCGGTAAAACGGTTATTGCTTCGCGTACTGCCAGCATCATAAGGCAAAAAGGGTTCAACGTCAGGATACTCCAGCTTGACGAAATACGAAGGGTTCTTACCCCGACCCCGAAATATACGGATGATGAGCGGGATATTGTTTATGCGTCCCTCGGATATATGGCAAAGCTCCTTACGGAATGCGGAACCAATGTTTTTATAGATGCGACCGCAAACAGGAGAAGGTACAGGGACGCGGCCCGCAAAATAATACCGCAGTTCGCAGAAGTGTTCATCAGGTGCCCGCTTTCTGTTTGCATGGAACGTGAAGCTCACAGGAAAGCCGTTTTTTCTCCAAAAGGTATTTATAAGAAATCCGCGCAGGCAGGTGCGACAGTACCGGGCGTGAATGTCCCTTACGAAGAACCCCTCAATCCTGAAATAGTGATAGAAAGTGATAAAATGAAGCCTGACGAGGCTGCAAGGAACGCGGCTGATGCATTAATGGCACTTTTTGGAGAAATACATGGAAATCGGAACTCTCATTGATATCGGGAATGAAATAAGGGACGTGATCAAATCTTTCATAAGAGAGAATGCGGATTATGGTGAAATGGTAGTGCAGCGTCCGAAAGATATTACGCGCAAGATGGATATGGCGGCGGAAAACGCGCTTGATAAGGCTCTTCTTGACAGGGGCATGTCTGCAAGAGTGATATCTGAGGAGCTTGGCGACAGGCTGGTTGGAAACCATCCCGGTTTCATGCTGGTTTTTGATCCCATCGACGGTTCTACCAACGCCACATGCGGTATCCCTTTTTTTTGCACTTCGCTTGCTTATACGGAAAAAACCAGTATAGCAACTTTCGGGGATATCAGCATGGCTGTTATCTGCGATATCCAGGGGAATACCTATTGCTCGGAGAAGGGAAATGGCGCTTTCTTAAATGGCAAAAAGATCGCAGGCATAAAACCAGGAACAAGGCCGAAACCTGTGGTGTCGGTGTATTCCTACGGCGTGCCGGATGTCCCGGCCGGATTAATCGAACTTGAAAAGTCAATCATAGTCAGGGCGCTTGGAAGCATTGCGCTGGATATGTGTTTTGTGGCCGATAATACGCTTGATGGTATCATTGACACAAGGGGTCTTGTCAGCGGCTATGACATTATGGCATCTGCCCTGATATTGAAAGAGGCAGGAGGGCTGCTCACCGACCTTAAGGGGAAACCCATAGCAGGTGATGTGAAATTGACGGGGCTATCGATAATAGGGACGAAAAATAAGGAATTGCACGACAGGGCCGTGAAAACAATTAATTATTAAAAGCTGTCAAGATAGGTCTAACAATAATGGAAACAGATAATTCGGGTTCATTTTTCAATTACCTCCCTGAAGGCTGCCGCCTCTGCTATAAAGGCGCAAAGATGGTACTATTTGTAACAGGCGTATGCGGGAAAAATTGCTTTTACTGCCCTGTCTCAAACGAAAGAAGGGAAAAAGACGTGGTGTTCGCAAATGAAAGACCTGTTGAAAAAGATGAGGACGTGATCGAGGAAGCCCTTTCGATGGATGCGCTGGGGACAGGCATAACAGGCGGGGAACCACTTTTAAGACTGGAACGCGTGAATCATTATATCAAGCTTCTAAAAAACAGGTTCGGCAAATCCCACCACATACACCTTTACACAGCGCTCGCGCCTGATAAGGAAATGCTTGGATCGCTAAAGAAAGTAGGCCTTGACGAGATAAGGTTCCATCCGCCCCAGAACATGCTCGCAAATATAGACCGCACGCATTACAGGGAATCCATCCTTGCAGCCTGCGAACTCGGACTTTCCACAGGAATTGAGATCCCCTCTATACCTAATGATTTTAGAAGTATTTTATTATTACTTGAAGAAGTGGATGGCTTCCTGAACCTGAATGAGCTTGAGTTTTCAGAAACAAATGCAACTGAACTGAGGAAACGCGGCTTTGTTCCTCTTAATGATATATCCTCTGCAGCATCAGGGAGCAAAGAGACAGCAGTATCCCTACAGGGCAGTAAGATCCATTTTTGCTCCTCCTCGTTCAAGGATGCCGTCCAGTTTAGGGAGAGATTAAAAAGGACTGCCAGGATGACAGCCCGGGATTTTGATGAGATAACAGAGGACGGGACAATCGTCTATGGGATCATTGTGGGTAAGTGCCTTGGTATATTGAAAGATGCAGGAGTGACCGATGATATGTACATCCTCTCCCGAGGATCTATTGAGACCGCATGGTGGATAGTTGACGACCTGGCTGAAGAACTGAAAAAAGCAGGATGCAGCGTTTCTGTGATAGAGCGATATCCTGTGAAGAACGGAATGATTGTTGAAAAGACGCCGTTTTAGCCATGCAAAGGTATAAACTCTTAAAATTGAATAATGGGAAATGGTGGTCTCACTGAGCGTCGAAGGAAACGAAAAAATCAAGACACGGCTTACAAAATACCTGGTAAGGGATGAAACGGGAATAAGAAAATCCGTTCTAAAATTATTCCTTAGCAGCAAGCCCTATACCACCCAGGACGTCTATGAATCTCTTACTAAGGAAGGTTTTGATGTTAATTACAGGGGAGTGTCGGCAATGGTCGGCCTTATGAATACGAGGCTTGGTATTTTGAGGATAGACGTAAAAGGCGACCATAATGTCTATTCCCTTAAGATCGAATATAAGAACGCAGTAAAAGCTATTATGGATAATTATTGAGGATTTGTGCTTTCCCTTCCAATTATTGCAGCTTCGAAATCTTCAAGGTCAAAAGCATGGTAGCCTTTTTTTTTGAATGTTCTTTTTCCTTCAATGTTCTTAGCGATAATGCCAAAATGTTCTTTGCGCTCCGCATTATGCCATTTCACCTGCGAAGCTTTGCCCTTTAGATCCGCAAGAATCCTTTCAACTTCTTTCTCTTTCAATACGCTCCATTTGCACTCAAAGAGGGTAATTTCCTTGCTTTCTTCGTTCAAAGCTACTATATCGATTTCTTCCCCTTTATACCACCATCTGCCCATCCTTGTAAAATTAAAATCAGTCCCGTTGATCTGCCACAAGAATTCTTTGGATATCTCCACGAAAACTTTTCCTGTAAGGGAATTTAGATCTCTGGATATTCTGGATAACACTTCTTCGCTTCTTCCCATGCTGATAAGGTCTTCGTAAGGATAAATGAACCCGAACCAGAAAGTGAAAATGTTATCTTTAAAAGAATATGAACCTTTTTTTGTTTTTGCAGGCGCTGTTATGGGTAGTTCTCTCCTTATCAGGTCAAGTTCGATCAGTACATTTATGTATTTCCCGACAATGCTTCTCTCTAATCCGGTATAGTTCATTATATCCCCAAAAGAGACATTGCCAGCAGCTATCGCTTCGAGAATAGAAAAATAGTATCTCGGCTCTTCAAGCTCTTCCATCAGGACAAAGCGCACATCCTGGTAAATGAAGGAATCGATGCGAAGGAATTTCTCTTTAATGTTCCCTATGATATCTTTTGAAGTGTCCACTTCGGTTATATATGCAGGAGTTCCGCCGAATACGCTGTAAAATTCTACCGCCCTTTCAATATCTTTTACGTGCAGTGCAACATCTTTAAATTCTAATGGCATGAGCTTTAACTGCCCCGTACGCCTGCCATAAAGGGGGGATTTATAACCCAGGAGCCTTTCCATCATCGAAACACTTGATCCGAGAATTATGAGAAATATCCGGGTGTCCCGGAGTTTGTTGTCCCAGTAATCCTGAAGGATCGAAGGAAGAGATTTTTCATCCTTTACAAGATAAGGAAATTCATCAAGAGCTATTATTATCCTGTTGTTCTTCGATCTGGTGTAAATATATTCAAAGAAAGCGTCCCAGTTGTTAAAACCCTGTTTTTCCAGGAACTCGTCTTTGAAGTATTCACCAAGCAATCTTGAAAACCTCTGGAGCCCCAGTTTTTTTGATTCTTCCCTCCCCATCAATATTATGCCGCCGTGCTCTGAAATTATCTTCTTCACAAGTTCTGTCTTGCCAATCCTCCGCCTGCCGTATATCACCATGAATTCGGCCCTGCTGCTGTTGAATCTCTCGTTCAATATTCCAAGTTCTGTTTGTCTGCCTATGAAATTCATATACTTCCAAGTAATTTACTTTAAAGTATATAAACTATTCAGTGTCGCGAAATTACTAATCTTCCGCCCGCAACTTGAGAGCCATGTTCATTTCTTCAAACCCCCGCCGTGTGTCCTTACCCAGCCAGCGCAGTTCACGATCTGGCTCTGCTTTGAGAACGCGAGGGTGGATGGAAAGGATCAATCACAAATAATTCCATTTTATTCCTGAATTGCTCCTTTAAATCGGGATGTTTCTGGTTCCATTTTTTAAATAATTTTTTAAACTTATCATCCCATATAAGTTCAATCATTCAGGTCTTTCCAGAGTTCTTCAAGCTTTCCTCTCTTCACATTTCCCTCTTTGTAAGCCTTCGTTGCTTCTTTTACCCTTTTAGATATTTCAACCCTTCTTAACTCAATCTGCCTTTTAGAAAGAATATTCAATAGATACTCCCGATCTTCAAATTCTAAATGTTCTGCTTCTTCGAGAACTTTATCAAGGGTAATCATTTTGCTTCTCATTTTAGTATGATATTTCTTGTTTGCCTTACTATTTAAATAAATAAATCCATTTCCCAAGCAATTTATGGCCTTTTGGCTTTCAAGAAAAAAAATCATGAGATCGTATACACATAATATTTAACTCAATACAAATATTAAGGTCGTTCAGGGGATGCTGCTTGAACTCGGGAAAATTTACGGTTATGAAATCCGGTGGTAAATCAATGATACTCAGGCTGTTGATCTTTCCGGCTTATAGATAGTTATAGATTCCACTCTTTCAAAATCAGAATCGTTAGTCGCTACATTAATTATTCCGTATTGTTTCATTGTGGAAAGATGTATAGCATCAGTAGTCAGCAATCCGTACCTTAATCCAAGGTCTGTCGATTTCTCTACTAATCCTCCATCAACTGTCAGTATTTCCAGACCGCCATAAGTGAGTTCTGTCAGATAATCGCTGTACTCTCTTACCGGTTTATAGACTTTTGAAGAAAAGCCGGAGCTTTTCATTTCCTTTTTCAGACCTGGTAAAGTGAATTTTTCGATGTGCTGCGACGCCTCAGCTATCAGTATCTTAAATAAAACTTCATCCATGACATGAGGAGTAATCACTCCTTTTAGTTTATTTGTCCAACCTGCCTTAAAATTCAGAACAGGATTCTGCATAATTCGGGTCATCCAGCGCATTATAGATGAAGATGTTCGCATCAATAAATATGCGTTCATCCGCAGCGAAGTCGGAGAGAAGCAACTATACACCTTTCGATGTATGATATAATTCATCCAGTTTTTCGGCTGTCAGAGGCGTCTTTTTTACGATTCCCCGAACACGGTCGGTCATCGACCTGGATTTAATAATAATGGTATGGTCCTTAGCAAATACATCTATATCGGATTCTAATCCGGCACTTTCTAACAGGCTGCGAGATATTGTCAAACCCTTTTTTGTCAACTCATAGCCTTTAACAACTTCCATTTCAAATCACATGGATATAATAAACACGGGAGGGTATAATTATTATGGTAATGGCTGGCCCGATAACGCGTATTAATATATTATCAAAACAAAAACATAAAAATCCAAACGCCAATAAATGCAAATTAACTCCACTATGCAATCTTCGCGATGTAAAGCGCAGTGAAATCATCATTCTTTAAATATTAAATTCCCGGCGACGATATGTTCCCGGAGCAACCACTTCACAGAAAAAACCGTGCAACGTGAGCAACGAACTCCTACGAACTCGGAACGAACTCTTGTTGATGGGAATCCATGTTACATAGAAAGAATTAATATCAAATAATTTTATTTAAGTCAGTAAATGAAGAACGAGGGCAACCATAAAAGAATTCCAGAGAGATGTATTTCATCCAAAAGTCGTGGAGATCGTGAGCCATATAGACGTTCTATGGTTCGGCGGCAATACCGATATACTTGTGCCGGAATTTGCTTTTGAAGTTGAGCATACGACCGATGTGACAAAAGGACTCGGAAGGCTTCTTGATCTTCACAGGTCAGGCCAGAGGACATGATTGAAAACCATGGAAAATATTAAGGCAATTGTAACCATATATTAAACATATGACAGAAGTCTCGACAATTAAGCAGGATATCGCTAGACAGCTCGATCAGCTACCACTTGAACTCCAGCGTCAGGTACTTGATTTTGCTCATGCGTTGGGTAGATCTTTTCCAAAAGGTGTTCAAGGTAAGCGGCTCCTCGGCTTTTCAGGTATAATGGAAACTGAGGATATCAAGGCTATGAGTGAAGCCATTGAATCGGGCTGTGAACGAGTGGATATGAATGGGTGGTAGATTTCTGCTTGATACGAATATCATAATCGCTCTCTTTGGAGATGATGCTTCTGTTAAAAATCAGTTGGCGCATGCGGATGAAGTTTTTATATCAAGCACAGTTATGGGAGAATTATACTTTGGCGCCCATAAGTCCAAACATATTAAGAAGAATCTGTCAAGATTAGAGGATTTTGCGTCATGCAGCGCTGTTCTGCCATGCGATACTGATACTGCACGCTACTATGGCTTGATAAAAAAGCGACTACTGGAAAAAGGACAACCTATTCCAGAAAATGATATCTGGGTTGCGGCTGTTGCATGTCAGCATGGTCTTATTGTAGTATCGCGCGATGATCATTTTAATGAAGTCGAGAACCTGAAATTCGAAACGTGGTGACGGATGTCCTTATAATTTTACTGACCATAAAATCATATAATTATTTGGCACAATATTTATCTCAATACAAATATTAAATTCTCGGCGCCGATGTGTTTTCGGAGCAAACATTTTACATCAAAAACCGTGCAACATAAACAAATAACTCAGTACGAACTCGTGCGATGTGATATGGTTTGGCGGCGACACCGATATGCTTGTGCCGGAGTTTGCTTTTGAAGTTGAGCATACGACAGATGTGACAAAAGGACTCGGGAGGCTTCTTGATCTTCACAGGTCGGGCCAGAGGACAAGACTTTTTGTGATCCTGCCCATTGATAAAATGGGCAAGTTCGATAAAGAGATCGCGCGCAGTCTTTTCAGGGATAGGGATTTGCAGGGCAAGAACTTATGAACCGCTGATCAATCTCTACACTCTGGCGAAGGAGCATAATTTACAGAAGACGGAATTTTTTGGAGAGTAAAAAATAGATGGCGCAGAATTATTCTTATATAAAATCATTTTAGCCATTCTTGTTTCTTTATGCTGGCTTGCTTTAATATGCGGGAAAGCAGGTCCACGCCGATCTCTTTTTTATGAGGATTAGGTACCGTCAAAACAAGATCGCCTTTTAACATATACGGATGCTTCCCACCTGAGAATGGACCTTCGAATCCGAATTCCTTTAATCTCTTAACAAGCTGTTTCCATGACACCGGCATCAATTTTGTCAAGAGATTCCATCACCCTTGGCTCTTCGAACTTTATACCACCGATTGAAGGGATTGGAAGTCCTTTTTTTAATCTGAGAATTATCCATCCTTCTATTATTTCGGCAAGATTTCTTCTGCATTCTTCCAGGTTTTTGCCGGTTGCCCAGACCCCCTTTAGTCCCGGAACCTCCCCGTAATAAGGTTCATCATCTTCAATTATCTCATATTTTGCTTTTTCAAGCGCCGCATTTATGTATTCAAGTATCATGCCGCATCTCTTTGCATATTTTATCATTTATCCATGCTCTTAATATAGCTTTTGTATTATCTCGATATATTTTAATGTTATTGTATTTAATTATAAATATTAAATCCTTGGCGCCGATATGTTCCCAGACAGCCGTTTTACCTTAAAAACAATGCAGCATAAACAATGAACTCGTATGAAGGGGAAAGGAGAGAATAAAGTAGTATTTCAAAGAAGAGAAACCTTAAAACCTCTCGAATGAATATAATAGCTAATTGTATAAGGTGAAATATGGTAGACCTTGTGTTAAAACTTCCCAATGATCTTAGCTGGATAACGAAGAATAAAGAAGGTTTGAAATGGGTAGAGTCAGCCATCATAAGCAGACTTACCGAGATAAAAATTGGAAACCTGCTTGCTGAGAAAAGCGAGTTGAGAGAAGGGGATATAGGCGAACTCGATCATATTATAAAGCGTGCCCTCTACGATAAAATAAAGGCTGAGGAATGAAATTAGTACTTGATTCAAACATCATTTTTTCGGCGTTGATCAAAAAATCAACCACAAGAGACATAATTCTTAGCGATATATTCGACCTGTATGCCCCCGAGTATATTTTCAGCGAGATAACAAAACATAAGAAACTCCTATTGAGGAAATCCAAATTGAGCGAGGGAGAGCTTGATGCTCTTCTTTTGCTTTTGCAAAAGCATATTCACTTAGCTCCGAAAGATAAATACAACAAAAAAATGGCTCTGGCCGAGGATATTTTAAGAGATATCGATATCACAGATTCGCCATTTTTAGCTCTGGCGCTAGCTCTGGATTGCTCGGTATGGAGCAACGATGGGCATTTTAAACAGCAAGATAAGGCAAAAATATACACGACAAAATATCTAGCGAAGATGAGTAAAATATAGGGAACTGTTAGTTTCTGTAGCAACCAGTGCGCCTTTGAATAAAAAGAAGCCTCTGCTTTGCGTTCTTTGCGAACTTTGCGGTGAATTGCGCCATAAATTTATCACTATCTAAATATTAAACTTCCGGCGCCGATATGTTCCCAAAGCAGCCACTTCACATTAAAAAGCGCGCAACATAAACAAATAACTCAGTACGAACTCGTGCGATGTGATGTGGTTCGGCGGCGATACCGATATGCTTGTGCCAGAATTTGCTTTTGAGGTTGAGCATACGATCGATGTGACAAAAGGACTCGGGAGGCTTCTTGATCTTCACAGGTCGGGCCAGAGAACAAGGCTTTTTGTAATCCTGCCCATTGATAAAATGGGCAAGTTTGATAAAGAGGTCGGGCGCAGTCTTTTCAGGGATATAAAAGGGATTTGTAGGGCAAGGACTTATGAACCACTCATCAAGCTCTATGTGCTGGCGAAGGAGCATAATTTGCAGAGGAGTGAATTTTTTGGAGAGTAATGGGCAGCTTCAAGATTTTAACAACCACTTTGAAGGCTCTGCATTTTGAAAATTAAAAACTACCGTTGAAGGCCGATGAGCGAACATTTTCTAGAATCTTTAAATGCGCCGATGGCAACGAGTTATTTAAAACCATCCATTCTTATGGTTCTTACTTTATCTTTGTTCACAACTACAAAATTTCCTTCAAATGAAAGGTTTGCCTCTAATAAAAGCCATTTTAATAGGTGACCGTTTCAATTCGTGTTGATGAATTTTAATAAGTTGGTTTTTCTCTAAACCATACTGTTTGTTTATAATATCGTAAAATTGGCGTCTGAGTGTGATAAAATGTTTTGGGACATTTAGTTCT